>JBIQJK010000209.1:0-4365 GCA_044507535.1 Planctomycetaceae bacterium | reverse complement strand
TCCCGTCCCCCCCGTCTCCTGCTCATCGACAACTACGACTCCTTCACGTACAACCTCGTCCAGGCCTTCGCCGTCCTCGGCGCCGACGTCACCGTCGCCCGCAACGACCGCATCACCGTGGACGAGGCCCTCGCGGGCCCCTTCACACACCTGGCCGTCTCCCCCGGCCCCGGCTCGCCGCGCGACGCCGGCGTCTCCATGCCCCTGATCGAGGCCATGGCCGGCCGCGTCCCCATCCTCGGCGTCTGCCTCGGCCACCAGGCCATCGCCGAGGTCTTCGGCGGCCGCGTCGGCCGCGCCGCCACGCTCATGCACGGCAAGGCCAGCCGCATCACCCACGACGGCGCGGGCCTCTTCGCCGGCCTCCCCGCGACGATCGAGGTCGGCCGCTACCACTCCCTCTCCATCGAACCCGGCGCCGTCCCCCCCGGCTTCGCCGTCTCCGCCCGCGCCGACGACGGCGAGATCATGGGCATCCGCCACCCCACCCTCCCCATCGAGGGCGTCCAGTTCCACCCCGAGAGCGTCCTCACCCCCCTCGGCCCCCGGATGCTCGCCGCCTTCCTCGCTGCGCCGCAGCACGCACAGGCGCCTGAACACAATACTGTGCTGAGTGCTGAGTGCTGAGCGCTGAGCGGCGTTCTCTCCGCCTATCTGTAGAAGTCCGGGTCCAGACCGAACTCCGTCGTGTGGTACCCATACTCCCAGCGCCGGGTCACCTTGTTCCAGTACACCCCGTAGCTCCACCCGTCGAACCGCTCCCGGATCGGGTACGTCTGCTCGATGTACGCGGATGTGTCGGTCCGCCACGGCGCGCTCCGGTACCGCCAGTCCGCCAGCTCCTCGTTGCGCGCCAGCCGCTCCTCCAGCTCCGCCCCCCGGCGCGACTCATCCGGCCACGCGTTCCGCGGCACCTCGATCGCCCGCGACGAACCCGCACGCGCCGCCCTCGCCCCCGTGTCCGACCGCACCACGACCACGCCCGGGAACCGGCCGCGGTGCGGCGTGTCCGGCGCGGATACAGCCCCGGCCGCGCCCGGCCCCCTCGCGGGCGGATGCACCGAGCGGAACTCCGGCTGGCTCGCGGCCACGGGGAGCGCCAGCGACAGCAGCGCAGCGCCGAGCGGGTGACGGAAGGGCGGCATCAGCATCGGGAGGCCTCCTTTGGAAGCGGCGTCTCCCAGCACCTTCCCCGCGCGGGGTGAGCGGGCGGTGAGCCGCGGATGAGCCCTTGCCCGCATCATGCAGTGGATTTCATGCGTCCGGCCCCGGGAGAGGCGTATGAAACGTGTGAGCGACGCCGGCTTCAGCGGCCGGCATGGCCCGCTCACAAGGAGGACACCATGGATGTGAGAACGACCGTGCTCGAGCATCGCAGCCTGTGGCGGAGCCTCTGGATCGGTCTGGCCGCGGTCGGATTCGGGTCCGCGATGATGGTGGGGGCCGCCTGCGAGCGGGAGGGGCCGGCGGAGCGCACCGGCGAGGCGATCGACGAGGCCGCCGAGAACACCGCCGACGCGGTGGACGGCGCCGTGGACAACACCGGCAACTGATCGGGGCCGCCTCCGCCCCCCACACACGGGGGCCACACAAGGTCCGGGACGCCGGTGGCCGCGTGAGTTTCTGCCGCGGCCGCTGGTGTTTCGCTGGGCCGGCCCCCTACTATCGCCGGCCCATGGGCCGGATTCCCACGTCGGTAAACCGCGCTACACCCTGGCCACGCGTTGCGCTGATGGCCGCGGTTGGGCTCCTGGCAGTCGTTGGGGGGGTGTACGCCCTCGCGGGGCCTCCCGAGGCGGTGCACGCCGAGGGGGGGCCGATCGAGCTCCTTCAACTCGGCTTTTGGTACTCCGCGCTGATCCTCCTGGTCGCCGCGGCCGCCCGGGGGCCGACGCCGATGGACCGGGCGGGGGCGCTGTGGTTCTACGCGGTGGCCGGCCTGGCGACGATGCGGGAGTTCGACCTGCACCTCTGGCCGCGGCCGGAGAACCTCGGGCGGTGGGGGATGCACTTCCGGACGCGGTGGTGGCTGGACTTTGATGTGCCCCTGGCGCCCAAGCTCCTCTGGGGGATCATCGGCCTGCTGCTGCTGGCGGCGCTGACCGTGCCGCTGGTGCGCGGGGCTCGCGTCATCCCGCGGCTGATCCGGAATCGCGATGGGGCGGTGATGCTGTTCCTGATCTCGTCGCTGCTGTGCTTCGGGGGCTTCACCACCGACGACCTGATGCGCCACCCGGAGTTCGTGAGCGAGGAGACGCTCCGCGGGGTCGAGGAGGTGATCGAGCTGTACGCCGCGGCGGCCTACGCGGGGGTGGGCGCGGCCCTGCTCGCGTGGCCGCTGAGCCGGCGGCTGGAGTCGCCCGAGGCGGTGGTGATCGTCCCCCAAAGGGTGGCGACGGCGCCGGGTTGAGCCGGCGCCGTCGCGCTCGAGGAGCTGAGTGATGGAGCGGGTTCAGGCGCGGCGGCGGCGCATGGCGAAGAGGCCGGCGGCGCCGAGGAGAGCGCCCGCACCGGGGGCGGGAAGGGCGGGGCCGTTGAGCGTGAAGCCGCTGTAGAGGGTGATGGAGGCGCCGGCGTCGAGGGTGAGGTCCCACTGGAAGGCGCCGGTGAAGTCGCCGGGGCCGAAGGGGAGGCCGGTGTTGTTGAGGTTGGTCACGGAGGTGTCGGAGAGCGAGGTGCGGAGGGTGGAGTAGGTCTGCACTTGGTAGGCGTCCGCGCCGACGCCGGCCCACTCGACGACGTTGCCGGAAGCGCCGCTGATGGACATGGTGTTGGGGCCGACCATCGACGCGCTGTTGCTGGTGCTGGCGCCGACGTCGAAGTCCATGTAGTAGAAGAGGGAGAAGGTCGCGGCGGAGCCGCCGGTGTTGGTGATCGTGTTGGAGGCGAGGACCTGGACGTCGGTGCCGGGGGTGCCCGAGGGGTTGAAGATTTGCCAGCGCTGCGTGGAGGTGAAGCTGTAGGAGCTGTTGGTGACGGTGAAGTCGTAGCCGCCGGTGTCGAGGTTGCCGGTGTTGTCGCCGACCATGGTGCCGGAGACGGAGAGGCTGCCGCTGGTGCCGTTGGCGAAGGTGAACTCGCGGGTGTCGCCGGGGCCGCGGAACCACCACCAGGCCTGGAAGGCGCTGTCGGGGGTGCTGGCGGCGTTGCCGGGGCGGAGGTTGGCGGCGGCGGAGCCCGTGCCGGTGGGGCCGGAGGGGACGACGCCGTTCTGGAAGGCGCCGTCGCCGGCGTTGGCGCCGCCGGGGGTGATGGTGAACTGCGCCGACGCGACCCCGGCGGTGCCGGCGACGGCGACGAGGGCGGCAAGAGCACGACTACTTCTCATTGACCCATCTCCTCTACTGAGGTTCCAACGATCCGATCCGCGGCACATCGACGCGGGCGAGAGAGCGGGGGATGGCGGGCGGGGTCGGGGCGGCGTCGTGGCCTGCCTCGGGACATGGCCGCCAGAGGCGGCGGCGGCATGAGCCAAACTAAACCGACACGCTCGGAATTGCAAGAGGCAAAGCCGAGATTTTGTCGTGTAATGGCAGGGGGATGGCGCACCCGCCGATGCGTCGCTCATAAATGGGCCAGTAGCAACAACTTAGTGCGGATGTGAAGGCCGGTTGGGGGAAGCCATAATTTCGGGCCGGCCGGAGAAATTAGCCTTGACGGCGGCACCGCGATCAGCGGGCGTGTTGGAGCTTCCCGTTGTGGCCGTTGTGGCGCGGCGGAGAGGCGGGTTTGGTCGTCGGCTGCGGCCCGGATTTGGGGGTGGATGAGGTGTTGGAGTGGGCGGGGTTCGTTGATCCGTTGAGGCGGGAGGAGGTGGAAGGGGAGGAGCCCCGCGGGTGTGGCTCGCCGCGGCCGGGGGGCGTGGGCGTCGCCGTCGAGGGGGAGGGAGAGAGGGAGGGGGACGCGGCCAGGGGCGGGGGCGGGGCCTGGTCCGCGGCGGGGCGGCGGCGGGGTGCTGTGGTGCGCGTGGGGCCGGGGGTGAAGCGGGCGATGCGCAGCAGCAGGGCGGCGGCGCGGCGGGTGGACTCCAGCGTGCGGCGGCGGGTCTCCAGGGCCCTGTGGTTGTCGGGGCGGACCGGGGAGCGGGCGACGATCTGGACCTGCTCATCCAGCAGGTGGGTCAGGTAGCGGGCGGCGGCGGGGAGGTGGGCCGCGGCGACGAAGCGGGCGTGGCGGGCGTAGAGGGACTCGACCTGGTCCACCCGTGCGGCGACGTCGGGGCGGGCCAGGAAGGCGCTGAGGGCGTCGAGGGTGGTCTTGTAGAGGGCGGCCAGGCCTCGGAGGGAGAGGGAGGGGTCGGCCAGGTCGGCCAGCAGGGCCGCGACGGTCTCGGGCGGGGGGTCGAAGGGCTCGGCGGGGGCGGCG
>JBIQJK010000038.1:0-30521 GCA_044507535.1 Planctomycetaceae bacterium | reverse complement strand
GGAGAGGGGGGGGAGGGGGGGCACGGCAGCGGCCGGACGGGATCAACGCGTATGGGCAAGGCGCACGACCACATCACCCCCGAGCTTCGCGCGTTCATCCTCGCGCAGCGGATGTTCTTCGTCGCCACCGCGCCGATCGGGCCCGGCGGGCACATCAACCTCTCCCCCAAGGGCCTCGACACCTTCCGCGTGCTGGACGAGAAGCGCGTCGCCTACCTCGACCTGACCGGCAGCGGCAACGAGACCTCCGCGCACCTGGAGGAGAACGGCCGCATCACGCTGATGTTCTGCGCCTTCGAGGGCCCGCCGAAGATCGTGCGTCTGTACGGCCGCGGCCGGACGGTGCTCCCCGGGGCGGAGGGGTGGGACGACCTCGCGCCGCGCTTCGAGATTCTGCCCGGCACGCGGCAGATCTTCGACATCCGCGTGGAGCGGGCGCAGACGTCCTGCGGCTACGGCGTGCCGATCTATGAGTACCGCGGGGAGCGGGACGAGCTGATCGCGTGGGCGGAGAAGAAGGGGGAGGAGGGGTTGGAGCGGTACAAGCGGGAGAAGAACGTGGCGAGCATCGATGGGCTCGCGACGACGCTGGGGAGGTCCGGCCGCGGCGGCGAGGACTGATCGGCCCCCGGGGGGGGCGGCGAAACTCGCGGCCGCGGCTCCCAACAACATCTTGACGCTTCTCCCGGAGCGAGCCCCATGCAGGTCGCCCTCTTCCTCCCGCGTGTGGCGGCGCTGGTCCTGGTTTTGCTGCTGGCGCACATCGTCGGCGCGGCCGCCACGGGCTTGGCCGCCCCGCCGCCCCCGGCCGAGTCGAGCGCGGCCATAAGTCAAGAGGCTCCCGCGTCGGCGGAGCGTTCGCCGCCGCCACGCGCCCCGGATGTGGGCGCGAGCCTCAAGCTCCTGGCGCTCGTGATCGCGGTGTGCGTTCTGGAGGCGATGGCGATCGCCGCTGTCCTGCTCAGCGCCCACGCGCACGGGTGGCGGCTCGTCGGCGGGCTGGCGATCGCGACATTCGGCGTCGTGGCCGTGCAGCCGCAGGTCGAGGCGGTGGCGTTCGGCGTCGTCCGCGCCGGGCTCGCGCTCCGCATCATCGGCATGGGGGCGGCCGTCGCGGTGATCGTCGCCCCGCTGGGCGTGCTCATCTTCTGGCGTGTGCGGCCCCGCCGCGGCGATCCGGCGCACGCCCCGGCGGGGCCGGGCTGGTCGGGGCGGGCATGGGCCGGGGTCGCGGCGGCGGCGGTGATCTACGTCGCCGTGTACCTCGTCTTCGGGTACTTCATCGCCTGGCGGTCGCCGGTGGTCCGTGCGTACTACGGCGGCGGCGACCCCGCCGGGTCTTTCTCGCATCTCGCGGCGTTGCAGTCCCGGGCGCCGTGGTTCGTGCCGCTGCAACTCCTCCGCGGGGCGCTCTGGGCGGGGCTGGGGTGGGTGATCCTGTCGCTGCTCCGCGGGCCGCGCTGGCGCGGCGGCGCGGTGCTCGGCGTCTTCCTTGCCGTGATGATGAACGCGCAGCTGCTCCTGCCCAACGCGTTCATGCCCGAGGCGGTGCGGCTGGTGCACATCGCCGAGACCGCGCCGAGCAACTTCATGTTCGGGGCCGTGCTGCCGTGGGTGCTCGGCGCATCTCGGGGACGTGGCCGGCGTGTTCCGAGCGATGCGTCCTGACCTGCGGCATGACGAGGAAGGCCCCGCCTACTCCTCCTCGAACAACCCCGCCGCCTCCTCCTCCCTCAGCGGCACGCCCAGGTGCTCCGCTCCGGCGCGCGTGATCGCCCGCCCGCGTCGCGTCCGCGCGAGGAAGCCCGTCTGCAGCAGGTACGGCTCGACGACGTCCTCCAGCGTCCCCGCGTCCTCGTTCATGCTCGCGGCGACCGCCTCGAGTCCCACCGGCCCCCCCTGGAACGTCGTCGCGATCGTCCGCAGGTAGGCCCGGTCGAGCTCGTCGAGGCCCTGCAGGTCCACACCCTCCAGCGAGAGGGCCGCCTCGACCATCTGCCGCGTCAGGCGGCCGTCGCCCTTGACCTGGGCGTAGTCGCGCACCCGCCGCAGCAGCCGGTTGGCGATCCGCGGCGTGCCGCGGGACCTCGCGGCGATCAGCTCCAGCGCCCCGTCCCCGTCCGCCTTGACGTTCAGGAGCCCGCAGCTCCGCTCCAGGATCCGGAGGAGCTCCGCGGCGTCGTAGTACCGCAGGTGGTGCGTGATCCCGAAGCGCGACCGCAGCGGGCTGGAGACCAGCCCGGCCCGCGTCGTCGCCCCGATCAGCGTGAAGGGCTTGAGCTTGATCTGCACCGTCCGGGCGTTGAGCCCCGAGTCCACCGGCACGTCGATCCGGAAGTCCTCCATCGCCGGGTAGATGAACTCCTCGACGGCGATCGGGAGCCGGTGGATCTCGTCGATGAACAGGACGTCGTTGGCCTCCAGCTGCGTCAGCGCGGCGACCAGGTCCGTGCCGCGGCTGAGGGCCGGGCCGCTGGTGACCTGCACCCGCGAGCCCATCTCCTCGGCGATGACGTGGGCGAGGGTGGTCTTGCCCAGCCCCGGCGGGCCATGCAGGAGCACGTGCTCCATCGGTTCGCCGCGGGCCCGGACGGCCTGGATGGTGATCGCCAGCCGCTCGATGAGCTCGGGCTGGCCGACGTACTCCGCCATCCGCGTCGGGCGGAGGGACCAGTTGCGGTGCTCCTCCTCCGGGCGGGCCTTGGCGGAGACAAAGCGTTCAGTTGCCATGCGGTGAGTCTATGGTCGGATCCTGTTCGTTTCCCGTGAGGAGCGGCGGATTCGGTCGTTCAGCGCCCGGCGGGGGCGGGGGTGGAGGCCGGGGCTGCGGGCTGCTCGCGCCGGCCCGGCCGATCCTGCCCCTCGCCCCCTTCCGTCTTCATCTCCCACCGCGGCAGCAGCGTCTGGGCGCAGGCGAGGTTGTACGCCGTCACCGCCGAGCACGTCGCCGACTGCATCAGGTACTCCGGGATCGCCAGCTCCAGCTTGTCGTGCTGCGTGTGCCACCCGTAGCCGTACTCCGCGCGGCCGACCTCGTCCCAGAAGAACCCCGGCACCCCGACGCGGACGAAGGAGGCGTGGTCGCTCCCGCCCCCCTGGCGGAACTCGTCGCTGGGGCGGATGTTCACGTTCAGCGGCTTGCCGTCCGCGGAATCGAAGAACTTCCCGTTCACGGGCGCGGTCGCCGCGGCGAGCATCGGGGCCATCTCGTGCGTGCACGCCAGGCCCCCCTGCGTGTTCGTCCCCCCGTCGTCCACGAAGACCGCGGAGATGTTGGGGAGCTCGTCCTTGATCTGCTCGACGTACGCCCGCGAGCCGAGGAGCCCCTGCTCCTCGCCCGTCCACAGGATGAAGCGGATGGTGCGCTCGGGCCTGGCCCCCGCGGCCATCAGGATCCGGGCCGTCTCCAGCGTCGTGCTCGTGCCGGTGCCGTTGTCGGTCGTCCCCATTGAGCCGGGGCCGTTCCACGAGTCCAGGTGCGCCGAGACGATGACGACCTCCTCGGGCCGGGTCGTCCCCGGGATCTCGGCGATGACGTTGTAGCAGGGGATCGGCCCGGGGGTGAAGGTGTGCGGCAGGTCGAACTCCGCCTCGATCTCCTCGCCGTCGGCCAGGCGCGAGTTGAGGTAGTCGTAGTCGCTCAGCCGGACGATCACTTCGACGTCCCGCGGGATCGCGTCGGGGGACATCTCCTGCCACCCGGGCGCCGCGCTCGTCCACACCCGCTCGTCCCGCGATGAGGAGATGAACCCGCTGATGTTGGCGAACAGCAGGCGGTCGTCCACCGGCAGCGTCGCCGGGTCCAGCTCACCGGCGGCGACCTTCTGCCGCACCTCCTCGCGCTGGCGGAAGCGCGTGCTGTACAGCGAGCGCACGCCGCGGATCCCCTGGGCGCTGGCGACCGTCTGGGGCGGGATGAGCACCCACGCCCCGGGGTGCTTGTCCACGATCTCGGCGAACTCCTCGTCCGTCCTGGGCATGCGGACGACCGGGCCGCGCCGGGGGCCGTCGGTCCCCGCGCCCCAGGCGAGGGTGGTGAACTCCGGCTCGCGGACGACGCGGTCCTCGATCGTCGGCTCCTCCTGCGGCTCGCCCCGCCGCGGCCGCTGCCGACGCTCCACCTTCACGATGAACCGGCCCGTGCTCGGCCCGCGGTCGAAGCGGACGGGGATCGTGCCCCACTCGCGCAGCTCCACGTTCTGCAGGCCCCACGAGCGGAACTGCTCCGCCGCCCACTCCGCCGAGGCCTGCAGGCTCGAGGAGCCGGTCAGACGCGGGCCGAACTGCGTGCACAGGTGCGTCAGGTGGTCCATCACCCGGTTGCGGTTGATCCCCTCGTCGAGGATCCGCTCGATCGTCGCCGCCTCGCCCATCTTGATGGCCGGCGCGGGGACGCTCTCGCCGTCGATGACGGCCATAAATCCCAGCGACGACGCCGGCGCCGCGGCCGGCTCGGTTGCCGCGGGCTCGGCCGCCGTGGTCTGGAGCGGGGCCGTCGATGAGGCGCACGCCCCCAGCACGCCAGCCGCCAGCAGCAGGCCGGCGCAGCGTGTCACCCGCCGCCAGGGGTGGCAGTGGGGGGGGCGGGGGGCATGCTCACAGGAATCGGCGAGGTCGGCGGCAGAGCGAGCGGCGGGGTGGATATCCATGCGGGCAGTGTACAGCTTCGCCCGGGCTCCGCCGCATCCGCTCCGCTTTCACGGCCCATCCGGCCTCAGCGGCGACGCTGGAGGGGGCCGGTCGGGAGGCCCTTGGTCCGCCACAGCTCCTCGAGCTGGCGGAGCTGAACCGGCGCGGCGACCTGGCCGTTGCCGCGGTCGGTCCGCACCAGCTCGCCGTCCTCCGAGTAGACGCTCACCTGCGCGGGGACGTCCTCGCGGAACCGCGTGGTGACCGTCCAGGCCCCGGCGTCCTCGCGGGAGAGCTCGTCGCGGCGGAGCGAGATCGTCTCGCTCTCGCTCCGGTAGGTGTAAAACCCGAACTCGGTCTCCACCCCGGCGCGGATCATCAGCCGCGGCAGGAGGAACGACTCGAACTGCGACAGGTACCCCTCCCCCTCGATCAGCGGCTGCACCCGGCGGGGGGGCTGCCCGGTCTGCTCGACCGAGACGGTCATCTGGGTGTCGGCCCGCACGCCGACCTCCCGCCAGAGGCCGACCTGCTTCCCCGACGCATCGCGGACCGCCATCTGCATCGACCAGGTCTCCTCCCGCCGGTCGGGGGTCATGAAGTAGATCCCCTCGGAATCCAGAAAGTCGGTCCCCTGGACGATCCGGGCCCGGATCCGCACGAGGTACCCCTCCTGCCGGTCGATCGCGGTCCAGCGGGACCGCGGCCGGTCGGGGTCCACCTCCCCGCGGTGGCCCTTCCAGAAGGTCATCCCCCGGTAGCCGATCTCCTCGGCGTCCCGCGGCGAGCCGCTGGGGGCGGGGACGTAAAGGCGGACCCACCGCTCCTGCCCATCCAGCAGCGCCTCGTAGTCCTCCGGCCCCAGTCGGGAGAGGAGCGCCATCCCGGCCTTGACCGCCTGGCCCCGGTCCGCGGCGAGGGCCACCGGGTCCACGAACTCCGCCGTGGCGACGGTCGTCTCGTAGACCCCCTTGGCCCTGGTGAACTCCGGCTCGGGGGTGATCAGCTCGAAGACGACGAACTGCCGGTCGCTGGGCTTGAAGATGGTGTACCCCTTGACGATCCGGGTCCCGTCAACGGCGGGGAGGGAGACGTAGATCCGCTCCGCCGGCCCCCCCCGGAGCTGGAGGTTCTCCACCCGCTCCAGGAGCTGAGCCTTGGTCTCCAGGACGTTGACCTCTTTGCGGTCCAGAATTCCGACCGCCCCCTGGAGCAGGGCGATGGTCTGGTCCGCGGCCTCCTTGATCGTCGAGGTCGGGTCCGACGTCTGGGGCGTCTGGATGTTCATGAGCCAGGTGCGGTCGGCGGGGAGGACCTGGGCGGTCATCTTCCCCCCGATTCGGGTGGCTTCAGCGGTTGCTTCCGCCGGCAGGTACATGGTCAGCCCGACGCTCTCGAGCCGGAACGGGTCCTTGGAGAGCTCGGTCGTGCCGATCGCGCCGGGCGGGGGGGCGGGCTGACGCGGATTGGCCCCAGCCGGGTGGGTTGCGAGCAGGATGGCGGCGAGGACCACCCCGCGGCGGGCACGCCAGAATCGGGGGAGGGGGCCGGAAGCGGAGGGGAGGAGGGGGGCGGCGGGGGTGCTCATGGTGGCGCTCGGTTCGGGGGTGCAGGCCGGTTCGGCCGCGGCCCGGCTGGGAACGATCAATCAATACGCAGGCGGCCGGGTGGGGCGGCGGGGTCCGGGGGGACAGAATCTGCCATCGGACCACGCGGTGGGGGGCATCGAGAAAAGCCGGCCGAGCCCCTGAACACCGGGTTGACATTGCTCGACAGGCCCGTACTGTTACGGCTCGCCATCTTGCGCTTGCGCAGGGTGGCGATTGTCGCACTCGCCGGACGCGCCGGCCCGCCGGAAAGGGCAGGGATCGGCGCGGGGCGCACCACCACCGCTGGAAGCGGGAAGAGATTGCGGGCGAAGGGATCGCCCGGCCGCCGTGACGCCCAATCGGGACGGCCTGATGAGGCGGATCATGTCGGAGGGTGGTCACCGTCGGCGTGTGCGGCGGCGACTGAGACAGAAGGCTTTTTCAACGTCGGGACAGCAAACCTACGTCGGGATGAACCAATGACGGGCGGCAAGATCAGAATCCGGATGGAGGCCTACGACCACCTCGCCCTCGACGCGTCGGCGAAGGAGATCGTGGACCACGCCAAGCGCACGAACGCCAAGGTCGCCGGCCCGATCCCGCTGCCGACGCGGATCGAGCGCTACACGGTCCTGCGCTCCCCGTTCATCGACAAGAAATCCCGCGAGCAGTTCGAGATCCGCACCCACAAGCGCATCATCGACATCATCGAGCCCAACGCCCGCACCGTCGAGGCCCTCAACCGCCTCGTCGTCCCCGCGGGCGTTTTCGTCAAGATCAAGGCGTAAGATCGGAACAAGGCCGGCTGCCCGAGAGGGCGGCCGGCTCTTTTAGACAGACCGAACCCGAGTCTTCCTCTGGCGGCCCCCGGCGTGCGGGGGCCCGACCACGAAGCCGCCCCGGCGCCGGCCGATCCGGCGGGCGGGGACGAACGACGGATGGATCAAGCAATGCCCCTCGCACTCCTGGGAACCAAGGTCGGCATGACGCGCGTCTTCACGGAGGACGGCTCCAGCGTCCCCGTGACCGTCATCCAGCTCGGCCCCTGCGTGGTCACGCAGGTCCGCACCGCCGAGAAGGACGGCTACACCGCCGTGCAGATCGGCTACGGCGACATCAAGCCGCGCAACTCGACCATCCCGATGATCGGCCACGACGCCAAGGCCGGCTCCGCCCCCAGGCGCGAGCACCGCGAGTTCCGCGTCACCCCCGAGGAGGCCGCGAACTACCAGGTCGGCCAGACCCTCACCGTCAAGGACTTCGAGGGGCAGACCTACGTGGACGTCGTCGGCACCAGCAAGGGCAAGGGCTTCGCCGGCGGCATGAAGCGCCACAACTTCAAGGGCTTCTTCGCCACCCACGGCACCGAGCGCAAGCACCGCGCCCCCGGCTCCATCGGCGGGCACGCCTCCAACCGCGGCTTCGGCGGCGGCCTCCGCAAGGGCAAGCGCATGGCCGGCCACCTCGGCGACGAGCGGGTCACGGTCCGCTCCCTCGACGTGGTCCGGATCGACGCCGACAACGGGCTGATGCTCGTCAAGGGGCCGGTCCCCGGGGCGAATCGCGGCACCCTGCTGGTCCGCGCCGCCGTCCGGCTCAACCGCAGCAAGGCCAAGAAGCTGGCCGACAAGGCCAAGGGCTGATCCGGGGGGAAACGGCAGCAGGGGGGGCGGGGATGGGTATTGACCGCGGGTCGGCAGCGTGCCGGCCGGCGGGTCCGGAGGGTCCCGAAGGGGAAACCGCCGGGCGAGCACAAGGAGCGCCGCCGCGGGATCCGTTCCGCGGGGCGAATGCCGAGTCAAATCCGAGCCTTCCGCACCGAGTAACAGCGGTCGAGCCGGAGGAGGCGAGCAGCGCGGGCGGGTTCGAGACCCCGCCGCGGAACAGAGGCGTCGGACGAGGTAAGACAGATGGATGTCCCCGTCTACAACATGCAGGGAGCCGAGGTCGGGAAACTGGCCATCGACGAGCAGTCCCTGGGCGGCCGGGTCAACCCGGCGTTGATCAAGCAGGCGTACGTCTGCTACCACAGCAACCTGAGGCAGGGCTCGGCCCGGACCAAGAACCGCCGCGAGGTGGAGGGGTCCACGCGCAAGATCTACCGCCAGAAGGGCACGGGCAACGCCCGGCACAGCGACAAGCGGGCCAACCTCTTCCGCGGCGGCGGGCACGGGCACTCCAAGAAGCGGACCCGCGAGGACTACCGCCTCGACCTGCCCAAGAAGATGCGCCGCAAGGCCAACCGCAACGCGCTGCTGTCCAAGCTGATGGACAACGAGGTCCGCGTCGTCGACAACCTGTCGCTGGCGGAGCCCAGGACGCGGGCGGTGGCGGAGTTCCTCAAGGCCCTCAACGTGGACCGCTCGGCGCTGCTGGCGGTGGCCGCGGACAACGAGAACGTCCGCCGCTCGGCCCGCAACATCGAGTCGGTCACGGTGTGCAACGCGGCGCAGCTGACCTGCTTCGAGATGCTCAACCACCGCTACCTGGTCATCGCCAGGGCCGACCTGGAGGCGTGGCTCAACGGCCCGTCGAGCCAGACCGGCAAGGACGCCAAGACCAACCCGCTCGGACGCGTCGCTGACGGCCGGGCCACCGCCGCCGAGGAGGCCGCCTGATGGACGCGACCTACATCATCAAGCGCCCGCTGGTCACCGAGAAGAGCACGTTCCAGATGAACGAGCTGAACCAGTACTCCTTCGAGGTGGACCCCCGGGCCTCCAAGCCCGAGATCAAGGCCGCGATCGAGGAGATCTACAAGGTCCGCGTGCTGAACGTCAACACGCAGACGCGCAAGGGCAAGGAGCGGCGGCTGAAGTACGGCTACGTCACCAGCCCCACGACCAAGCGGGCCACCGTCCGCCTCCACCCCGACGACACGATCGACCTGTTCTGATCCGGCGAGGACACACGGACGCGAAGCCACGACGACCGCGAGACGGGCAGCAGGCCCGGGCCAGGAAAGAAGACGAATCATGCCCATCAGGATTTACAAGCCGACCAGCGCCGGGCGCCGCAACGCGTCGGTCAACGCGCACGCCGAGGTGACCAAGAAGCGCCCGGAGAAGTCGCTGCTCCGCCCCCTGAAGAAGAAGGGCGGCCGCAACAACTCCGGCAAGATCACCGTCCGCGGGCGCGGCGGCGGCGCCAAGCGGAACTACCGCGTGATCGACTTCAAGCGCCGCGACCGCGACGGCATCGTCGGCAAGGTGATCGGCATCGAGTACGACCCCAACCGCTCCTGCCACATCGCCCTGATCGAGTACGCCGACGGCGTGAAGCGCTACATCCCCGCCCCCCGCGGCCTGACCGACGGCGACACGATCATCGGCTCCGGCGACGGCCCGGTCGAGCCGAGCGTCGGCAACAACATGCGGCTGCGGGACATCCCCACCGGCCTGAACGTCCACTGCGTGGAGCTGATCGCCGGCAAGGGGGCCCAGATCTGCCGCTCCGCCGGGGCCCACGCCCGCCTGACCAACAAGGAGGGCGGCTACGCCACCCTCGTCCTCCCCTCGGGCGAGCAGCGCATGGTCAGCATCGACTGCCGCGCCACCATCGGCGAGGTCGGCAACAGCGACCACCAGAACCGCAAGCTCGGCAAGGCCGGCCTCAGCCGGCACCTCGGCCGCCGGCCGATCACCCGCGGCGTCGCCAAGAGCCACAACGCCCACCCGCTCGGCGGCGGCGCCGGCCGCTCCAAGGGCAACCGCCCGCCCGTCGGCCCCACCGGCGTGCTCGCCAAGGGCGGCCCGACCCGCAACCGCAAGAAGGCCTCCAGCAAGCTCATCATCCGCCGCCGCGTGAGCAAGCGCTACGGCCAGCTGAAGTAAGCAAAGAAGGAACGAAGCACACCCCGGCCGCACCGGCGGCCGAACGATCGAACGAGGAACGCCAATGGGCCGCAGTCTGACCAAGGGACCGTACGTCGACGAGAAGCTCTACCGCAAGGTCGAGAAGCTCACCCAGCAGGGCAAGCGCGAGCCCATCAAGACCTGGGCCCGTCGCTGCACCATCGTCCCGGAGTTCATCGGCCACACCTTCAAGGTCCACAACGGCCGCATGTTCCTGGACGTGTACGTGACCGAGGACATGGTCGGCCACAAGCTCGGGGAGTTCAGCCACACCCGCACCTTCCGAGGCCACACGAACAAGAAGGAAGGCATCTCCGAGGGCAAGAAGAAGTAAGCCCCCCGGCCACCCCGGCAGCGCGGCCCGCCCCGAGCGGGCCGCCCCGGAGCGGATCGGGACCCAATCGACCAGGCAGCCAGGGAGTCCGACGTGAGGATCCACGCAAAGCGATTGACCAAGATGATGCAGGAGCGGGGCGCCGCCGCCGAGGATCTCGCCCCGGCCGTGGCCCGCAAGGGCCTCAGCCAGGAGCAGGCCGCCGCCGCCATCCGCAACTGGATGCGCGGCAGCGACCACCCGCGCTGCAAGGCGGAGGACATCCGCGCCCTCGCCGGTGCGCTCGGCTGCCAGGTCGCCGACATCGCCAGCTTCACCAGCGTCTACAAGTACCACCGCGGCAGCCCCCGCAAGGCCCGCCTCCTGGCGGACCTGATCCGCGGCAAGCAGGCCCTGGACGCCCAGAACCTGCTCGCCTTCACGACCAAGCGGGCCGCGGTGGACGTCAAGAAGGCCCTCGACGCCGCGATCACCGAGGCCCAGCTCAACGAGGCGGACGAGGCGTCGCTGGTCGTCTCGATCAGCTGCGTGGACGAGGGGCCGATCATCAAGCGGTTCCAGCCCAAGGACCGCGGCCGGGCGCACCCGATCATGAAGCGGACCAGCCACATCACGATCGGCGTGGAGGAGAAGGCGTAAACCCACCCGTCGGCCCCGAGGCCGCGCAGACGAAAGACCACCATGGGACAGAAGACGCATCCATTCGGCTTCCGGGTCGGCATCACCGAGGCGCACAAGAGCCGCTGGTACGCCCCCAAGGCTCTGTACGGCGAGCTGCTGGTCGAGGACTACCGCATCCGCCGCTGGCTCGACAACCGCCTCAACCGCCAGCCCCCCAACGCCGGCGTGAGCGACATCCACATCGAGCGCACCCGCGAGGAGCTCAAGATCGTGATCAAGACGGCCCGCCCGGGCCTGGTCATCGGCCCCAAGGGCGCCGAGGTGGACCGGATCACCGAGGAGCTCCAGCTGATCACCGGGCGCAAGGTCGCCATCTCGATCATCGAGATCAAGAACCCCGACCTCAACGCCCAGCTCATCGCCGAGGCCGTCTGCGAGCAGCTCCGCAAGCGGGCCAGCTTCCGGCGGGTGATCAAGATGCGGGCCGAGGGCGCGATGCAGGCGGGCGCCAAGGGCGTCAAGATCCAGATCTCCGGCCGCCTGGGCGGCGCGGAGATGAGCCGGACCCTGGACGTCCGCATGGGCTCGCTCCCCCTGAGCACCCTGCAGGCGAACATCGACTACGGCTTCGCCGAGGCGTACACGACCTACGGCTCCATCGGCTGCAAGGTCTGGGTCTACAAGGGCCTCTACGAGGCCCAGGAGCAGGACGAGGCGGCGAGCAACGCCGCGGGCGGACGGGCGCGGGCCCGCGGCCGCCGGTAAGCAAGGCTTTCGACCAGTGCCTGGCGCCCCCGTGCCCAGAGCCTGACTTGGAGTGTGACCGATGGCGCTGATGCCAAAGCGAGTGAAGTTCCGCAAGGAGTTCCGGCGCATCCGGGACCGCAAGGCGACCAAGGGCAACTACGTCGCCTACGGCGACTTCGGCCTCCAGGCCCTGACCGGCGACTGGCTCCCGGCCCGGACCATCGAGGCCGGGCGCATCGCGGCCCAGCACTACCTCAAGCGCGAGGGCAAGCTGTTCATCCGCGTCTTCCCCGACAAGCCCATCTCCAAGAAGCCCCTGGAGACCCGGATGGGCACGGGCAAGGCGGACGTGGACTACTGGGCGGCGCGGGTCAAGCCGGGCACGGTCCTGTTCGAGATCGCCGGCGTCTCCGAGGCCACGGCCCGGATGGCCCTGGTCCGCGTGGCCAGCAAGATGCCGATGCGGTGCCGGTTCGTGCGGCGGCGTGTGACGGTGTGAGCGGCGGCGCCGCGGGGCGGGGACCGAGCGACGGAGACGACCGACGATGGCGAAGCAACCCAGGAAGATCTACGAGCTCCGCGAGTACGTGCGGCAGCTGCGGAACATGGACGACGCCCAGCTCGCCGCCGAGCTCCAGGCCCACCGGGCCCGGATCGTGGCGCTGCGGAACCAGGCGGTGACCGAGAAGGTCGAGGACAACTCGGAGTTCAGGCGGACGCGGGGCCTGATCGCCCGCGTGAAGACCGAGCTCGCCGCCCGCCGCCAGCGGGCGAGGGCCACGGCGTAAGGGACAGTGACCAACCGGCGGCGGCCCCCGGGGGGCCCGCCCGCAGCGGCAAGACGAGGACAGCATGACGTCGGACCTCAAGAACACAGTCGAGGCGAGCAACACCGTCCAGCGGAACAAGGTCGGCATCGTCGAGAGCGACAAGCGCGACAAGAGCCGCACGGTGGTCATCCGCTTCATGGTCAAGCACCCGAAGTACGGCAAGTTCGTCCGCCGCCGGACGGCCCTGCAGGTGCACGACCCCCTCAACGAGTCCCGCGTCGGCGACACCGTCGAGGTCGAGCCCTGCCGCCCCATCAGCAAGACCAAGACGTGGCGGCTCGTCCGCGTCGTGCAGAAGAGCAACCAGGTCGCCCCGGTCCAGGCCTGATCCAGGCCGGGCGAACCGGCGACCCATGAGCCCCCCGGCGGGGGCCCGACGGAGTAGACACTGTGCTTCAGCAAGAAACCAGGTGCGAGGTCGCGGACAACTCGGGCGCGAAGATCGCGTACATCATCCGCGTCTACGGCGGCACCACCCGCTCCGGCGGCTTCACCCGCCGCACGGCCGGCGTGGGCGACCGCGTGATGGTCTCCATCAAGAAGGCCCTCCCCGGCGCGGACATCAAGGCCGGCGACAAGTCCAAGGCCGTCGTCGTCCGCACCACCAAGCCCACCCGCCGCCCCGACGGTTCCTACGTCAAGTTCGACGCCAACGCCGTCGTCCTCATCCAGGAGGACGGCAACCCCAAGGGCACCCGCATCTTCGGGCCCGTCGCCCGCGAGCTGCGCGACCGGAACTACATGAAGATCGTGTCCCTCGCCCCGGAGGTCATCTAACCATGCCACGCCACGTTCGCAAGGGTGACACCGTCATGGTCACCAGCGGCTTCTACAAGGGCCAGACCGGGGTGGTGCTCCGCGTCATCCCCGCCGAGGACCGCGTCGTCGTCAAGGGGATCAACCTCAAGACCAAGCACCTCAAGCCCACCCGGCTGAACCCCCAGGGCGGCATCGTCACCCGCGAGGAGCCGATCCACATCTCCAAGGTCAGCCCCCTCGGCGCCGACGGCAAGCCCACCCGCGTCCGCTTCGAGATCAGGCCCGACGGCTCCAAGGTCCGCGTCGCCGTCCGCGGCGGCAAGGTCCTGAGCACCCTCCGCGGCCCCCGCCAGAGCAAGGCCTCCTGACCCGCACATCCCACCAGCGACCCCCACGGGCCGACCCGCCCGACCGAGCACCGAGAGAAAGCCACATGGCCAAGGACACGAAACCAAAGAAGGGCAAGCCGCAGGACGAGGCCCCGGAGCCCACCGGCCCCAAGCCCACCCCGCGCCTCAAGAAGCTCTTCGACGAGACGGTCTCCAAGCAGGTCGGCGAGCGCTTCGGCCTGGCCAACCCCATGGCCCGGCCCCGGCTCGAGTGCATCGTGCTCAACGTCAACATGGGCCGGCACCTCGACAACAACAAGCTCCCGCCCAACGTCAAGAGCACCGTGCTGGACACCCTGGCCACCATCACCGGCCAGAAGCCCGTCGTCCTCAAGGCCAAGAAGAGCGTCTCGAACTTCAAGGTCCGCGAGGGCGCCGAGACCGCGGCCATGGTCACCCTGCGGCGCGACCGCATGTGGCACTTCCTCGACCGCTTCATCAACCTCGCCACGCCCCGTATCAAGGACTTCCGCGGGCTGAAGGCCAACGCCTTCGACCGCCAGGGCAACTACTCCATCGGCCTCTCCGAGCAGGGCGTCTTCCCCGAGATCGACATGGCCCAGGTGACCTTCACCCACGGCATGAACATCAACTTCGTCTTCTCCCGCTCCACCCCCGAGCTCTCCCGGGCTGTCCTGGAGGGCCTGGGCATGCCCTTCCGCAAGGAGGGCGCGGCGTAAGCATCCGCCCGTCACGCACGACCGAACACCCCTGCGGCCCCCCGAGGGCCGCGTAAGGACCGACCACCATGGCGACCAAGGCACAGATGGCCAAGAGCAAGCGGCCCCCCAAGTTCTCCACCCGGCTCGTCCGCCGGTGCGAGCTCACCGGGCGGGCCCGCGGCGTGTACCGCAAGTTCCGCCTCTCCCGGATCATGCTCCGCAAGCTCGCGCTGGAGGGGAAGATCCCCGGCATGCGCAAGGCCAGCTGGTAACCGACCGTCCCACCCGACCCCACCAGGCGGCCCGCCCACCCGGGCGGCCCGCCCCCCAGGCCGACGCCCCCAGGGCCCCAACGCAAGGTAGACACGATCGATGGCGATCAACGACCCGATCAGCGACATGCTCACCCGGATCCGCAACGCGGCCGCCAACCGCGCCAAGACGGTCCTCTGCCTCAACAGCAAGGTCTGCCGCGGCATCGCGGAGGTCCTGCGCGACGAGGGCTACATCGAGAGCTTCGACGTCCTGGACGACGGCCGGCAGGGCCGCATCCGCATCAAGCTCAAGTACGGCCCCCGCGGCGAGACCATCCTCCACGAACTCAAGCGCGAGTCCAAGCCGGGCCGCCGCGTCTACGCCGGCGTGGACGAGCTCCCGCGCCCCCTCCAGGGCATGGGCATCGCCGTCATCTCCACCTCCAAGGGCGTCCTCTCCGACCGCCGGGCCCGCGTCGAGCGCGTCGGCGGCGAGCTGCTCTGCACCGTCAACTGACCCTCCGGCCCCTCCGCGCCCCGGCCCGAACCCCGACCCCTGTCCCCCGACACCTGGATCCCACCAATGTCACGCATCGGCCGCAAGAAAGTTGAGATCCCCGACAACGTCAAGGTCCAGCTCAAGGACCGGACGGTGACGGTCACCGGCCCCCTGGGCACGCTGAGCCTGACCCACCGCCCCGAGGTCCTCGTCAAGTGGGACGAGGCGGAGAAGGGCGTCTTCGTCTCCATCGACGATGCCGACATGGAGAACCGGTCGGCCCGCGCCAACTGGGGCACCACCCGCTCGCTCATCCAGAACATGGTCGACGGCGTCACCAAGGGCTACGAGAAGACCATGGAGGTCGTCGGCGTCGGCTGGTCCGCCGCCGTCCAGGGCAACAAGCTCAAGCTCGTCGTCGGCTTCGCCAACCCGATCGTCATGGACATCCCCCCGGGCCTGAAGGTCACGGTGGACCGCAGCTTCGTGAAGATCTCCGGCTCCGACAAGCGCCTCGTCGGCCAGTTCGCCTCCGAGATGCGCTCCAAGCGCAAGCCCGAGCCCTACAACGGCAAGGGCATCAAGTACGCCGACGAGGTCATCAAGCGCAAGGCCGGCAAGGCCTTCGGCGCCTGACCCCGATCCCCACCCCGAACCCACCGCAGACCCCAGCCAGCCGGCTCCCAGCGAAGGCTCACCACGATGGACAAGAACAAGAACAAGGCACTGCGTCGCGCCCGCCGCCACGGCGGCATCCGCAAGCGCATCCAGGGCACCCCGGAGCGCCCGCGCCTCGCCGTCTACCGCTCCCTCAAGCACATCCACTGCCAGATCATCGACGACCTTGCCGGCCGCACCCTCGCCGCCGCCTCGTCGCTCGAGGAGATCCCCCTGGCCGACGGCGCCCGCACCTCCAACGCCAAGGGCGCCGCCGCCGTCGGCGAGCTCATCGCCCAGCGCGCCAAGGCCGCCGGCATCACCAAGGTCGCGATGGACCGCGGGGGCTTCCGCTACCACGGCCGCGTCAAGGCCCTCGCCGACGCCGCCCGCAAGGCCGGCCTGGAGTTCTGACCCCGCCCGCCCCGACCACCGACCCGACCTCCCAACGACCCAACTCTCACCAGAGAAGACCCATGCCCGAACTGCTCGACGAAACGACACAGATGGAATCCCACACCGTCGGCGTGTTCCGCACCGCCGCGACGGTCAAGGGCGGCCGGCGCTTCAGCTTCGGCGCCCTCGTGGTCGTCGGGAACCGCAACGGCCAGGTCGGCTACGGCTACGCCAAGGCCAAGGAAGTCCCCCAGGCCATCGAGAAGGCGCAGAAGTACGCCCGCCGCAACCTCATCACCATCCCCCGCATCGGCGGCACGGTGAACCACGAGGTCGAGGGCGCCTACTCCGCCTCCCGCGTCCGCATCATCCCCGCCAGCCCGGGTACCGGCGTCGTCGCGGGCGCCACCGTCCGCGCCGTCCTCGAGATGGCCGGCATCTCCGACGCCCTCACCAAGTGCTACGGCTCCACCAACTCGCGCAACGTCATCAAGGCCGTCTTCGCCGGCCTCGAGCAGCTCCGCACCCCGGAGTCCGTCGCCGCCCTCCGCGGCGTCAACCTCGAGCAGACCGTCATCGCCGTCAAGATCGAGCGCGGCAAGATCAACATGCCCGCCGTCCGCACCGGCGAGAAGGCCCGCGGCCCGGTCAACACCATCGGCCAGGAGCGCAAGGGCGGCCGCGGCGGCCGCGGCGGCCGCGGCGGCCCACGCCGGCGCGGTCCCGAGGAGTCGCAGGCCCAGGGCCCGGCCGACGCCCCCGCGGGGGAGGCCCCCCAGGAGTGAGCCCGTGGGGCCGGCCGCCCGGCCCCGCGACACCGGCGGAGACAGCAGCGGGGGGGGCAGCGTCCCGGGGGCGGGGCAGGCAGCACGATCCAGCGGGAGTAACCCGATCATGGCGATGATCCACGAAATCACGAAGGACGCCGGCAAGTACAAGGCCCGCAAGCGGGTCGGCCGCGGCGTCGGCTCCGGGCACGGCAAGACCTCCGGGCGCGGCGTCAAGGGCGCGGGATCGCGCTCCGGCACCGCCCGCAAGACCGCCTTCGAGGGCGGCCAGATGCCCTACTTCCGCCGCATCCGCAAGGTCGGCTTCTCCAACGCCCGCTTCGCCAGCGAGTTCTGGATCGTCAACCTCCGCGACATCCTCGACCACCCCAACTTCGCCAGCGGCGGCGCGGTGGACGCCGAGGCCCTCATCAAGGCCGGCCTCATCCGCGACACCAGCCGCGACCTGAAGATCCTCGGCGACGTCGGCGACCGCAAGGTCTCCGTCAAGCTGCAGGTCAAGGCCGCCCGCGTCTCCGCCAAGGCCAAGAAGCTCATCGAGGACGCCGGCGGCACCGTCGAGCAGCGCGGCACCCGGCGCGACTTCCACCGCGGCATCGACCGCAACGCCGAGGACCAGACCCCCAAGAACCTCACCAAGAAGCTCAAGCGGAGCAAGCCCGGCGCCTCCAAGCCCGTCGCCGGCGACGAGGCCTGATCCGGCGGTGACCCCGGCGCCCCGCCGGGCCGCGGACCCCCGCCGGGGCCACGCGGCGACCCCACGTTCCGCCCCGGGCCGATGCGCCCGCGGGCGGGCAGACGACAGGCCGACACGGACGGATCAATGATCAACTTCAAAGCCCTGCTGAACGTCTGGAAGATCGCGGAGCTGAGGACCAAGATCCTCTTCACGCTCGGCATGCTGGCGGTCTACCGCATCGGCTTCTGGATCCCGCTCCCGGGCGTGAACCAGGAGGCCCTCGTCGAGCACTTCCAGCGGGCCGCCGAGAACCAGTCCGCCGCCGCCCGCGCCGCCCAGTACATCGCCATCTTCTCCGGCGGCAGCTTCGGTCAGTCCACGATCTTCGGCCTGGGCATCATGCCCTACATCTCCGCCGCGATCATCTTCCAGCTCCTGGGCACCGTCTCCAAGCGCCTCAAGCAGCTCCAGGACGAGGGCCCCACCGGCCGCCAGAAGATCCAGGAGTGGACCCGCCTGGCCACCGTCGGCCTCTGCATCGTCCAGGCCATCGGCTGGCTCAAGTACATCTCCGCCACCGGCCTGGTGTACCCGGAGTGGGCCGGCAACTTCATCTGGTGGGTCATGGCCGTCACCGCGATGACCGCCGGCACCGTCTTCCTGATGTGGCTCGGCGAGCAGATCGACAAGTACGGCATCGGCAACGGCGTCTCCATGATCATCACCGCCGGCATCCTCACCTCGATGCCCGGCGCCATCATGTGGGTCGTCAACAACTTCCAGCCCGGCTCGCGCGAGCCGGGCGCCATGGGCTTCCCCGGCCTGATCTTCCTCATCGCCGGCTTCGTCGCCGTCGTCGCCGGCTCGGTCATCATGACCGTCGCCCAGCGCCGCATCCCCATCCAGCAGGCCAAGCACACCCGCGGCCGCAAGGTCTTCGGCGGCCAGCGCTCCTACCTCCCCTTGCGCGTCAACCACGGCGGCGTCATGCCCGTCATCTTCGCCTCCAGCCTCATGATCTTCCCGAGCGTCATCTTCGGCATGCTCTACCAGCAGGCCGAGACCACGCTCGGCGACGGCTCCTGGTGGGCCGCCGTCACCCGCTGGCTCAACGACAACTTCAACTTCGGCGCCTTCCCCTACATCATCTGCGAGATGATCCTCATCTACTTCTTCAGCTACTTCTGGATCACCGTCCAGTTCAACCCCGAGGAGATGGCCAAGCAGCTCAAGGAGCACGGCTCGTTCATCCCCGGCCTGCGCCCCGGCCCCCGGACCGCCGAGTACCTCGAGACGGTCATGGAGCGCATCACCTTCGTCGGCGCCACCTTCCTCGCCGCCATCGCCGTCACACCCATGGTCGTCCACCGCAGCCTCAACGTGGACATGACCGTGACCCAGTTCCTCGGCGGCACCGGCCTGCTGATCGTCGTCTCGGTCATCCTCGACTTCGTCCAGCGCGTCGAGGCCAACCTCCTCATGCGCAACTACGCCGGCTTCCTCGGCGGCGGCGGCGAGGGCGGACGCGGCGCCCGGATCCGCGGCCCCCGCTGATGATGACACCCCCGCCGGCCACCCGGCCGGCCCCCCGACCCGTCCCCGGGACGCCTGAGCGTCCCTGAATCCCGACACCCCCTCAGGAGCCGGCTACACTACTGCCCACCGCCGAGCGGCGCTCCAACCCCGAGACCCGCCGGCACACTCTCACCCGGAGCCCTATGGCCAAGCAGGACGACAAGCTCACCCTCGAAGCCGAAGTAGTCGAGGCCCTCCCGAACGCCATGTTCATGGTCAAACTCCCAAACGACCACAAGGTCTTGGCCTACGTCTCCGGCAAGATGCGTATGAACTACATCCGCATCCTCCCCGGCGACCGCGTCACCGTCGAGCTCAGCCCCTACGACCTGACCAAGGCCCGGATCACCTTCCGCCACTGACCTGCCCCTCCGGCCCGTTCCCCGGCCCCCCAGGCCATCCGGCCCCCAGGCCGCCCCCCTCGAGCGCCCAGCCGGCCCCCCGCGTCCCGAAATCGGGGCCCGGACGACCGGCTTGGACATATCAAATGGCCGCGACGACGCGTGACGGCCACGCCGCCGCCGCCTACAATCCCCGCCCCCGGAAAATCCACCGGCACGCCGCCGCGCGCCCCGGGAAAGGACGTGTGTCATGAAGGTCAAGAGCAGCGTCAAGAGAATCTGCGGCCAGTGCCAGGTCATCCGGCGCAAGGGCCGGGTCCGCGTCATCTGCAAGGCCAACCCCAAGCACAAGCAGGTCCAGGGCTGATCGCACCCCGCCCGATCTGAGGAGTTCCCCCCGTGCCACGTATCGCAGGCGTCGACGTCCCCGACCGCAAGAAGATCTATTACGCCCTCCAGTACATCCACGGGATCGGCCCGAAGTTCGCCGCCGCGGTCCTCGCCGAGGCCCAGGTGAACCCCGACACCCGGGCCAACGAGGTGAGCGAGCAGGAGCTCGCCCAGATCAACGCCATCATCGACGCCAACTACCTCGTCGAGGGCGCCCTCCGCCGCCAGGTCAGCCAGAACATCCAGCGGCTCAAGGACATCCGCTCCTACCGCGGCGACCGGCACCGCAAGGGCCTCCCCACCCGCGGCCAGCGCACCCGCTGCAACGCCCGCACCCGCAAGGGCCGCAAGAAGACCGTCGCCGGCAAGAAGGGCGTCAAGGCGAAGTAAGTAAGGCATCGTGCTGCGTGCCGGGTGCTGCGTGCTGACCCGCCGCAGAACTCGCGACGCCCGGGACTCCCGGGACGACCAGGCACGCGGCACACGGCACGCAGCACCCCCCAGGACCCCGGGTACGACCCCAAGCGGGTCGGACGATCCGAGGAAAAGGTCAATGGCAAAGAAAGCGAAGAAGGTCCGCAAGAACGTCGTTCGCGGCATCGCCCACATCAAGGCGACGCAGAACAACACCATCGTCACCATCACCGACACCGACGGCGAGGCCGTCGCCTGGGATTCGGCCGGGACGATCGGCTTCAAGGGCGCCCGCAAGAGCACCCCCTTCGCCGCCACCCGCGCCGGCGAGTCCGCCGGCCAGAAGGTCCGCAAGCTCGGCATGAGCGAGATCGAGGTGCACATCAAGGGCACCGGCGCCGGGCGCGAGTCCGCCGTCAACGGCCTGGTCTCCACCGGCCTCCGCGTCACCGCCATCGAGGACCACACCCCGGTCCCGCACAACGGCTGCCGCCCGAGCAAGCGCCGCCGCGTGTAAGACCGGACGCTCCCCGCGAGCGCCCGGCGCCTCATACCTAGCGATCCTCCTCTTCTTCTTTCCCTCTTTGCTCCGCTGTTTCGACGCCCCGGAGAGAAGGACGCCCCGTGCGTGTGCGGCACGCGGGACGATCCGATGACCGGCCCGGCGTCTGGTTTGAAAACAAACCGCCGCACACCCGTTCGAGGTACATCCCATGCGCATCCGCTGGCGCGGCCTGGAGCTCCCCTCCAAGGTCGTCTCCGATCCGAAGTTCAAGTCCGACGTCTTCGGCCGCTTCACCGTCGAGCCCTTCGAGCGCGGCTTCGGCACCACCATCGGCAACTCCCTCCGCCGCATCCTCCTCTCCAGCCTCGAGGGCGCGGCCGTCACCGCCATCAAGATCAAGGGCGCCCAGCACGAGTTCTCCTCCCTCCCCGGCGTCCTGGAGGACGTGACCGACATCGTCCTCAACGTCAAGAACCTCGTCGTCAAGCTCGAGACCGACGAGCCCCGCGTCATGCGCCTCGCGGCCACCGGCCCCGGCCAGGTCACCGCCGAGCTCATCGAGGCCGACACCGCCGTCAACATCCTCAACAAGGACCTCGTCCTGTGCACCCTCACGGACAAGGTCGACTTCGAGATGGAGCTGCACGTCGGCAAGGGCCGCGGCTACGTCCCCGCCTCCGAGCAGTACAACCGCAACGAGGACCAGGACATCGGCCTGATCCCCGTGGACGCGATCTACTCCCCCGTCCAGCGCGTCCGCTACAAGGTCGAGGAGACCCGCGTCGGCCAGAAGACCAACTACGACAAGCTCATCCTCGACGTCTGGACCAACGGCACCGTCACCCCCGAGATGGCCATCGTCGAGGCCGCCAAGATCCTCCGCAAGCACCTCAACCCCTTCGTCCAGCTCGCGGACATCGGCCAGGAGCTCGTCAGCGAGGAGGCCGCCGCGGCCGCCAGCGTCGACGAGGAGCTCATCCGCAAGCTCAACATGCCCATCAGCCAGATGGACCTCTCCGTCCGGGCCTCCAACTGCCTGGAGTCCGCCCGTATCAACACCGTCGCCGACCTGGTCATCCGCACCGAGGCCGACCTCCTCAAGCTCCGCTCCTTCGGCCGCACCAGCCTCCGCGAGGTCAAGCGCAAGCTCGAGGAGCTGAACCTCGACCTCGGGATGGAGCTCCCCGAGGGCGTCGCCGTCACCGCCCCGGAGGCCTGACCCGCCTACCATCCCCTCCCCCACGGGCCGGCCCGGCCCGCGGCGGAAAGACCGACTTTTCGGGAGTTCTCCCATGCGTCACAGACGAGCCGGGTACCGGCTGGGCCGCACCACCGCCCATCGCACGGCCACCCTCCGCAACCTCGCCGCCGCCCTCTTCGAGCACGGCCAGATCACCACGACCATCCCCAAGGCCAAGGCCGTTCAGCCGATGGTCGAGAAGATCATCACCCTCGCCAAGCGCGGCGACCTCCACGCCCGCCGCCTGGTCATCGCCAAGCTCGGGCGCGACCGCCGCGCCTTCGACTGGCTCTACCTCCCCAAGAACGCCAGCGACGACGAGAAGGCCGCCGTCGGCCGCCTCCGCGACCGCGCCAGCGCCTTCTTCAACGTCCCCGACTCCTCCCAGGTCGAGCGCAACCGCTACGGCGAGCTCCGCGCCTCCCCCAAGCTGGTCAAGCACATCTTCGAGAACGTCGCCCCCCGCTTCAAGGATCGCGCCGGCGGCTACACCCGCATCATCAAGCTCGGCCGTCACCGCATCGGCGACGCCGCCGAGCTCTGCGTGATCCAGTTCGTCGGCGCCGAGGAGGGCCCGGAGATCGGCGGCAAGCCCTCCACCCGCCGCCGCCAGGCCGACCGCCGCACCGCCTACGCCGCCAAGCTCCGCAAGGAGGCCGCGGCCAAGGCCGCTCCCGCCGCCGAGCCCGAAGCCGCGGCCGGCTGATCCCGGCAGCGACACGCCGCTCCTAGAAATCCCAAGAACCCGCCGGCGAGCCGGCGGGTTTTTTTTGTGCGCAGCGGGCCCTGGCGGCCTCTTGCCGGCTCCGCCGGCGCCGGGTGAGAAAAAAAATCAAAAAAGCCGCCTCCGCCTCTCGAAAGCAAAGCGTTGCCCCTGTAACGTGCCGCCCATGCACGACCTGACGCTCATCTCCACCATCGCCGCCGCGTTCACCGGCGCATGGGTCCTGGGTCTGCTGACCCAGTGGCTCCGTCTCTCCCCCATCGTCGGTTACCTCCTCGCCGGCATCATCATCGGCCCCAACACCCCCGGCTTCGTCGGCGACACCCACATCGCCACCCAGCTCGCCGAGGTCGGCGTCATTCTGCTGATGTTCGGCGTCGGCCTCCACTTCCACCTCAAGGACCTCCTCGCCGTCAAGGGCGTGGCCATCCCCGGCGCCGTCGGCCAGAGCCTCGCCGCCACCGTCGTCGCGGTCGTCGTCTTCTCCTGGTTCGGCATGCCCCTGAAGACCGGCGTCGTCCTCGGCATGGCGATGTCGGTCGCCAGCACCGTCGTCCTCATCCGCGTCCTGATGGACGCAGGCGTCCTCAACTCCGCCCAGGGCCACGTCGCCGTCGGCTGGCTCATCGTCGAGGACATCTTCACCGTCATCCTCCTGGTCCTCATCCCCGTCCTCGGCGCGGGCGCCATCGAGGAGCTCGCCGCCCACGCCCCCGCGGCCGCCGAGGCCGCCGCCCACGCAGCCGGCGCCGCCGAGCACGCGGCCCACGCGGCCGCGGAGCCGGCCGCCGAGGGCTCGTTCCTCTGGACCCTGGGCCTGGCGCTCGCCAAGCTCGCCGCCCTGGTCGTCATCATCATGATCGGCGGCTCCAAGGTCGTCCCCTGGGTCCTGGTCCGCGTCGCCAAGCTCCGCTCCCGCGAGCTGTTCACCCTCACCGTCCTCGTCGTCGCCGTCGCCATCGCCGCGGCGTCCTACTTCGTCTTCGGCGCCTCGATGGCGCTCGGGGCCTTCCTCGCCGGCATGGTCGTCGCCCAGTCCCCCGTCTCCCACCAGGCCGCGGCCGACGCCCTCCCCATGCGCGACGCCTTCGCCGTCCTCTTCTTCGTCTCCGTCGGCATGCTCTTCGACCCCGCCGTCCTCGTCGAGCAGCCGCTGATGATCGCCGCCGCGCTCGGCATCATCTTCCTCGTCAAGCCCCTGGCCGCCCTCCTCATCGTCGCCGTCCTGGGCTACTCCGTTCGCACCGCGCTGACCGTCGCCCTGGCCCTGGCCCAGATCGGCGAGTTCTCCTTCATCCTCTCCGAGCTCGCCCGCCAGCACGGCCTGATGTCCAACGAGGGGCACAGCGTCCTGGTCGCCTCCGCGATCATCTCCATCACCCTCAACCCGCTGCTCTTCCGCACCCTCCCCGGCATCGAGCAGTTCCTCCGCGCCCGGCCGGCGCTCTGGAAGGTTCTCAACGGCCGCGCCGAGCGCCGCGCCCGCGACGAGAACGCCGCCGCCGCCGGCATGGCCCAGGACGCCCTTCGCCACGGCGAGCGCACCGCCGTCGTCATCGGCTTCGGCCCCGTCGGCCGCTCCGTCCACCGCATGCTCCGCGACGCCGGCCTCTCCACCGTCGTCATCGACATGAACATGGAGACCGTCGCCTCCCTCAACGCCCAGGGCCAGCCCGCCATCTTCGGCGACGCCACCCACGAGTCCATCCTCGAGCAGGCCGGCGTCCCCGACGCATCGCACGTCGTGCTCACCCTCCCCCAGGCCGACGACCGCGCCGCCATCGTCACCGCCGTCAGGCACATGAACCCCGAGGCCCGCATCCTCGTCCGCGCCCGCTACCTCGGCGAGCGCGAGGCACTCGAGCAGGCCGGCGCCACCGCCATGGTCTTCGAGGAGGCCGAGGCCTCCGTCGCCCTCGCCCGCCTCGTCCTGGCCGACACCGGCGTCCACCGCGAGGCCGCCGACCGCAAGCTCCGCAACCTCCGCCTCCAGCTCATCCTCGAGAACATGTCCCACGTCCGGACCCTCCCCGTCCGCGGCGTGATGATCCCCTGGCCCCGCGTCCGCTGGCTCCCCAGCACCGCCTCCAAGGACAACGTCCTCTCCCGCGTCGCCGGCCACGACTTCCTCCGCTGGCCCGTCGTGGACCCCAACTCCGGTGAGGCCCTCGGCTACCTCTACACCAGAGACCTCCTCGCGCTCCCCCCCGACGACGACGACTGGCTCCGGCTCCTCCGCCCCCTCCGCGCCGTCCACCCCGACGACGACGTCGAGTCCGCGATGATCCGCATGCAGAGCGAGGGCGCCACCACCTGCATCGTCGAGGAGAACGGCCGCCCCGTCGGCCTCGTCACCCTCGAGGACATCCTCGACCAGGTCGTCGGCCAGGCCCCGGGTCACGTCGCCCAGGCCGCCGCCACCGTCCACGCCGCGATCGCCGCCGGCGGCATCATCCTCGACCTCGAGGGCACCACCGCCGAGCAGGCCATCCGACAGCTTGCCGCGGCCATCCCGCCGGGCGACCTCCCCCCCGGCGTCCGCGTCGCCGACCTCGCCCTCGCCCGCGAGAGCGAGCACTCCACCGACCTGGGCAACGGCGTCGCCATCCCCCACGCCCGATGCCCCGGCCTGCGCGCCCCGATGGTCATCTTCGGCCGCTCCCACGACGGCATCCTCTTCTCCGCCGAGTCCCCCGAGCCCGTGCGCCTGGTCTTCCTCCTGGTCACCCCCGCCGAGCAGCCGGAGGTCCAGCTCGCCCTCCTCGGACAGGTCGCCGCCCTCGTCGGCGCCGCGGCCACGCGCGAGCGGCTCTGCCGCGCCGTCTCCCCCTCCGAGGTCCTCGACATCGTCGCGACGATGCAGCCGCAGCCGGTGTGACCCCCCGCGCCCCTATACTCGCCACCATGCTCGCCGAGATCGAACAGGTCCAGTCCGCCGCCGCCGCCGAGCTCCAGGCGGCCTCCGACCCCGCCGCCCTCGAGGCGTGGCGCATCGCCTACCTCGGCTCCTCCGGCCGCCTCAAGTCCTTCATGGAGGGGCTCAAGTCCCTCCCCAAGGACCAGAAGCCCGCCGTCGGCCAGCGGCTGAACACCCTCAAGAAGACCCTCGAGGAGGCCTACAAGGCCCGCCAGGCGGAGCTCGGCGCCTCCCGCGCCCCGGCCGGCCCCGCCATCGACGTCACCGAGCCCGGACTCCTCCACGCCGAGGCCCTCGGCCGCCGCCACATCCTCACCCGCGTCCGCGAGGAGCTCGTCGAGGTCTTCGCCCGCATGGGGTTCGAGGTCGCCCAGGGCCCCGAGCTCGAGGACGACGAGCACAACTTCGTCAAGCTCAACATCCCCGCCGACCACCCGGCCCGCGACCCCATCGACAACTTCTACGTGGACGACCCGCGCGAGCACGAGCGCCCGCGCATGCTCCGCTCCCAGACCAGCACCGTGCAGATCCGCGTCATGGAGGCCGCGGCCGTCGCGGCCGAGCGCGACCCCGCCGCCACCGGCGGCCTCGCCGGCCCCATCAAGATCGTCGCCCCCGGGCGCGTCTACCGCCCCGACGCGGTCGACGCCACCCACTCGTTCATGTTCCACCAGCTCGAGGGGCTCTATCTCGACCGCGGCGTGACCATGGCCGACCTCAAGAGCACCCTGCTCCACTTCGCCCGCGCCTACTTCGGCCCCGACGCCCAGGTCCGCCTCCGCCCCAGCTACTTCCCCTTCACCGAGCCCTCCGCCGAGTTCGACATGATGATCCGCCTCCGCCCCGACCAGCCCGCCCGCTGGATCGAGCTCGGCGGCTGCGGCATGGTGGACCCCGCCGTCCTCGAGGCCTGCGGCATCGACCCGGAGACCTGGACCGGCTTCGCCTTCGGCTTCGGCATCGAGCGCCTCGCCATGGGCAAGTACGGCATCCCCGACATCCGCATGCTCTTCGAGAACGACCTGCGCTTCCTCCGCCAGCTCTGACCCATTCACGAGAACCCCACAAAAGGGAGCCCCGAGCGCCAGCTCCGGGTCGAGTGTGTCCGTGTGCTCGCCTGAACAGGCAGAGGACTCTCAACGCGAAGGTCACGAAGAACTCGAAGGAAGAGGAAGAAGCGGAGACTCACCACCGGGCCTCAGAGACACAGAGGGATTACAGAGCAGAGCGGCGACAGCCAGGCATGTCGTGAATCCGGACAACGCCCGGTGCGGGCTCGTGCATCTGGACTGGCCCAAGCCAACCCAATCCACTCCCCCTCCGCATTCCCCTGCTCCCTCTGCAACCTCCGCGTTCCCTCTTCTCTTCATGCCCTTCTTCGCGACCTTCGCGTTGAAACCGCCTTCTTCTTCTGCTCGCGGTTCAGTGCCCCCCCAGCGCCCGGTCCAGGTTGAACGCCGCGCTGATGAACGCCAGGTGCGCGAAACCCTGCGGGAAGTTCCCAAGCGCCTCCCCCTGCATCCCCGTCTGCTCGGCGTACAGCCCGAGGTGGTTGGCGTACCCGAGGACCTTCTCGAAGTGAACGCGGGCGTCCTCCAGCCGCGCCGGGTCGAACTTCCCCGCGCGCGTCAGCGCCTCGATCAGCCAGAAGGTGCACATGTTGAAGCCGCCCTCCTGCCCGGGCAGCCCGTCGTCGGTCTCCTCCGGGTGGTAGCGGAAGACCTGCGTGTCCGCCAGCAGCCCCCCGTCGCGGTACGGCCGCATGATCGCGTCGATCGTCCCGAGCATCCGCGGCTCGTTGGGGGACATGAAGAAGACCAGCGGCATGATCAGGTTCGCCGCGTCCAGCCCCCCGCCGTCGTAGTGCTGCAGGAACGTGCGGCGCACCGGGTCGTACCCGCGGCTGAGCACCTCCCGGAAGATCCGGTCCCGCGCCCGCCGCCAGCGGGCCACCGGCCCGGGGAGCGCGCGCCGATCCGCCAGCCGCACCCCGCGGTCGAGCGCGACCCAGCACATGACCTTCGAGTAGACGAACTGCCGGGCCGGGCCCCGCACCTCCCACACCCCCAGGTCCTCCCGCGTCCAGTTGCGGCACACCCAGTCCAAAATCCGCGTCAGGTTGTCCCACAGGTCGATCGTCACCGGCTCGGCGTACTTGTTGTACAGGTACACCGAGTCCATCAGCTCGCCGGGGACGTCGATCTGCAGCTGCGTGTACGCCGCGTTGCCGATCCGCACCGGGCGCGACCCGCGGTACCCCTCCAGGTGCGTCAGCTCCTCCTCCGGCAGCTCGTGCCGCCCGTCGATCCCGTACAGCGGCTGCAGCGTCCCCTCGGGCTCCAGCTCGTGGCACCGGTCGCCGATCCACCTCATGAACGCGTCCACCTCGCTGGTCAGCCCCACCCGCATCAGCGCGTAGACGATGAACGCCGCGTCGCGGATCCAGGTGTAGCGGTAGTCCCAGTTCCGCACCCCGCCGATGGGCGCCGGCAGCGAGCACGTCGGCGCCGCCACGATCGCCCCCGTCGGCTCGTAGGTCAGCAGCTTCAGCGCCAGCGCCGAGCGCCGCACCTGCTCCCGCCACCGCCCCGTGTACGTGCACCCGCCGATCCACCGCCGCCAGTACTGGTGCGTCTCGCGCAGCAGCACCTGCGCCCGCTCCACATCCACCGGCGGCGGCTCCCCCCGGCGCGACAAGCGGTCGTGGAGCGCGAGCACGACCGAGTCCCCGGCCCGCAGCGTCGCCTCCGCCTCCACCGCCCCGTCGTCCCCTCGGCGCAGCGGGACCGTGCTCGACAGCCCCAGCCCCCCTTCCCTCCCCGCCTCCGCGTCGAAGACGGCTCCCGTTCCCGCCAGGTGCACCTCGTGCGCGGCCCGAGCGTAGTCGAACGCCGGTCGGCAGTGGACCCTCAGCGGCACCTCCCCGAATACGCCGCGGCAGATCCGCACCACCTCCGGCGGCCGCACCGCCTCGTGCGGCACCCCGACGGGCATGAAGTCGATTATCTCCGCGACCGCGTCGTGGAACTGGAACCGCGTGACGAGGATGTTCGTGTCCGGCCAGTAGAACTGCCGGTGCACCGCCCCCTCCCGGGCGGGCGCGACGCGGAACCGCCCCCCCTTGGCGTCGTCCAGGATCGCCGCGAAGACGCTCGGCGAATCGAACCGCGGCAGGCAGAGCCAGTCGATCGACCCGTTCAGCCCCACCAGCGCGGCCGACCGCATGTTCCCGATGAGCCCGTAGTCCTTGATGTCCAGGTACCCCATCGCGCCTCCCGAGGACTCCCCAAGCGAACGATACCCCGAGCGCCCTCGGCGTGACGTGAAAGCCCCGCCCAAAAGGGAGCCCCGAGCGCGAGTTCGGGGGTCGAGTGTTCCCGTGCGTTCTTTCGGTCGAAGGAAACTCGCGGTCGAAACTCAGGCGGCACAGAGAAAGACCTTTTCAACGCGAAGGTCTCGAAGGCCGCGAAGAAGTGCACGAAGAAAGTCAGAAGAGAACGCGGGGTCAGCGGGGAGGCGCGGGGAAGAAGAGGAAGGCAGGAACACGGAGGTCACAGAGATCCACAGAGGTCACAGAGGGGGAGCGGACTGGATTGGCCCGCGCCTCTCTCACACGCACGAGCGGTCGGGGGCCGATCCATGGTCAGGCCACACAGCGTCCTCGCCAACCGCCTCCGCCCAATCCCTGTCTTCCTCTGTGACCTCTGTGGCCCTCCGTGACCTCCGTGTTCCTGCCTTCCTTTTCTCTTCCCCGAGTCTCCCCACTCCCTCTTCAATCCCAATTCCCCTCTCTTCTCTGTGCCCCCCCTGTGCCTCTGTGGTGAGTCTTCCTCTCCGTCTCCTTCTTGCTTCGAGTTCTTCGCGGCCTTCGCGTTCAATCTCTTCCATCTTCCTCCATGCTCTCCGTGCACTGCGTGGTGAAACGTCTTCGGGCTAGGGCGCGCGGGGCAGCTCGATCCCGAGCTCGCGCTCGGGGCTCCCTTGTGCGATGTATCCAGCCGAAGAATCAGAAGTCCGGCGTGCCGACGACCTGCAGCCTCGCGTACTCCAGCACGATCGTCTTCTCGCCCACATCCCGGAAGCGGATCCTCGCCCGCGCGTTCGCCCCGCTGGTGACCGACTGCACGGTCCCCAGGCCGAACTGCGGGTGGCGCACCGTCGCGCCGACAGGAATCGGCGGTTTGCCGGGCCCTTGCGAGGCCGAGCGTGCCGGCGGGCGCGACAGGTTGTACGAGCCGCGCGAGGCGCCCCACCCCGGATCGCCGCGGCCGCCGCCTTCGTCCTCCCACGCCCCCAGGTCCGCCTGGTCCGAGAGCGTGATGTGCTGCGCCGGCAGCTCCTCGAGGAAGCGGCTCGGGATCGTCCGCTCGCTCTGGCCGCGGAAGGTGCGGTACTTCGCGGAGGTGATCAGCAGCCGCTCCATCGCCCGCGTGATGCCGACGAAGCAGAGCCGCCGCTCCTCCTCCAGCTCCGCGTTGCTCTCCTGGGCCCGCGAGTGCGGCAGGCATCCTTCCTCCAGGCCGATCAGCGCCGCGGCCCGGAACTCCAGCCCCTTGGCCGCGTGCAGCGTCATCAGCGTCACCGCTCCCTGCGCCGGGTCGATGGCGTCCGAGTCCGCCACCAGCGTCACCCGCTCCAGGTACGCCCGCAGCAGCGCGAGCAGTGGGGGGGTCTCCGTCGCCGGGGCCAGCGCGGGGGCGCCGGGCGCCGCCGGCGATTGGGGGAGGG
>JBIQJK010000208.1:237-4457 GCA_044507535.1 Planctomycetaceae bacterium | reverse complement strand
GCGGCGATGGGGCTGGCGGCGGAGGAGGCGGGGGACAACCTGCGGCTGCTGGCGCCCGAGTCGCCGCTGGTGAACCTGGGGGCGGCGGGGTACGGGGTGGGGATGGCGTCGATCGCGGCGGCGGTGGCGGTGGTGTGGCTGATCAAGGACCGGCCGCGGTGGGGGCTGGGGTGGTGGGTGGTGGTGGCGTGGGTGGGGCTGGGCCTGGTGGCGTTCTCGCTGCTGGGGAAGGGGGTGGCGCGGTACCTGACGCCGGTGTGGCCTGGGATCGCGATTCTGGGAGGGATGTTCGTGGCGACGTGGGCGCGGGATGCGCGGCGGCCGCGGATGGTGCGGGGGTGGCTGGGGGCGTGCGTGGCAGCGCTGGCGCTGGGGCAGGCGTGGTGGTACGGGTGCGGGCGGGAGGCGTATGAGGGGGAGCGGAGCCCGCGGGCGCTGGTGATGGAGGTGCTGCAAGAGGGGTACGGGGTCGATCGCGAGCGGCTGGTGACGTTCGAGTTCAGGACGCCGGCGGTGGACTGTTACGCGGGGCGGTGGGTGCAGCACGTGGGGGAGACGGGGCTGCGGGATGGGATCGCGGGGGGGGAGGCGTGGGGGGTGCACGAGTTTGTGGATCGGGTGAGAGCGAGCGGGGAGGCGTGGGGGGTGCTGGTGCGGCGGTCGGCTCGCGCGGGGGAGGAGTTGACGCCGGCGGAGCGGCTGGCGCGGGCGGGGCTGGCGGTGCAGGAGGTGCCGGCGGCGAGCCGGTTCGTGATCGACGGGGGGAGGAGCGAGGTGGGGGTGGTGCGGGTGTGGTGGCCGTAAGCGGGACGCTGCGCCGAGAGGGCGGGGGAGAGAACGCGGGGGGAGCGGGGAAGACAGGAAGAAGAGAAGACCCACCGCAGAGGCTCAGAGGCACAGAGGGGGCACAGAGAAGAGAGGGGGAAAGGGGCTTTGAAGAGGCACGGGGCTGGATGGGGCTTGGGGCGGGTTTGGGCGCCTGGTTATCTATCCATTCGTGTTTCTGTCTTTCCCCGCTCCTCCCCGCTCCTCCCCGATTGCCCCGCTGACCCCGCGTTCTCTTTCGGATCCGCGGCTGCGTTTCGTGGCGTGAGCTTCGTGGGCTCGCGGTCGGATGGGGTGTCGGGCGGGGGGCGGAAGGGGTCTGATGGATGGGGACGAGGTTGGGGGGGATGCGTTTTGCCCCGGGGGCGGGCGGGGTGCGCGTGAGGGGAGCAGGCCATGATCGCCAGTGTCCTGGTGTGCTGCGGCGTTGTCGGGATGTGGGACGAGCCGGAGGCGGTCGCGCTCGACGAGGTGCGCGCCGTTGTGGCCGGGGTGATCGCGGAGAGCGAGGGGCGGCGGAGCCTGCCGGCGGCGCCGGCGGGGGTGGAGGCGGGGGCGGGGGGGTTCTTCATCCGGTCGGAGGATGGGGCATTCCGGCTGCGGATCGGTGGGGCGATGCAGCTGCGGTACCTCGCGAGCTTCCGGGATGATGCGGGCGGGGGGGAGGACGGGCAGGACGATTTCGAGTCGGGGTTCACCGTCGCGCGGCCGCTGCTGCTGCTGAGCGGGCACATCCACGACCCGCGGCTGACGTTCAGCCTGCGCGCGATCTTCGGGGGCAGCGGCGGGGCGGGGTTCCTGGATGATGCGCTGATCGGGTACAGGGTGAGCGACCGCGTGAGCCTCCGCGCGGGGCAGGGGATCAGCACCTTCCAGCGCGAGTGGAACATGGGGGATCTGCGGCTGCTGGGGGTGGAGCGGTCGATCAACGCGCTGGTCTTCGGGCAGGCTCGCTCGCAGTTCGTCGAGGCGGCGTACCAGGGGGATGCGCTGCGGCTGGTCGGGACCTTCTCCGACGGCTTCCGCAGCCAGAGCACGGACCTGGGGGACGACCCGGCGGACTGGGCGCTGACGGGGCGGGCGGAGTGGAAGTTCGCCGGGGAGTGGTCGGCGATCGCCGGCGAGTTCCGCGGCGCGCCGGGGACGCCGCTGTCGGGGGCGGTTGGGGCGGCGGTGCACTTCGAGCGGGGGCCGGACCGAGGGACGGGCGCAGCGCAGGATCTGCTGGCGTGGACGGCGGATGTGTTCGTGAAGGGGAGCGGGTGGAACGTGCTCGGGGCGGCGACGGGGTACCACGTGACGGACGAGGCGGGCGTCGGCGGGGCGGACTTCTTCGACTGGGGGTTCGTGGTGCAGGGCGGGCATCACCTGACGGAGCGGCTGGAGGTGTTCGGGCGGTACGAGATGATCTTCCCGGATGGCGACCGCGCGGCGGACGACGAGTTCCGGGCGGTCGCGGCGGGGGTGAACTACTTCATCGCCGGGCAGGCCGCGAGGGTGACGCTCCAGGCGACGTGGCTGCCGGACCCGACGACGGGGACGGCGGCGGGGAACTTCGCCAACGCGGGGGCGCGGGCGCCGGTGAGCACGGCCTACGGCATCCTGCCCGACAGCGAGGGGGACCAGGTGGTGGTCGTTGCGCAGTTCCAGCTGCTGTTCTGAGCCGTTCGGCGGATCAAGAGCGGCCGAAGCGTTTTTCGAGCTCGCGGATGGTGAGGCGGATGCTCGTCGGGCGGCCGTGGGGGCAGTTGCTGGAGCGCTCGACGGTCTCGCGGAGCTTCAGGAGGTGGAGGAGCTCGGGCTCGGTCATCCTGTCGCCGGCCTTGACCGCGGCCTTGCAGGCCATCATGTCGAGGACCTCGTGGAGGGCCTCCTCGCTCTGGGGGACGAACGCGCTGGACTCGGCCTTTTCGAGGAGCTCGCGGATGAAGGGGGCGGGCTCGACGCCGCGGTCGAAGAGGAAGGTGGGGAAGGCGTTGATCGCAACCGCGGCGGGGCCGATGGGGGTGAGCTCGATGCCGAGTCGCTTCAGGAGCGGGGCGAGGTCGGGGAGGCGCTCGATCTGGAGGGTGGTGGCCTCGACCGTCTCGGGGACGAGGAGCCGCTGGCTCTCCAGGCCGCCGTCGCCGTCGGCGCCGGTGATGCGGTAGATGAGCTCCTCGAACATGACGCGCTCATGGAGGGCGTGCTGGTCCACGATGACCAGGCCGTGCTCATCCTGGGTGACGACGAAGGAGTTGTGGACCTGGAGGACGCGCTCGGCGGGGCGCGGGGGGTCGATGACGACGGGGTGATCGCCGGTGTCGGCGGCGGGCGCGGGGACCTGAGCCGGGGGCTCGGCGACGAGGCCGGCGGCGTCGATGGCCTCGCGGATCGCGGCGTAGTTGAAGCGCTCGCCGGGGGCGGCGGAGGCGGGGCGGGGGCGGTTGAAGTACTCGGCGAAGGCGGAGGTTGCGCCGGGTGGGACGGTGGGGCCGCCCCCTCCTACCCCCCCACTGCTCACCCCCCCACTGCTCACCCCCCCACTGCTCACCCCCCCGCTGCTGACCCCTCCACTGGCGCCGGGCAGGATGGCGCGGTCGTCGCCGGGGCGGGGGCCGAAGGCGGGGGTGTGGAACGTGGGGGTGAGGTCGGCGGCGCGGAGCGCGTCGCGGATGGAGCGGAGGATGGTGGAGTGGACGAGGGAGGAGTCGCGGAAGCGGACCTCGAGCTTCTGCGGGTGGACGTTGACGTCCACCGCGGCGGGGTTCATCTCGATGAGCAGGACGATGGTGGGGAAGCGGCCGGGCTCGATGAGGCCGCGGTAGGCCTCGCGGACGGCGTGCTGGACGGTCTTGTCGCGGATGGGGCGGCCGTTGAGGAAGGTGTACTGGCTCTTGGCGGTGGCGCGGGCGAGGGAGGGGAGGCCGGCCATGCCCCAGAGGGCGACGCCGCGGGCGTCGTCGAGGTGGTCGGCGTGGACCTCGATGAGCTGGGACTCGAGCTCTTTTCCGAGGATGGAGATGATGCGCTCGCGGGGGGACTGGTTGGGGGGGAGGTCGAGGAGGGTGCGGCCGTCGGCGGTGAGGGTGAAGCCGACGGCGGGGTGGGACATCGCGAGGGACTCGGCGACGTCGCGGCAGTGGCCTTGCTCGGTTGTCGGGGTGCGGAGGAACTTGCGGCGCGCGGGGGTGTTGAAGAAGAGGTTGCGGACGGTGACGCAGGTGCCGACGGGGCCGGGGGCGGGGCGGACGGGGCCGATGGACTCGCCCTCGGCCTCGAGGATGGAGGCGCCGGGGTCGGCGGCGGTGCGGGAGCGGATGGAGAAGCGGGCGACGGAGGTGATGGAGGCGAGGGCCTCGCCGCGGAAGCCCATGGTGGCGATGCGGTCGAGGTCCTCGGGGTTGGAGATTTTG
>JBIQJK010000208.1:0-227 GCA_044507535.1 Planctomycetaceae bacterium | reverse complement strand
TGGGGGCCGATGCGGCGGAGCTGCTCGGGTTGGGATTTTTGGGAGGTGGGGGGGGGGGGGGGGGCGGGGGGGAGGTCGGGGGCGGGGATGCCGCGGCCGTCGTCGGTGACGCGGACGAGCTCGATGCCGCCGGCTTCGAGGTCGATGGTGATGCGGGTGGCGCCGGCGTCGAGGGCGTTGTCCACGAGTTCTTTGACGACGGAGGCGGGGCGTTCGACGACCTCGCC
>JBIQJK010000037.1:0-31470 GCA_044507535.1 Planctomycetaceae bacterium | reverse complement strand
TGGAGGAGTCGGCCGCGGGCCTCCGGCTGGTGGTCGAGGCCCCGGACTGGGACCACGTCCCGCGCCGGGAGTCCTCGGTCGCTGTCAACGGCTGCTGCCTGACGGTCGCCAACGAGCCCGCCGGCCGCGGCAGCCCGATCGCCTTCGACGTCATCCACGAGACGCTCTCGAAGACGACGCTGGGGGGGCTCGTTCCGGGTTCGCGGGTGAACCTCGAGCACGCGGCCACGCCGCAGACCCTGATGGGGGGGCACCTCGTTCAGGGGCACGTGGACGGGGTGGGGGAGGTCGTGCGGGTGCAGCGCGGCGGGGATGGGGGGTGGCGGGTGCGGATCCGGCCCGGCCGCGGGAGCGACGGCGAGGGGCTGATGCAGTACATCGTCCCCAAGGGGTCGATCTGCGTGGACGGCGCCTCGCTGACCGTGGCGGCCGTGGACCTGGCCGGTGAGGTTGGGGGAGTGGGGGGAGGGGGGGAGTTTGAGGTGGCGCTGATCCCGACGACGCTGGAGCGGACGACGCTGGGGGAGTTCGAGGAGGGGAGACGGGTCAATCTGGAGGTGGACCTGGTCGCCAAGACGATCGTTCACTGGGCGAAGCACTTCGGGCCGGGCAGGGGTGGGGGAGAGGGGGCTCGATGAGGGTCATGGGGATCGATCCCGGCCTGCGGCTGACGGGGTACGCCTGCGTGCAGGCCCCGGTTGGCGAGGGGGCTGGGGGGGGTGGGGGGGGAGGAACGGGGTTCGAGGGGTACGAGATCGTCGAGGCGGGTGTCTTCCGGCTTCAGGCCTCGCACCCGATTTCCGAGCGGCTGGTCGAGCTGGAGCGAGACCTCTGCGACGCGATCGACCGTCTCCGACCCGACGCCGTCGCCGTCGAGAAGCTCTTCTCGCACTACAAGCACCCCACGACCGCGGCGATCATGGGCCACGCCCGCGGCGTCGTGCTGCTGGCGATCTCCCGCGCGGGACTCAGGCTCGTGGAGCTGGGCGCGACCGAGGTCAAGAAGTCCCTGACCGGCAACGGCCACGCGAAGAAGTCGCAGATGCAGGACGCGGTGATGATCCGCCTGGGCCTGGCGGTGCGACCCGAGCCCGCGGATGTGGCCGACGCCATCGCCATCGCGTGCTGCGCCCTGCGCCGGGGGGAGCGGATCGGCGTGCGGTGATCGGCCGCGTGCGGTCGTGACCCCCCGAATGCCCCTCCCGCGCGCCCCTCGATACGATTGGGCCCTATGGCCAACGCCCCAGCTGCCCCCGACCGCTCTCTCGCCGCCCAGGTGCTCATCATCGACGACGAGCCGGACCACGCGGACGTCATGGCCGAGGCGCTCCGCCGCCCGGGGCACGTCTGCACCATCGTCACCGACGTCCCGCGGGCCGTGGACGAGATGAAGCACGGGACCTTCGACGTCATCATCACGGACCTGCGGATGCCCAACTCCGCCGGGTTCCAGGGGATCGCGCCCGACGGCGCCGACGCGGGGCTGGCGGTGCTGCGCGCGGCCCGGCAGATGCAGCCCAGCGCCGAGACGATCATGGTCACGGCCCACGGCGACGTCCCCACCGCCCGGGCCGCCTTCAAGGAGGGGGTCTTCGACTTCATCGAGAAGCCGCTGGACCTGGAGGTCTTCCGCAACCTGGTCAACCGCGCCGCCGAGACGGTGCTGCTCCGCCACGAGAGCAGCGACCTGGGCGTCGCCGGCGGGGGCGAGCTCGTCCAGCACGACGGCTTCGAGGGGATCATCGCCGGCTCCGAGCCGATGCGCCGCATCCTCCGCACCGTCAAGACCGTGGCCGCGGCGAACATGCCCGTGCTCATCACCGGCGAATCCGGCACGGGCAAGGAGCTGATCGCCCAGGCCGTCCACCGCAACTCGCCGCGGGGCCGGCCGAAGTCCGAGGGGGGGACGGGGGGGCGATTCGTCGCCCTCAACTGCGCCGCCGAGACCGAGACGCTCCTGGAGGACCAGCTCTTCGGCCACGTCCGGGGCGCCTTCACCGGCGCCGAGCGCGACCGCGAGGGGGTCTTCGAGTACGCCGACAAGGGGACGCTCTTCCTCGACGAGATCGGCGACATGCCGCTGAAGATGCAGGCGAAGCTGCTGCGCGTCCTGGAGACCGGCGAGGTCGTACGCGTCGGCAGCAACGAGACGCGGAAGGTGGACGTCCGCCTGGTGAGCGCGACCAACAAGGACCTCAAGGCGATGGTCGCCAGCGGGGCCTTCCGCGAGGACCTGTACTTCCGCATCAAGGGCGCGGAGGTCCGCCTGCCGCCGCTGCGCGAGCGTCGCGAGGACATCCCGCGGATCGTCCGCCACGCCATCGCCCGCTTCACCGAGGAGTCCTTCGGCAAGTCCGCCGTGCCGCCGGACATCACCGACGCCGCGATGATGCGGCTGACGAGCTATTCCTGGCCCGGCAACGTGCGGCAGCTGCTCAACGTCGTGCAGAACATGGTCGTCATGGCCATGGGCGAGGGGGGAGGGGCGGGGGGCGAGGTGACGCTCGACGTCCGCCACATCCCCGAGGAGATCGTCTCCGCCGACACCGACGGCGACGACGCCGCCCCCTCCGCCGCGGCCGGCTCGCTGGCGGGCACCAGCCTCGAGCAGATCGAGAAGCGGGCCATCCGCGAGACCCTGCGACTGACCGGGGGCAACCGCGAGAAGGCGGCGCAGCTGCTGGGCATCGGGGAGCGGACGCTGTACCGGAAGCTGAAGGAATACGGGCTGCGGTGACGCGAGGCTCGGCCCTGCACATCGGGCGGGTTGTGGTGGACTGGCTTTGTGACCGCTGCTTCTGCCATCTTCGCTCGTTCTGCGAGCGGGTTCGGGTTCCGTGGAGCGATGGCGTGCATCGCGCTGGCCCTCACGGCTACCCCCGCCTGGGCCAACGCCGGCACGCCGATGATCTGGCTCGAGGTCTACCACCTGTTCTTCGGCAACGCGGCCATCGGCATCGTCGAAGGGGCCATCCTGGCGCTGGTCTTTCGCGTGCGGATGCTGCCCGCCGCGGCCTGGATGATCGCGGCGAACTACGGGTCGATGGTCCTGGGCCTGAGCGTCCTGCCGCGGGTGTGCGGGCTCTTCGTCGAAACAGTCTTCGTGGACCGGGACCGGCTCTTTGCGGCGCCGGATGCCCTGACGGCGACCTGGTGTGCGGCGGTCGTCGGGACGATCCTGGTGGAACTGCCGGTCGTGTTTCTGGCGCTCTGGCAGGGGAAGGGGCCGTGGCGTCCGTTCATCGGCCGGGCCGCGGCGGGGGCGATCCTCGTCCACGCGGTTTCATACTCGTGCATCATCCCGGCCTACCACCGCGCCGGCACGACGTCGCTCCACAGCAGGTTCCAGGGCGAGGAGTCCCCCGGCGGCCTCGATGCCGGCGTCCGGGGTTGGGTATACTCCATCGACCAGAGCGCGGGGGCGGTCCGGCGCACCCGGCTGGATGGATCGGCGACGGAGCTTGTTGCGCCGATCGAGGAATCGTGGCATCTCGCCCGGCTCGTCCCCCGCGAGCCCGATGCGGGCGGGTGGGAGGTCTGGGCTGTCCTCGATGACCGTGGGGAGGAGCGGGTGCTGATCGGAGCCGGCGCTCCGGGGCGCTGCGGAACCCAGGAGTTCGCGGGAGATTCGAGCCCGTGGATGCAGGGATACCGCTGGACGATCGACCTTCAGCGCGAGCCGGTGTGGGAGGCCAAATGCGGCTTCTGGCCGCTGGAAGGGCTCACGTTCAAGCCCGCGAGGGAGACGTCACCGAGCGAGCGCATGGCCTACGAGACGCTCTTCGACAAGTGGCCCGTCCGCTTCGTGACGCTCCTGCCCGAGGGGCTGGCGGTGTGCCAGCTCCTGGTCGAAAACGGCGAGGCTCGCAACGGGTGGATCCTGATCATCGACCTGGAACGGCGGCGCTGGGCGCCGCTGTGCCGAGGGTCGAGCCCGGTGGTCGTGCTTGACGACGAGGGCGAAGAGGCCGTCGCCCCATGACCGCCGTCCGTGCTGCGGCCGGCGAGGCCGCGGCTCGGGTGGGCCGCGGCCGTCGCGCTCCGGCTCTTCACCACCGCAGAATGAAATCGATCGTGATCCGATCCTCGAAGATGTCCGCGTTGCGGTTCGTCAGCGCGTGCTCGTACGCGAACCCCAGCGACGCGTGCGGCGACAGCTCCCACCTGGCGCCGATCCCCGCCCAGATCACCGTCGAGCCCGCCACGTCGCCGGATCCCAGGTTCGCGTAGTCCACCCCGCCGACGCTCAGCGGCAGTCGCTCCCCGTCGCTGAGGTAGTGCAGGCCGTGGAGCTCGATGAAGGGCGCGAGGCCCGGGAGGATGTCGGGGGCGATGTCGTAGTCCAGGTGCAGGTCCCACTGGAGGATGTTGTTGCCGTCGTCGGAGTCCAGGGGGATCCGATCAGTGACCGAGGCGACCAGGTGGAGCCGGTCGAACCCCTTGGCGATGCTGAAGAACGGGCTGAGCTCCTTCACGTTCCCCTGGAGGATCTCCGAGTCGCCGCTCTTGATCTGGTACCGCGCCCCCGCGGCCATCAGCAGGTCCGCCTCCCGGTCCACGTAGAAGGTGTACTTCAGCCCCGCCGCGAGGTCGTTGATCCCCTCCTCCTCGCCGAGCAGGCCGGTGTCGAGCCACGAGTACCCGTCCTTGGTCGCGATCAGGCTCAGCCGCTCGGTGATCGCCAGCCGCGCCTGCGCGGCGACGACGCTCAGGTCGCCCCCCTGGAGCTGGCTCCCGTCGGCGAAGTTGTGGTGCAGGTACAACAGCCGGACGTGGGACTCGTTCGTCGGCGGCTCGAAGTAGATGGGGTTGCCGACGGGGAAGTGGAAGTGCTCGAAGCCTCGGAGGCCGGTCAGGAATCCGGGCCAAAGGACTTCGGAGTCCTCAAGAAACCGGTCGCTGCTCAGAAGGAACCCGGCCCGCTCTCCGATCACCGGCGCCGCCGATGCCTCCTCCACGGCGGCCTGCTCGGGGGCCGGCTCCGGGTTTGGCGGCGGCGTGGCCGCGGCCGAGAATGCGGGAAAAACGGCGGCAATCACGAGCAAAGCGGGTCTCATGGGGCGCCTCCTCTGCGGGCGGCGGCCGACCTCGTTCGCCTCGGGCGACGCGGCGGGCCGCCTGGTGTTTTCCCGAGACTAGTGCCGTCAGATCCAAAAGACAAGCCGGTCCACAAGTCGGTATATAGACGGGGTGGTGTGCGAACCGGGGCGGTGCGCCGCCCGTGCCGTTTCGCAGAGTCAATCACACATAGTCATGGATCTGCGCTACCGGTCCGGCGGACCCTCGCCCGCCTCGCCGACCGCCCATGCGGCGGTCGCCGCGATCATCCGGTAGCTCTCCGCGCTGTAGCCGCCGCTCGGCAGCATCGCCCACGGGATGCCGCGGCGGGTCAGCTCCGACAGCACCATCCGGTCCCGCGTGAGGATGTCCTCGGCGCTCAGCCGCAGCCCGCCGAGGGCGTCCCCCTCGTACGGGTCGGTGCCGGCGTTGTAGACCGCGAGCGTGGCGACCCCTGGCCGGTGCACGGCGTCGAGGAAGGGCGGCAACTCGCGCTCGAGCGTCGCGAGGTAGGCGGCGCCCCTGGTCCCCATCCGCAGCGGCAGGTCGCAGTCGATTCGCCGCTGCGCTTCGTTGTCCCCCGGGTAGATGTCCGCGTTGTACATGTCCAGGATGAACGCCGTGCGGTCGTCCATCAGGTTCCGCGCGACGCCGTTGCCCTGGTGGGCGTCGAGGTCGATGTAGATGAGCCGGCCGTCCGCCGGGAACTCGCCGGCGGCGCGCAGCACGCGGGCGGCGATGACGATGTCGTCGTAGACGCAGAATCCCTCGCCGCGATCCGCGCCGGCGTGGTGATACCCCCCGGAGAGGTTGATCGCGCCGCCGTGCGCGAGGGCCTCGCGGCAGGCGAGGAGCGTGCCCGCGACCCCCCAGCGCATCGGGCGCAGGATGCACCGGTCGAGCAGCACGCCCGGGAGGTACGCGGCGGGGGGGACCTCCAGGATCCCCGCGATCGTCGCGGCGTGCCGGAGGGAGTCGAGGTATCGCTCGGTGTGGACGGTGAGCAGGTCGTCGCGGGAGGCCTCCCGTCGCGGGCGGACCCACCGGCGCGACAGCTCCGCCGCCCCGAGCCGCTCTCGGAGCAGCCGGAACGCCCGTCGGTGCTTGCGGATGTCGAAGGGGTGCAGGCGGTCCAGGCCGAGGGCGTGGATCGTGTAGCGTGGGGTGTAGATGATCCGCGGGGAGATTGGGGGCACGGCGCGAGTGTACCGCGATCACCAGTCCAGCGGCCGCAGCCACGCCTCGCGCATCTCGCTCACCGGGATCGGCGCCACCTCGCTGGCGATGGTCAGGGCGCCGGTCTCGTTGAGCCGGCCGATCGTCGCGTGCGGCACATCCTTCAGCAGCGCCTCGACCGCCGCGAGGTCGTTGCGGCGGACCTCGAGCACGTAGCGCGACGGCCCCTCGGCGAAGGCCGCGGCGAGCGGGTGGATCGAGCCGGCCCCGCCAGCCTCGGAAACGGCGGCCAGGTCGATCTCCGCGCCGAGGGTGTTGCTCTCCGTGGAGCCGGCGATGAGCATCTCGGCGACGGCGGTGACGACCCCGCCGTCGGAGACGTCGTGCGCCGATCGGGCCAGCCCGCGGGCGAGGACCGCCGCGACGGCGCGGGCCGTCGCCGGGCCGAGGGTCAGGTCGGTGCGCGGGACGGAGGCGTCCAGGCCGCTGTCCGCAACGCCCAGCCCGTAGACCTGCTGGAAGTGCGACCCGCCCATCGCCGCGGCCGGCGGCCCGACGAGCAGCAGCACGCTCCCGGCCTCCTTCGCGTCCATGGTGACGCCGCGGGCGACGTCGTGCACGATCCCGATGCCGGTGATCAGCAGCGTCGGCGGGATCTCGATGGTCCGGCCGTCCTCGGTGGTGAACTGGTTGTTCAGCGAGTCCTTTCCGGAGACGAACGGCGTGCGGTACGCCTTCGCGCCGTCGTAGCACCCCTCCGCGGCCCGCACGAGCGTCGCGAGGTTGTCCGGCTTCTTGCAGCTGGGCCAGCAGAAGTTGTCCAGGATTGCGATCCGCCCCGGGTCGGCGCCGAGGCAGACGAGGTTCCGCACGCACTCGTCGATCGCGGCCAGGGCCATGAGGTACGGGTCGCCCCCGATCGCCGGGTCGCCGACGCCGGTCTGCAGCCCGCACCCGATCGCCAGCCCTCGCGTCGATCCCGGGACCGGCGTGACCACCGCGCCGTTGCCCGGGCCGCGGGACTCGGGGCCCACCAGCGGCTTGACGACGGTGCTCCCGCGGACCTCGTGGTCGTACTGCCGGATGATCCAGTGCTTGGAGGCGATGTTGGGGTGGCCCAGCAGCGACAGGAGCGCCTCGCCGACCGAGGGGGTGGGGCGGGGGCGCGCCGGGGCCGGCGCGGGGGCGGGCGTCCACACCGCCTCGCGCCGCGGCGTGGGGATCCCCTCGTGCAGGAAGTGCATGGAGAGCCGGCCGACCTCCTCGCCGTGGAAGAGCAGCTGCAGGTCCGGGGCCTCGGGCGTGGAGCCCTCGCCGGGCTCGAAGGTCCCGAGGACGGCGAGCTCGACGGACTCCTCATCGCAGATGCGCCGGAGGGCGTCGAGGTTCGCCGGCGGCACGGCGAGGACCATCCGCTCCTGCGCCTCGCTGATCCAGATCTCCGTGTAGCTGAGCCCCGCGTACTTCAGCGGCGCGCGGTCGAGGTGGACGATCGCGCCCGTCTGGCTGCCCATCTCGCCGATCGCCGAGGAGAACCCGCCGGCCCCGCAGTCGGTCAGCCCGCTGTAGAGCGGCCGACCGCCGGGGCCCTCGTCCCGGGCCCGCAGGATCGCGTCGAGCATCCGCTTCTCCTCGATCGCGTTGCCGATCTGCACCGCGTGGGCGAACTCGTCGGCGTGCTGGTCGGTCAGCTCGGCGGAGGAGAAGGTCGCCCCGTGGATGCCGTCGCGCCCCGTCCGCCCGCCGAGGGCGACGATCAGGTCGCCCCGGTTGACCGTCCCCTTCACCTTGTCCCGCGGCATGACGCCGACGCACCCGCAGTACACCAGCGGGTTGCCGATGTACCGGTCGTCGAACGCCACGGCCCCGGCGACCGTCGGGATCCCCATCCGGTTCCCGTAGTCGCGCACGCCGGCGACGACCTGCGTCAGCACCCGGCGCGGGTGCAGGACGCCCGCCGGGAGGGGCTGGGGCACGGAGGCGCAAAGGGACAGGGAGCCTGAGCCGGGCGCCTGGGCGCTGTGCGCCTCTGCGCCCTGGCGCTCCTGTCCCTCCACCCACCCATCCGGGAACGCCACGCAGAAGACGTCCGTGTTGGCGATCGGCCTCGCCCCCAGACCGGTGCCGATGACGTCGCGGATGCACCCGCCGACGCCCGTCGCCGCCCCGCCGTAGGGCTCGATCGCGCTGGGGTGGTTGTGCGTCTCGACCTTCACGCACACCGCGTGATCGTCGTCGAAGGCGATCACCCCCGCGTTGTCCACGAAGACCGAGAGCGTCCAGTCCACGCCCTCCTTGATGAGCTCGAACGTCGCCGCGGCGACGGTGCTCTTGAGCAGGTTGTGGACCACCACCGTCCCGTCGGGCTGCACCTCGTGCCCGGGACGCCCGGCGCGGCGGACCACGTCGTCCGCCCCGCCGCCGGTGTAGCGGACGGTGCTCTTGAGCGTCTTGTGCACGCAGTGCTCGGACCAGGTCTGCGCCAGCGTCTCGAGCTCGACGTCCGTGGGGTTGCGCCCGACGCGCTTGTACTCCGCCTGGATCGCCCGCATCTCGTCCAGCGACAGGAACAGGTGCGCCTCGCGAGACAGCCTCTCGAGCTGCTCGTCGCTCAGGCCCAGGATCTCGATGTGCCGCACCGCCCGGTCGTGCGGCGTGCCGACGGGGAACGCCTCGGGGTGGTACGGACGCCGGTGCACGCGCTGGATGACCGGGTTGGCCAGCAGGCGGGTCGCCAGCCGGTCCGCCTCCTCGCTGCCGATGCCCAGCAGGTCGTACCGCCACCCGGTGGAGACCTCCAGATCGGCGTCCCTGCCGAGCAGCTCCTTCACCGCCGCGGCCACCGACTGGGCCACCGGGTCCATCACGCCCGGCAGCGGGTGCACCTCGACGAGCTGGGCCCCCTCCGCCGCCGGCGCGGCCCCCGCGCGGGCCCGCTCGATGACCGGGTCGGCCAGGAGCCGGTCCTGGAGCAGGGCGACCTGCTCGTCGGTCAGCGCGGCCTGGATGAGGTAGACCCGGGTCGCCCTGGCATCCTTCAGCCGCACGCCGATGGCCGCGGCGTCGTGGACCAGTGATCGGCCCACGGGGTCCATCTGCCCCGGTCGCGGGGCGACCTCGAAGCGGTGGACGCGGGCGGCGGGGGCCGGGGAATGGGCGGGGGCGGTGGGGGCGATGCTGGTCATGGCCGATCGTAGGTGACCGCCGGCCGAACTCCCGCTGTCGATAGCCGCGGGCGCGCCGGCCGGGCGCGGCACCGGTACAGTGTCCCCCCATGGCCGACGGCGCGAAGAGGAACGTTCAGGACCAGACGGGCAAGCAGCCCAGGCCCCGGGTGCTGCTGTACACCGACGGCGCCTGCTCGGGCAACCCCGGCCCCGGCGGCTGGGCCTACGTGCTCAAGCACCCGGCGACGGGGAAGGTGCGCGAGGCCTCCGGGGGAGAGCGGATGACGACCAACAACCGGATGGAGCTGCGGGCGGTGATCGAGGGCTTGGAGTCGCTGACCCGTCCGGCGCGTGTGGAGCTGTACTCGGACTCGAAGTACGTCCTCAACGGGCTGAAGGAGTGGATGGCGGGGTGGAAGGCCAAGGGGTGGCGGACGGCGGGGAAGAAGCCGGTCAAGAACATCGAGCTGTGGAAGCGGCTGGACGAGCTGATGGCCGAGCACGAGGTCAGCTTCCACTGGGTCCCGGGCCACAGCGGCCACCCGGAGAACGAGCGGTGCGACCAGCTCGCGGTCGCGGCGATCGAGGCGGTCAGGGCGGGGGTGATCTAGACCAGCGACCAATCATGCAGAGGGAGCCTCGGGCGCGAGCCCGGGGTCGAGCGTTCCCGTGCGCACTTCTCTCGCCCATCAGCTTCACCACGGAGTGCACGGAGAACACGGAGAGAAGCAGACCCGCCTTGCTGACCCGCGCGCAGGTAGATCCCGCCCGCGACCTCCCATCCGGCAGCGGACTCCCGCTTCTCGCGGAGGAGCTTTGACAGCCACAGCACAGCGTCCGTCGCACGGCCCTGTCCCTCGAGCGCCGCGGCGTATCCGATGGCCGACTGAATAACCGTCGGCACGTGATCCAGCGCCTTGAGGTACGCCGCCGCGGCCTTCGCCATGTCCGACGTGTGGTCACCGTGCAGTGTGTTCACGACGCCGATGACGGCGCCATCGTGCCCGACCAGGGGCGAGCCGCTGCAGCCGTGCCACGCCGGCGCGGTCGTGACGGCCGAGCCGGGGGCACCCTGGAGGACCTCCCGCACCACGCGGCCCGGCGAGACGGCGACCTTGCCAACGCCGTCTCGCACGACGACCGCGACCGGCGACCGGCGCGCCGCGGGGCGGTCGCTGAGCTTCCGGGGCGTCAGCGTCCCCGACGGTATCTGGGTCCGCAGGGCCACGACGTCGAGCCGCTCGCTCCCGGCGACGACCCCGTCCACCCGGACCACGCCGCGCTCGCCGAGATTGACCACCGCCTCGCTGACGCCCTCGACGCAGTGGAGATTGGTGATCAGCCAGTCCGGCTCGGCGAAGAACGCCGCGACGGGTCCGAGAAACTCGGCGTCGGCGTCGAAGGTCTCGACGATGACCACCGCCGACTCCACGCGGGCGAGGACGCCGCCGGGCAGGGGCTCGGGCGCGGGCTCGGGCCCGGCCCACGCCGCGGCGACGAGGGCCGCGGCGGTTATCGTGAACACGAGCAGGAGTCGGCGGGGCATGGGGGTCCTCCTTCTGTCCGGGATCGCAGCTTGCCGCGCGGCGCGGATCGCTGTTCGCGGTCCGCGCTGCGGGCCGCCGCGTGAAACTGGGCCGGTGGCGCCGTCTGCGCGGCCCGTGCCGCCTCGGCATGATCTGGCGGGGGTGAGGCAGGCTCTGCGGCGTTTGAGGGGGTGGGGGGGTCAACCGGGGGCGGCGTTGGTCCGATGACGAGGGGCCGACCGCGCCCGCCACGAGGCCCGCGGCGCGCGGCACGAGGAGCGTCCCCCGATGAAGCTGATCGATATCCTCAAAGCGGCGTTCGAGATGGACGCCTCCGACGTCCACCTGGTCGCGAACCACGCCCCGATGGTGCGGGTCCACCAGGTGATGACGCCGATGGACTTCCCGATCCTCAGCGCGGAGACGACCCGCAAGCTCTTCGAGGAGATGGCCCCGAAGGAGTCGGTGGCGATCTTCGAGAAGCAGAAGGACGCGGACTTCTCGTACGAGGCCGCGGGGCTGGCCCGCTACCGCGTCAACGCCCACATGCAGCGCGGCGCCACGGCGCTGGCGATGCGAATGATCAAGACCAAGGTCCCGCCGCTGGCCAAGCTCAACCTCCCGGAGGTGATCGCGCGGCTGACGTACCTGCCGCGCGGGCTGGTGCTGGTCACCGGGGACACCGGCTCGGGCAAGTCCACCACGCTCGCCGCCATGATCCAGGCGATGAACGAGCGTTACCGCAAGCACATCATCACCCTCGAGGACCCGGTGGAGTACACCTTCACCTCGGCCCGCTGCGTGATCGAGCAGCGGGAGCTGGGGCTGGACATGCCCAGCTTCGCCTCGGGGCTCAAGCACGCGCTGCGTCAGGACCCGGACATCATCCTGGTGGGCGAGATGCGCGACCTGGAGACCACCGCGCTGGCGATCTCCGCCGCCGAGACGGGCCACCTGGTCCTCTCCACGCTGCACACCTGCAACGCCAGCCAGACGGTGGAGCGCATCATCGACATGTACCCCGCTGGCCAGCAGAACCAGATCCGCTCGATGCTGGCCAACACGCTGCAGGCGGTGATCAGCCAGACGCTGTTCAGCCGGATCGACCAGCCGGGGATGTGCCCGGCGGTGGAGGTGCTGCTGTGCACGCCGGCGGTGCGGAACCTGATCCGCGAGGCGAGGACGTTCGAGATCCCCAACGTGATCGAGACGAGCCGGTCGATCGGCATGAAGAGCCTGGACACCGCGATCGCGGAGCTGTTCTTCAACGGCATGATCAGCCGCGAGGACGCGATCGCCCAGGCGGCGTACCCCGACAAGCTGGACCGTCAGCTGGTGGCGTGAGTCGGGGCCCGAGCAGGCACGCGGCGCCGCGCGGGCCCCGTCCCGCGCGGCGTCAGGGCCCGGCGTCGGCCGGGCGGTGAGGAACCATGGCGAACTATCGGTACCAGGTCCGGACCCCCAAGGGCGAGATGCAGGTCGGCGTGCTGGCCGCGGAGAACGCCACCGCCGCGGCGGCGATCCTGCGGGCGCAGGGCGCGCACGTTCTGGCCCTGAACGTCATCTCCGCCAACCAGGCCAACTCCGGCGGGCTCGCCCAGCGGCTCCGCGAGCTCAACGCGGGCAAGCCCAAGCAGAAGCACGTCCTGGACTTCACCACCCAGCTGGCCGTCATGATCCGGGCCGGCATCAACATCCGCTCCGCCCTGGACGGCATCGCCGAGCAGACCGAGCACGCCGTCTTCCAGAAGATCATCTACGGGCTCAAGACCGACGTGGAGTCGGGCAAGCAGTTCTCCGAGGCGATCGCCCGCCACCCCAAGCTCTTCGGCCCGCTGTACGTCAACATGGTGCGGGCCTCGGAGATGTCCGGCTCCTTCGCCGAGATGCTCGACCGCATCGCCGGGTACATCGCCCAGGAGATGGAGACCCGCAAGATGGTGATCGGGGCGTCGATCTACCCCGGCGTCATCGGCACCATGGCGGTGCTGGTCACCACCTTCCTGCTGACGTTCGTGCTGCCGAAGTTCGGCAGCGTCTTCGCGGGCAAGGAGGAGGTCCTCCCCTGGGCGACCAAGTTCCTCATGGGCCTCAGCGCGTTCATGGTCGCGCAGTGGCCGTACCTGCTCGCGGCGGTGGCGGCGATGGCCGGGGCCATCTTCGGCCTGACCAAGACCGAGGTGGGCTCGTTCTGGCTGGACCGGATCAAGCTCGCGACGCCGGTGGTCAAGGGCATGTTCCGGGCGCTGTACATCAGCCGCTCGCTGCAGACCATGGGCCAGCTGATCAACGCGGGCGTGCCGATGCTCGACACCCTGGCGATCACCGGGGACATCTCCGGCAACCGCATGTACAAGGACATGTGGCGGAGCGTGTACACCAGCGTCAAGCAGGGCAAGAAGATCGCCACGCCGCTGCAGAAGACCACCCTCCTGCCCCGGTCGGTCACGCAGATGGTCGCCGCGGGCGAAGAGTCCGGTAAGCTCGGCGAGGTCCTGGACGAGATCTCCACCTACTACGCGAAGCTCCTGAAGGACCGGATCAAGGCGGTGACCTCGATGATCGAGCCGATCATGATCATTGTGATGGGCTCGGTGGTCGGTTTCATCGCCATGGCCATCATCCTGCCCATCTTCAAGATGAGCTCAATCGTCAAATAAAGGGTCGGAGCCCCCCTCGCGCCCGGACCCCCGGGCGCGGGCCCCGGGTCCCCGGCGCGCCCGCGGCGCCGGGGCGGAAGGAGACAGCACGGTGCGTGCACGGCCGAACGCGACATCCCGCCCCATCCCCGCCCCCCGCCCGGGGCCCGCGACCGGGCCGCGGCGGGTCCGGCGCGGCTTCACGCTGATCGAGACGGCGCTGACGACCGTCATCGTCGGGGTCGGCGTGCTGGCGCTGATCGAATCGCAGCAGGCGTTCCTGCGGGTGACGGCCTGGTCCAGCCACGCCGCGACCGCCACGCACCTGGCCAACGAGATCCGCGAGCTGACCCGCAAGCTCCCCCGCCACGACCCGGTCACCGGGCTGTACTTCGACGACCAGAGCGGCAGCACGGTGCTGCGCGGCTGGGGCCCCGAGCCGGGCGAGACGACCCTGCGGGACCTGGACGACATCGACGACTTCGACGGGCTCCGGCTGAGCTTCGAGGGGACCCCCGGCCTGGACGACGGCGACCTGCCCGGGCCGGTGGACGGCTTCGGGAGCGTCATCCCCGAGGTGCTCAACGACGGGACGGTGCTGCTGGACGCGGACGGGAACCCGATGCCGCTGCGCGGCTGGTCGCAGGTCATCCGGGTCACCAAGATCGACCCGTTCAACACGGCCACGGAGCTGGAGCCCGCGGCGGTGATCCCCCCGACGCCGCCGACCTTCGACGGCGTGCCGGTGGACAAGTTCCCGCTGCGGGTGACCGTGGAGGTCCGCTACCGCGGGCCGTACGACACCGACGAGGAGCTGATCGCGACCGTCGTCTGGATCGTCCCCTGAACGACCGGACCAGGAAGGTGGAACGATGCTTGACGTGAGGGACATCAGGCCCGCCCCGGCCAGCCGGGGCGGTGGGGCGGGGCGGCGGGGCCGGCGCGGCGTCCGGGTGACGCGCCGCGGCGTGGCGTCGGTGCTGGCGATGATGTTCGTGGTGATGTTCGGCTCGCTCGCCGCGGCGATGGCGATCGTCGCGCAGGGGAACCTGCGGGCGGCGCAGACGCACCTGCACGTGGTCCGGGCGATGGGGGCGGCCGAGACGGGGCTGGCGGTGGCGGCGCAGCGGCTGGAGGAGGCCGCGGCGAGGTTCGTGGTCTCTCGCGGCAACGTGGACGGCGACTTCGGCTGGCGGCTGTGGACCTGGTCGCTCAACGGGTCGGACGGGACCGTCGAGCGGCTCCCCCCGTCCAGCGGGTACAGCGAGATCGGGCTGCCGGCGGGGATCTCGATGGCGCTGGTGCACGCGCACAGCGCCGACAGCAACACGGTGGAGGTGCCCGGCGTGCCGGCCGTGGCTGGGCTGGCGCCCGCGCCCGCGGGGACGGACGGGGACGTGTACCGGCTGACGGACTGGGTGTTCACGCCGGCGGTCGCGATCGACGGGTCGGCCGTGGACAGCGGGTCGGGCCCGGCGGCGTACCAGGTGACGTACGCGCCGCTGATCGACGATGAGGGGCTGACGATCCGGGTGATCTCCACGGGGTACAGCTCGGTGTCGAACCTGGGCTCGGGGTTCCACTACCGGCCGGACCCGATCGAGAAGCGGTACCGGCCGCTGAGCCGGACGGTGACGCAGGACTTCCGGATCGTCAAGCGGCACAACCACGCGCTGCTGAGCCCGAGCCGGATCATGATCGGCAAGAACGTCTTGGTGACGGGGAAGCTCGGGGCGCGGTACACGGACGTGGCGCAGGAGTCGGGGCACCCGGTGACGATCAAGTCGGACTTCGCCGGGCTGTCGCCGTCGCTGGACGCTGCGCTGGAGCGGTTCTTCGAGAAGCTGGAGACGCACGACATCGACGGGGACAACCGCCTGCGCGTCGGGCACGCCGTCGAGGGCGCGGGGATCCCGCCGCCGGGGGACGACGACGGGGACGACACGGTGGACAACCCGTACGCGGACGCGACGGGGGACGGGTTCGTGGACGAGTTCGACATCTTCATCAACCACTTCGACTCCAACGGGGACCGGCGGGTGGTGCTCTCCCCGGCGCTGACGGCGGGGACGCCGGCGGACGGGATGAGCCCGGAGTTCACGCTGGACGACGACCTGGCGCTGCTGCTGGACTCGGCGGTGCCGGACCGGAACCAGAACGGGATCTTCGGCTTCAACGACGTGAACCGCAACGGGCGGTGGGACCCGGGGGAGGAGCTGCTGGACTTCGACGCGAAGAACGGGGTGTACCCGGACCGGGTGCTGGGGTGGCGCGACGGGTACATCGACCGGCTGGACGCGTACGCGAAGGTGCGCGGGCGGATCATGTTCGAGGCCAACCGGGGGGACTGGGAGGCGACGCACGGCGACTACCGGGCGCACATCCGCGGGCCGATCCTGCCGGAGGAGGGGGAGTCGGCGGTGCGGTTCAACGCCGGGGGGAAGGACCTGCCGCCGATCACGGCGGACTCGTTCATCGACGCGCAGTCGCCGCTGCTGGCCGCGGCGAACGGGCTGTCGTTCGACGCGCAGGTGGCGTCGCAGCTGGGGATCTCCGAATCCGACCTGGAGACGTACGTCGAGGACGGGGCGCCGGCGAACGGCCCGAAGTTCTGGCGGGCGGACCTGGACCCGGAGTACGTCAGAAGCCTCACGGGGATGAACATCTACGAGAAGATGCCCTTCGGCTCGCCGGCGCACTCGGACTGGTACTACCGGCCGCGGTACGAGAACATGGTCTTCCGCAACGTGCAGATCCCCGAGGGGAACAACGGCCTGTTCATCAACTGCACGTTCGTCGGGGTGACGTACGTCCGCACCTACACGAACAACACGCACACCAACTGGGCGCTGTACGGGAAGCTGGAGTGGAGCGAGGAGCACGGGCGGCCGATGCCGGTGACCGACCCGCTGGACAAGAGCGACTTCGAGCGCTACTTCAGCGGCGACCCGGCGGACGGCCCGGCGAACTACGACCAGTTCCCGGACCCGCCGATGATCGGCGGTGAGGTGCGGGATAGCACGGACCCGCTGCGGAACACGAAGCTGTGGTCGAACAACCTGCGGTTCCACGACTGCCTGTTCGTGGGGTCGATCGTGAGCGACACGCCGCGGGAGTACTGGCACGTCCGGAACAAGATCCAGTTCACGGGCTCGACGCGGTTCATGCACGAGCACCCGGAGAAGCCGGAGGACCCGGCGCTGAACCCGACGGAAGAGGCGATGGAGGAGATCGTCAAGAGCTCGATGATGCTGCCGAACTACTCGGTGGACATCGGGAGCTTCAACAGCCCGACGGACACGTTCGTGGGCGGGCCGACGCCTCAGAACGTGAACCTGAGCGGGACGATCGTGGCGGGGATCCTGGACATCCGCGGCAACGCGAACGTGGATGGGACGCTGCTGCTGACGTTCGCGCCGACGGCGGGCGAGGGGCCGCTGCAGCAGGGCGGGCTGCCGGTGGGGAACCCGGCGGGGTTCAACGCGACGATCGGATACTTCGGGCCCGAGGACGGGGACGGGGAGTCGCTCGACCCCGAGTCGCTGCCGGTCGTGGGCGGGGTGCGGATCGTGGGGTGGGACGTTGACGGCGACGGCCTGGCGGACGTCGGGCCGAACCAGCCGCAGCCGGCGGGGTCGACGCCCGTGCCGTTCTACGGCTACGGCCGGATCACGCTGAACTGGAACCCGCACCTGCCCATGCCGGACGGGATCATGCTCCCGCTGAGCCTGGAGCCGCTGGCGCACACGTATCGAGAGGGGCACCGATGAGACGGCAGGGACGAACGGCGGCGGCGGGGCGGCGGCGGGGCGGCGGCTTCAGCATCGTGGAGATGCTGGTGGCGCTGATGATCAGCTCGATGCTGCTGACGGCGATGATGACGGCGCTGGACGCGTCGTGGCGAAGCTACAAGATGACGACGGAGTCGGCGTCGACGCACATCGTCTCGCGGATCGTGGTGCACAGGCTGCTGGCGATGATCCGGACGGGGACGGAGTTCGGGCCGTACCCGGCGGACTTCCTGGACCCGTCGCAGAACCCGATCACGGCGACGTCGATGGAGTTCGTCTCGGAGGAGGACCGGCTGGCGGGGAACGAGTACGTGACGCGGATCTCGCGCCGGGACTCGGCGGTGGCGGGGGAGTACGAGCTGTGGTACGAGCGGCTGGACGTCTCCACCACGCCGGTGCAGACGATCATGGAGCGGCCGCTGCTGCGGAACGTGAAGGAGGCGACGTTCATCCTGGAGTACGAGCCGGGGCCGCGCCTGATCCGGGCGACGATCGACCTGACGGTCCTGCCCAACGACGACGAGGAGATCCGGACGGGGGTGAACTTCGACACGCCGGTGATCCGGCTGGTGGCGTCGGCGTCGCCGCGGCAGTTTGATTGATTGATGGGGAGCGAGGGGTTGGGTCTCAGGCGCTCGGCACGGGGCACTCGGCACGAGGCGCTGGGCACTCGCTAACTTACGGACTCGGTACGTCCCGTGACCTCCCTTGGGGCCCGCGAGGCGGAGCGTGACGCGTTGAGCATCCATGCTGGTGCAGGCACACGCACGCCACCCGACGCCGGAAGGTCAGAAGTCGAAGACTTCGCGCCAGATGGATGGCTTCTTCGGCGGGACGGGGGCGTCGGCGGGGCCGGCGGGGGGTGGGGGGAAGGTGGGGCCGCTGGTCAGCGGGTCAGGGCTGGCGAGCTCGCCGGGTGCGGGTGGGGGGGTGAAGGCCGGGGCGGGGGCGGCCTCTTCCCGGGAGGCGTGCTCGAGGATCTTGTCGAGCTCGCCCCGGTCGAGCCAGACGCCGCGGCAGTTCGGGCAGGTGTCGATCTCGACGCCGGCGCGGGCGGAGCGGGCGAGCTCGGCCTGGCAGCGTGGACAGATCATGGAGGAGCCCCCGGGGCGTGCACGGCGCGGGGGATCCTAGGTGTTGGGCCGCGGGTCCTGGGCGAGGGTCATGAGAGGCGGGCTTAGGGGGAGGGTGCGGGCGGTGTCGAGGAAGCGGCGGTAGTTGTCGGTGGTTTCATAGATGGAATCGCCGGCGAACTTGTCGAGGAAGGCGCGGGCGATCTCGAAGGCGACGACGTTCTCCATGACGACGCTCGCCGCGGAGACGGCGCAGATGTCGGAGCGCTCGTAGGCGCTGGTGGCGGGCTGCTTCGTGTTGAGGTCCACGCTGGGCATGCCGCGGAGGAGGGTGGAGATGGGCTTCATGGCGCCGCGGACGACGATGGGGGCGCCGTTGGTCATGCCGCCCTCGAGGCCGCCGGCGTTGTTGGTGTCGCGGGTGAAGCCCAGGGATGGGGTGTCGATGCGCTTGGGGTCGAAGCGGATGAGGTCGTGGACCTGGGAGCCCGGGCGGCTGGCGACATCCCTGCCGAGGCCGATCTCGACGGCCTTGAAGGCCTGGATGCCCATGACGGCCGCGGCGAGGCGGGAGTCGAGGCGGTCGCGCCAGTCCATGGTGGAGCCGAGGCCGGGGGGGAGGTTGAAGACGTGCGCCTCGACGAGGCCGCCGACGGTGTCCTTGTTCACCTTCGCCTCGCGGATGATGGCGATCTGTCGGGCGGTGACGTCACCCCCGTCCCCATCGGGGCAGTAGGTCTCGCTGGCGTCGCGGAGCTTCAGGAGGTCGCGCCAGTTGTCCTCGGTGACGTCGCCCATCCAGGCGGCGGTGAGGATGGAGCGGACGAAGCCGAAGATGTGGATGTCGATCCCCTCGGACTTGAGGAGGCAGCGGGCGAGAGCGCCGGCGGCGACCCGGGCAGCGGTCTCGCGGGCGCTGGCGCGTTCGAGGGTCTCGCGGCAGTCGGTGGTGAGGTATTTCACGCTGCCGGCGAGGTCGGCGTGGCCGGGGCGGGGGGTGTGGACGGGGGGCGTACGCTCGGTGTCGTCGAGGCGGGAGTCTCTGTTGGCGACTTTCAGCGCGATCGGGGAGCCGATGGTGCGGTTGTGGCGGACGCCGGAGAGGATCTCGACGGCGTCGTGCTCGATGCGCTGGCGGCCGCCGCGGCCGTAGCCGCCCTGGCGACGGGCGAGCTCGGCGTTGATGAAGTCGGCGTCGATCTCGACGCCGGCGGGGAGCCCGGAAACAACGGCGAGGATCGCGGGTCCGTGGGATTCGCCGGCGGTCTGGTAGTGGAGCGGGGGCATGGGGAAGGGTAGGGGAAGATGTGGAGGTGAAGAGGTGTGGAGGTGAAGAGGAACCCGCCTCCATCCCCCTCCCTCAGGGAAGGGACTTCGAGGGCGGGGGAGGTGGAGAAGGGGAGTCGGGAAGCCATGTCGAGGGATATGAGGGGAGGAGAGGGAGAGGTGGGAGAGGGAGCAGACTCGGGCTGGTCCCCTCCAAAGCTCGTGCCGCGGTCAGTTGGCGCGCCAGCGGAGGACGGTGAGGATGTTGGAGTAGTCGTCGGTCCAGGGGCGGAGGGGGGAGGGGCTCGCGAGCTGGACCCAGATGTCCTGGGCGCCGGGTTGCGTCAGGAGGGGGGCGAGGTCGTCCATGTCGCGTCCGACGATGGCCCAGGCGGAGGGGAGCTTGCCGGCGGCGAGGGGGTGGTCCGGCATGTCGGCGTCGATGGCGAAGATGACCTTCAGGTCCTCGGCGCGGGCGAGGGCATCGAGCATGGGGGCGAGGTCGACGTAGCGGTTGGTGATGTTGGCGGCGATGAGGCCGCCGGGGCGGAGGGTGCGGAGGTAGCCGCGGAATGCCTCGCGGGTGAGAAGGTGGACGGGGACGGCGTCGGAGCTGAAGGCGTCGAGGATGATCAGGTCGTAGGTGTTGTCGGGCTGTTTGGCGAGGTTGAGGCGGGCGTCGCCGGTGATGATGGAGCCGAGGGCGACGCAGTCGCTGAGGTAGGTGAAGAACTCGGGGTTCGTGGCGATGTCCACGACGGCGGGATCGATCTCGTAGAAGTCGAAGCGTTGGCCTTCCCGGGCGTAGGCGGCGAGGGCGCCCGCGCCGAGGCCGACGACGGCGACGGCCTGCGGGGGCCGCACGGTGTCCATGCCGAAGAAGACGCGACCGATGGGGCTGGTGGGGTGGAAGTAGCTCTGCGGGACAAGGGAGGCGGGGTGCTGGTCGAACTGGACGCCGTGGGTGGTGGTGCCGTGGCGGAGGAGGCGGTAGGGGGGATCCGAGATGACGCGGTGGACGCCGAAGAAGGTGCGGGTGGTGTAGAGGGCGGTGGCGCCCTCTTCGAGCGGGTTGCGCCGGACCTGCCAGGTGACGGCGAAGATCGCGGCGGCGATCGTGGCGAAGGCGAGGCGCGGGGTGCGCAGCGGCTCGCCTTGGCGCGAGGCGAATGGGGCGATGACGCAGGCGAGGGCGACGACGAGGGGGTATTCGACGATAGAGACGAAGATCACGGGGGCGAGGAGGGAGTTGAACGCGCCGCCGAGAGCGCCGCCGAGCGCGATGAGGAGGTAGTACTCGGTGAGGCGCGAGGGGTGGGGGCGTCGGGCGGCGAGCTGGCCGTGGCAGGCGAGACCGGCCGCGGCGAGGACGGCGACGTGGATCGCCATCAGGGCCCAGGCGGGGATGCGGTTGCTGGTGAGCAGCGCGGCGGCGACGGCGAGGAGGGGGAGGGCCCAAAGGGCCGCACGCGTGGGGACGAGGGGGCGGGAGGCGAAGGCATTGATAAAGGTGAGGAGGTAGACGGCCAGAGGGATGATCCAAAGGAGAGGGACGGAGGCGATATCGGTGGCGATGAGGGTGGTGACGCCGAGGAGGAGGCTGGAGGGAATAGCGGCGAGGGGGAGCCAGAGGAGTCGCTCGCGCCAGGTCAAGAGCGGAGCGGCGGTCTGTGGCTCGGGTGCGGCGTCATCGGCTGGTGGGAGGGTGGCTGCGGCGAGACCGCCGGCGCGGCGCATGGCGAGGACGCCCAGGAACATGGTGAGGATGAAGGCGGCGTAGAGGATGGTCCAGGCCCAGGATTGTTGACGGAGGGTGAGGGTGGGCTCGAGGAGGGCGGGGTAGGCGAGGAGGGCGAGGAGACTGCCGGCGTTGGAGGCCGCGTACAGGAAGTAAGGGTCGGCCGCGGCCCGGTGGCGGGTGGTTGAGAACCAGCGCTGAACCAGGGGGGCGGTGGCGGCGACGGCGAAGGCGGGGAGGCCGGCGACGATCGCGAGGGTAGTCAGAAGCCAGAGGGTCCAGCCGCCCTCGGTGGGCGGGGCGGCGTCGCGCGGGAGGGCGATCGGAAGGACGACGAAGGGGGCGAGGAGGACAAGGCCGTGGAGGAGCGTTTGGACGCTCGGGCGAAGGCGGGTCAGGGCGTGGGCGTAGGCGTAGCCGGCGAGGAGTGTCGCCTGGAAGAAGACCATGGAGGTATTCCAGACCGCGGGCGTGCCGCCCAAGAGCGGGAGGAGCATCTTGGCGACCATCGGCTGGATGAGGAAGACGAGGGTCGCGCCGAGAAAGACGGCCAGGGCGAGGAGGGGGAGCACCGGGTGAGGGTATATGGAACGGGTGAAAGGGCCAAGTGGCGGGGGGCAAAGGGCCAGATGGGAAAGGGCCAAATGAAGAGGTGGGAAGGGGGTGGGGAGGGGTGGGATTCGGGGGCTTAGAGTGGGGGCAATGAGCCGAGATGCTGGTGAATCATCGGAGCCGGGGTTTCCGCTGCCACGATGCCGTGGCCGGTTTGATCTGGTGGTCGCGGATATCGATGGGTGCCTGTCGCCGGAGGGGTCGCGGGCGATGGACGTGGCGAGCCTGGCGAAGGTCGCGGAGCACAACCGCCTGGCGCGGGAGCGGCGGGACCGGCCGGTGGTGACGCTGTGCTCGGGTCGGCCGCAGCCGTTCGCGGAGGCGATGTGCAAGCTGATCGGGAACCTGGAGGCGCCGTGCATCGCGGAGAACGGGGTGTGGATGTACCACCCCGGTGAGAACCTGTACCTGATGGACCCCGGGATCACGGCGGAGGACCGGCGGGCGGTGCGGGAGGCGTCGGCGTGGATCGAGGGGGAGTTCGGGCCGAAGGGCGTGCAGCAGCAGCCGGGGAAGAGCGCGGCGGTGTCGCTGTACCACGCGGACACGGAGTATTTGAGGTCGATCGCGCCGGTGGTGGAGGAGGAGTTTCAGAGGCGGGGGTGGCCGCTGCGGGTGTCGATGACGTGGCTGTACATCAACTGCGATCTGAAGCACGTGAGCAAGGGGACGGGGATGGACCGGCTGCTCAGGAGCGTGGGGGTGGAGAAGGAGCGGGTGGCGGGGATCGGGGACACGACGGGGGACATGCCGATCCGGGAGCGGGTGGGGTGGTTCGCGTGCCCGGCCAATGCGCAGGATGTGATCAAGGGGGAGGCGGATTATGTGGCTGAGGGAGAGGAGGCGGTGGGAGTGGTGGAGATTCTGTCGCGTCTGGCGTGAAGAGAAGAGTTTTCGCCGCGGAGGGGACGGAGGGGCACGGAGCGGTTGGGAAGATCCTTGCGCCCTTGTTCCATGCTTTGATTCAGCAGGATTGGGTTTGAAGAGGGGTGGGAAAGGGCGTGGGGGTGTTGCGACGTCGGGGATGGATGGGCGGCTCTCTCCTCTTGAAACCCTCTCTTGCTTCCCCCCCGTGACCGCTCCGTGATCTCCGTGGCTCCGTGGTGAAGTTCTTGCTTTCTAGGGCAGGATCAACATCGCATCACCAAAGGAGTAGAAGCGGTAGTTCTGGCGGATCGCCTCTTCGTAGAGGGTCTTGAGGCGGGGGAGGCCGTCGTCTTTGCCGGTGTCGAGCATCGCGGCGACCATGGCCATGAGGGTGCTTCGGGGAAGATGGAAGTTGGTCATGAGGGCGTCGATGGCGCGGAACCGGTAGCCGGGGGTGACGAGGAGGCGGGTCCAGCCTTCGGAGGTCTCTGAACCGGGGGGGAAGGACTCGAGGGCTCGGGCCGTGGTGGTGCCGACGGCGAGGATGCGGCCGCCGCCGGCGCGGGCCTGCTCGATTGCCGCGACGGTCGCGGCGGGGACCTCGGCCCACTCGGCGTGCATGGGGTGCCGCTCGACCAGCTCGGTCTCGACGGGTTTGAAGGTGCCCATGCCGACGTGGAGGATGACGTCGGCGCGGGCGACGCCGGCGGATTGGAGGCGGGCGAGGAGCTCGGGGGTGAAGTGGAGGCCGGCGGTGGGGGCGGCGATGGAGTCGGCGCGGGCGGGGCTGGAGTAGATGGTCTGGTAGTCGAGCTGGTCGCGGTCGTCGGCCGCGGCATCGGCGTCTGTTTCGCTGTGGTGCTTGCGGGCCTGGCGGATGTAGGGGGGAAGAGGGGTGAGGCCGATGCGGGCGAGGACGGTGGGGGCGTCGGCGTCGTGGGGGGCGACGGGGGTTTCGACGGATGGATCGGCCTCGAGGGCGGCGAGCCAGCCGCCGGACTGCAGATCGGCGTCCTGATGCGTCGTGGGGTCCACGAGGTGCTCGTGGTGGCGCTCGAGGATGCGGAGCCGGAGGCCGCACGCGCTCCCGTCGCGGCCGAAGAGGGTGACGACGACGCCGGGCTTGATGCGGCGGCCCTTGAGGAGGACCGCCCACGTGTTGTTCTCGTTGCTGCCGGGGAGGGGGGAGAGGTAGAGGCCGTCCACCTTGCCGCCGGTGTCGGCACGCTCGCCGCGGAAGCGGGCGGGGAGGACGCGGGTGGTGTTGACGATCATGGCGTCGCCGGGGCGGAGGAAGCCGGGGAGGTCGGCGACGGTGGCGTGGCGGAGGAGGGAGGGGTCGGAGCGGCTGACGACCATGAGCCTCGCGCTGTCGCGCGGAGAGACGGGGTGGAGGGCGATGCGGTCCTCGGGGAGGTGGTAGTCGAGGGCGTCGGTCCGGAGCACGGGTGTTGCACTTTCGCGGCGGTGGGTGTTGCGTGGGGGCAACAGACCGTAGAGACGGACCCCGCGGGGAGCGAGCGGACGGGGTGAAAGGACGGTTGGAGGACCCGGGGGGCGAGATTACCGGACGGGACGGAGCGTGGCCGCGGCGGCACGCCGGTTGGTCCAGATCGGGTGCATGCTCGGCCCGATCCATCACGAGAGCGGCTCGCATTGGGGCGTCGCGGACGCCGCGGCGATCCGGCTGCTGCTGGCGACGCGAGCGGAGCGGGCGGTCGAGCCGGCGGGGGATGGGGGGACGGGGCGTCGGTGTGATGAGGAGCGTCGGTGTCCGCCGCCGGAGCGTGTGCCGGAGGCGCCTGGGGCGATCCCGTTCGACCGGTACCTGGAGAAGCGGAACCGGGAGGACACGGTGGAGTTCTCGCTGGGCGCGCGTGCGAAGGAGTGCGCGCCGGCGTGGGAGACCGCCAGGGGGCGGGAATGCTGCGAACCGTGCGAGCCTCCGCCGGGGGCACGTGGTCGTGCGTTGGACGGGGCCGGGCCATCGCGGGAGGCGGCAGGGCGGTGGCCGCGGCTGGGGGAGGTGTCGCCGGTGGAGCCGGCGAAGCGGCGCCGGGTGGAGGCGGTGTACCGGGTGGCGGTGAGGACGGCGGCGGGGAGGATCGACCTGATCGGGTAGAGGGCGTCGGCGTGAAGCGAAGGTCACGCGGAGGGGCGCGCGGGGTGAAATCGGCGCCGTGCGGGCTACACCGGGCTTGACGGAACCATTACACTGCCTGTACCCGATCCGGACCTCCGTGCCGGTCGCGCGGGACTCTCCGCGTCCGGGCCGAGCCGCCGCGTTTCGGATCGCCAACCCCGGGCTCGGGGGCGGCCGCGTTCCCGACCCGAGAAGGAGGTCAGGCGCTATGGCAACCCGAGCACCCGCCGAGATCCGCAACATCGCCATCGTTGGCCAGGGCGGATCCGGCAAGACGACCCTTGTGGAGCACCTGCTGTTCGCGGCGAAGGCGACGACGCGGCTGGGGTCGGTGGAGGAGGGGAACACGGTCGGCGACTACACGGAGGAGGAGAAGCAGCACAAGCACTCGCTGACGGCGGCGGTGGTTCACTTCGACTTCCACGGCCACCACGTGAACCTGATCGACACGCCGGGGCTGACGGACTTCCTGGGGCACGCGATCGCGGCGATGCCGGCGGCGGAGACGGCGGCGATCGTGATCGACCCGCAGCGGGGGATCGACAGCACGGTTCGGCGGCTGATGTCGGTGGCGGCGGACCGGAAGCTGCCGCGGATGATCATCATCAACAAGATCGACGTGGCGGAGGCGGACCTGGAGGGGCTGGTGACGCAGATCCGGGAGACCTTCGGATCGGTCTGCCTGCCGATCAACCTGCCGACGAAGGGGGGCAAGGACGTGGTCAACGTCTTCGATCACGACGGGACGGACGAGGCGGGGGACGAGGCGGATTTCTCGTCGGTGAGCGAGGCGCACACGGCGATCATCGAGCAGGCGGTGGAGGTGGACGAGGAGCTGATGGGGGTGTACCTGGAGCAGGGGCAGAACCTCAAGCCCGAGCAGGTGCACGACGCGTTCGAGAAGGCGCTGGGGGAGGGGCACCTGGTGCCGATCTGCTTCGTATCGGCCAAGACGGGGGCGGGCGTGGAGGATCTGCTGCACATCTTCGCCGACCTGTGCCCGTCGCCGACGGAGGTGAGCCCGTCGGAGTTCGAGGTGCGCGAGGCGGACGGGACGGAGAAGGAGTTCCACCCGGAGCCGGACCCCAACGGCAAGGTGGTGGCGCACGTGTTCAAGGTGACGGCGGACCCGTTCGTCGGGAAGCTGGCCTTCTTCCGGGTGCACAGCGGGACGGTGCGGACGAAGCAGGACCTGCTGATCAACGACCAGAAGAAGCCGCTGCGGATCGGGCACCTGTTCAAGCCGCAGGGGAAGGAGATGGTGGAGGTGCAGGAGGTGGGGGCGGGGGACATCGGGGTGCTGTCGAAGGTGGACGAGGTGCACTTCAACGGGGTGCTGCACGACAGCCACGAGCTCGACAGCCTGCACCTGATCCCGCTGCCGCTGCCCAAGCCGATGTACGGGCTGGCGGTGGAGCTGAAGAACCACGCGGACGAGGCGAAGTTCTCCGGGGCGTGCGCGAAGCTGATGGAGGAGGACCCCTGCTTCAAGGTCGAGCGGATCGCGGCGACGAAGCAGACGGTGGTCCGGGGGCTGGGGGAGCTGCACCTGCGGGTGATGCTCGAGCGGCTGAAGAACAACTTCAACATCGACCTGGTCACCAGCCGGCCGAAGATCGCGTACAAGGAGACGATCACGGCCAAGGCCGACGGGCACCACCGGCACAAGAAGCAGACTGGCGGGGCGGGGCAGTTCGGGGAGGTGTTCCTGCGGGTCGAGCCGCTGCCGGCGGATCACGAGGAGGGGTTCGAGTTCGCCAGCGAGGTGGTGGGGGGGACGGTGCCGCGGCAGTTCTGGCCGGCGGTGGAGAAGGGGGTGCGGATGGTGATGGCCGACGGGGCGATCGCCGGGTACCCGATGACGGGGATCCGGGTGGTGCTGTACGACGGGAAGTACCACGACGTGGACAGCAAGGAGATCGCGTTCATCACGGCGGGGAAGAAGGCGTTCATCGACGCGGTGCACAAGGCGCGGCCGGTGCTGCTGGAGCCGTACGTGACGGTGGAGATCACGGCGCCGGCCGCGTACATGGGGGACCTGGCGGGGATGATCTCGGGGAAGCGCGGCCGGGTGGTGGACAGCGCGATCTCGTCGTCGGACGTGTGCACGATCAAGGCGCAGGCGCCGCTGGGGGAGCTGCAGAACCTCTCGACGGAGCTCAAGAGCATGACCGGCGGGCAGGGGACGTACGTGATGGACTACAGCCACGACGAGGCGGCGCCGCCGCACGTGCAGCAGGAGGTGATGGCGGCGTTCAAGCCGCACGAGGAGGAGTAGGGGCCTTGGGCCGCGGAGCCGGGGTCATCGGCCACAGATCAACACGGATCAACACGGATCAGAGCAGGTGCGGTTGGCCGCAGATCAACGCAGAGAGACGCGGATAAGAGAACGCAGGATTTGGGTCGGGACTCCGGCCGCCGGGGCTTCAGCCCCTCTTCTCCCGATCTGATCCCTTCTGATCCGCGTTGATCTGCGGCTGCTCTTCCCTGCCTTGATCCGTGTTGATCTGTGGCCTCTCTGCATTCGATGCGGGTGGCGGACGCGGAGGTGGGGCCGGGGATGCTGGCGGCGCTGATTGAGGCGGGGTCGGGGTCAACCTCACGGAATACGAGGGGGTGACGCCGCTGATGTAGGCGGCGATCCGGGGAGATGCGGGGCAGGTGAGGGTGCTGCTGGCGGCGGGGGCGGATGCGGCGCTGAAGGACTCGCGCGGGTAGACGGCGCTGGACCACGCACGGTCGCGGAGCGGGGATGAGAAGGGGGTGGCGGTAGAGGGGTTGCTCGGGCAAGGCAGTTAGCGGCGGTATTCCGATCCCGCCGGGTCCGCCTAAGTTGGGCACTTGCCACATCCATGTGGATTGCAGGGATCTGTTGGGCCTGGGACTGAGAATATCTGTGAGATTGTCGAAAGAGCGGCTTGGGCCAGCCGGGGAACGGTGGTATACCTGCCAAGTGTCGGCTTGAATGGCGGTATTGCAGAACCGAGTTAATTCAGGAGGCCGAGCATGAATAAGTGTCTCTGCGGCGGATTTCTCTTCGCGGCGATCTTCAGCGTTCTGACAGCGGGCACTCCTCGGGCGTTGGCTCAGATCGATTACGAGGTGTATTGGACCGCCCAGGACGGGCTTTCGCTGGAGGACGGCCCGGCCGCGGTGGCCGTGGAGTTTCTTGACACTCCTGGCGGCGATGTGTTTGTGACTGGCTACCGGACGACCGGGCCCGGCACCTCCGAGTGGGTCACGACCCGATACACGGCCGACGAACTGACTGGCGGCATGCCAGATGTTGTCTGGTCGGAGACGTTCTCGAACAGCAATTACACGGGACTCGCCCGCCCTCGCGCCATGGTCCACGACGGGTCAAATGGGGCACTATATGTGGTCGGCGAGGCGCCGGGTCCGGACGGCGACCTGGACTTCGTACTCATTCGGTACGATGCAGATGACGGCGATCCTTATGCACCCTGGACAGAGGACCTGAGCGGGGACGGTGCCGGTGTGCGTCGATATAACGGGAGCGCCGATGGCGACGACAGCGCGCAAGCCGTTGCGGTCTCCGGGTCGTCTATCTATGTAACGGGGCCGTCCGACGGCAGCACGACGGGCACCGACTATGCCGTCGTGAAGTTCACGGCGGGAACGGGGGCCTTCGACACTTCATGGGATAGCGACGGGGTGGTCCGCTACGACGGGCCGGGCAGCGGCGACGATACTCCCGTTGCCATCCTCGTGCGGGGTCAGACCGGGGGTTACGTCTACGTGACCGGCACGGTGTGGGCCGGCTCAACCCAGGAGAAGAACTACACCACGATCCTCTACGACGCGAGCGATGGCTCGCAGGAGTGGGTCGCCGCGTATAACGGGACCGGCAGCGGGAACGACATCGTCGTGGGAATGGCGCCCGGTTCCGGCCATGACTCGGTGTTTGTGACCGGGCAGTCGCAGGCCCAGAGCGGGCCCCCGACCCAGGGCTTCGGCGATCCATGCCCAACGCAGACGGTCATCGATCCCAGTTTGGACATTGTCACGATTGCCTATGGCCCGAGCAGCAGCACACCGCTCTGGACGCCGGTGGTGTTCGACGGGGCCGCGGAACTGGGGGATTACCCAACCGGCATCACGAAGGCCGGCAGCAACATCTGGATATCCGCGACTTCCGTTGGCACGGATGGCTACGCGGACCTCAAGCTTCTTCAGTACAGCGCATCGAACGGCACCACAAGCTGGTCCGATAGCGACGGGCGGTACACGGTCGCCGGAGATCATGGCGGCATGGACGTCGCGAGCAACGATACCTTTACAGTCGTGACGGGCTGGATCAAAGGGTTGTGCGGCGACTCTCGGATTCTCACGGTCCGGTTCAGCGCCACGGGTGGGGTCGATTGGGCGGAGACAATCGGAGACACGATCAGCGGCAACCACGGCGGGATGAAGGTTGCGCTCGACACTACGGGCACGAGCTCGCCGAACACCAAGCCCAAGATCATCGTGGCGTCGTTCCTGTACGACAGCACGGACTTCGAGATCCTGACGACCAAGTACGTCATCGACGAGGAGTAACGCATGCTCCGTGTTTTCGCCGGGGCCGTCGATCACTGCGCGCGCGGCCGGTCTCAAATACCGAATCGTGCGGCGCTCGCCATGACCGCTATCGCCTGCATTGCGACTGGGGCGGTTGCGCAGCCTTCATTTCAGCGAATTGGCGGACTTCCGGGGTTTCCGCCAAACAGCGCTGCCCACGATGTTTCTGGCGACGGCACGACCGTAATTGGTGCTACCGGTACAGCGGAGGCAGGGTCGACCCGCCCGTTCCGCTGGCGTGCGGGGACGGGGATGGAGCAGTTGGTCTCGATGCCGGACCTGCCGAGCCAGGTCATCGCTTATGGCACATCGTTCGACGGCAATACGGTGGCCGGTCACTTCTACAACATCGGCGCGAACTCGTGGGAGGCGTTCCGGTGGACGGAGTCGGGGGGATTCGTGAACCTCGGCGACCTGCCGGGGGATCGGGTGTACAGCCGCGGGCTGGCGGTCTCCGGCGACGGCTCTGCGGTCGCGGGGATCGCCAATGATGCGACCGGATATGCATTCCGGTGGACGCAGCAGACCGGCATCGTGTCGCTGGGGACGATCTACGGCGGCGGAGGGAGCTTTGGTACCGGGATCTCCGGCGATGGGTCGATCGTCGTCGGATACTCGGACAACCCGGCGACGGGCTCGCCGGAGGGTTTCCGCTGGACGCAGGAGACGGGGATGGTGGGGCTGGGCTACGGGGGTGGGATCAGCACCTATCCCTCGGCCATCTCGGCCGACGGCTCCACGATCGTGGGGCGCATGTTCCTGTCGTCCACGGTCGTCCAGGCGTTCCGCTGGACGGAGGAGACGGGCTACACGATCCTGGGACCGGCACCGTTCTCCGAGAACAGCACCGCGGAGGACGTGAGCGCCGACGGGTCGGTGATCGTGGGCAATCAAGGGGGCGGGTGGATCTGGACCGAGGCGACGGGGATGCGGTCGATCCACGAGGTGTTCGCGGAGCTGGAGTTCGACACCTCGGGCTTCTCGAGCCTGGGGACGATCCGCGGCCTGTCCGACGACGGTCGGACGATCGTGGGGACGGGGACGAATACGTTCGGGTTCAGCGAGGGGTGGATCGCGGTCATCCCGGGGCCGGGGACGGCGGTGGGGATGGTGTTGGCGGGGTGGGGACTGGTTGTGGGAAGAGGGAGGAGGAGGGGAGGGGGAAGAACAGGTGAGGAGGAAGTGGGGAGGTGGGGAGCACGGCCGGCGCAGAGTCGCCAGCCGTGGCGCCCGTGTGTGGGTGCGATGGCTGGGCGACGATTGAGGCGGGGAGGAGGGGGAGAGCACGGGCTGGAAGCCGGTGCCACGGCAAAACGTGAGCGCCGGCCCCTTCCCCCGCGCGGAAGAGGGGGGGGCGTGGTGGCGACGGGGTGGTGGTGGGTGGCCCGTCGCCATGGGGAAAGGGTGCGATGGAAAGGCGCTCGGTCGCTGGCGGGTCGATCGAGCGCCGTGTGGGCTTCGCGAGGGGTGCGTCGGCGTGGGGCGCCGGATCCGGCTTCGCCCCGCCGGAGATCGGGGCGGGGTTTGCCGGCGGCCCTGCGTCCCTGCGGGGCCGATTCGTCCGATGCCGCGCCGACGCCCGAGTCCGTTCGTGTGGTCCTCGCTGGGCCGGGCTCGTCCCGCGTACTCGGGCCCGCCGGTTCCGGGGCGGCATGGCTGCTTCCGTGCAGTTGGCCGGCCGGACGCGGCGGGCCCCGCGGGGGAGAGTCGTGGGGTCCGTGGCGTGCGCTGCTGCTGTCTTCGGATGTCAAGGCCGCGGGGGCCTCAATGCACTGGTCGGACGTCTCCGTTCGGCCAGGCTCTCCTGCTCAGCGGGGCGATCCCCGCCCCCCC
>JBIQJK010000207.1:0-4524 GCA_044507535.1 Planctomycetaceae bacterium | reverse complement strand
CAACGGCATCGGCGACGAGGGGGCGCGGGCGCTGGCCACCCTCACCGGCCTTACAACGCTGAACCTGGCGGGCAACGGCATCGGCGACGAGGGGGTGTGGGCGCTGCTTGATGCGCTCGCGGAGGCCGAACCCCTGCGTCCCATGGTCCATCTCGGTTTGCGAGGCAACGGCATCACCGTCCTGCCGGAGGAGCTGCTCGCTCGCGGAGATGCGCAGGCCATCCTCGCCTCCTGGCGGGAACGGCGCCTGGGGCGGCGCCTGGACGAGGTCAAGATCCTCATCCTCGGCCAGGGCGGCACCGGCAAGACCCACCTGCGCCGGCGGCTGTTCGGTGGTGAACCCGAGTACTACGAGCCCCGGCACCGCCAGACGCACAGCATCGCCACCGCCGCCGCCCGCCTCCGGAGCACGCTCGGGGGTGAGTCGGCCGAGGTCGCCGCGCGGGTGTGGGACTTCGGCGGCCAGCCCAACCTGCACGGCTCCCATCGGTTCTTCATGACCGAGCAGCGGTGCCTGTACCTGCTAGTGCTCGACGCGACCCGCTCGGCCTGCGACAACCGCCTGCTGACTTGGCTGCGGAGCATCCGCCACCGCGCGGGGGGTCAGGCCCCGGTCTTGGCCGTGCTCACCAAGTGCGACGAGGCCGCCGCCTACGCCGACGCTCTCGAGCGGGAGGCGCGGGCCGCGGCCGGGGCGTTCGGCGTCAATCTTCTGGACGTGCACCGGCTGGGGTGGCGGCCCGATCCCGGGCGAGCGCTCGATCCGTCCGCTCCCTCGACTCGGGAGGCTCACCATCGCTCGCTGGGGCGGCTCAGGGAGGCGATCGCGGCAGCCTTGCCGGAGGTGGTCGGGCTGGAGGGCATCCGCTTCGGCGAGCCGTTCTTCGTGGTCAAGGCCTGGTTGGAGGATCGCTTCGCCAGCAGGTCCGGGGCGGCCGCGAAGTTCCTGACCCGCGACGAGTACCTGGGGCGGTGCCGCAAGGCCGGCATGGACCCCGACCTGCACGAGGCCACGCTAGACATCCTGCGGGCGCTCGGTTCGGTGCATTTCATCCCGGATGACGGCGCCGCCGCGGCGGGCGGGAGCCCGGCGCACGCCGGGCCGGGGCTGGAGCCCGCACGCGGGGTGCTGTTCAACCCGGCGTGGGTCATGGGGCCGGTGTACACGCTGCTGCGGGCCAAGGAACTGCACGAGGAGGGGGTCGTCCGCAGGCCGCTTCTTGCGGAGGCGATGAACCCGCAGGCGCCGCACGCCGACCGCGACGACGACGGCGGGGTGAGCCTCTGGCGGGAGCTGCCCTTCGACGATGTGGATCGCCAGCGGGTGGTGGCGCTGATGCGGGCGGGCGAGCTGGCCTTCGTCGCCTACCGCGACGGCGAGGCGACCGACGGCGTGCTCGTGCCCGACCTGCTGGAGGCCCGCCAGTCGCCGCCCCCGCCGCCCGCCGGGGCCGCGCGGGGCCGGATCGACTTCGGGGACCTGCCCGAAAGCGTGCTGTTGCGCCTGATCGGCCGGTGGCACGACCGGCTGGTCCCGGGCGAGTGCTGGCGGAACCACGCCGTGTTCTTCGACGCGGAGCGGCGGCTGCGGGCGGCGCTGACCGCCGACACGGAGGCGGCGAGCATCGAGGTGGCCATCTGGCAACTGGCCGGGGAGGCGCCGCGGGATCCGGAGCTGTTCTACCGCTCTCTGACCGAGGAACTCCAGCGCATCGCGAGGGTTGGAGGCGTTGACACGGCAGTGCGGGTCGGGCCACTGGAGCGCGCCGGCACCGCGACCCACCCGGCTGGCAGGTCGCCAGAGGGCGGGGGCGGCCGTCGATCGAACCGGCGGGGGAGGCAAGCCGCGGCCCCGGTGGCGGCCGCGGCGGCGGGCGTGGCGATGACCGTGCTGCTCTGGTGGTGGCCCCGCTCGCTAGCGACGGCGGCCGTTGGCGTCGCGGTGCTGCTGTTCTCCGCGGTGTGGATCATCCAACAACGGCGGGAGCTGTGGCTGCGGCACTGGGCCAAGTACTGCGCCGCCGCGTGCTTGGGCGCGGGTGCCCTGAGCGGCGCTCTTCCGCTGATCATGGCCGACGTGACGCTGCCGTGGGTGGGGAGCACTGTGAAGATCGAGGGCTCCGCGGGTGTCTCGCAGACGCTGCTGCTGGTCGGGCTGGGCTTCGGCGTGATTGAGTTCCTGCGCGAGAAGCAGCGGCGGCTGGTGCCGCCTGGGCAACTTGCGGATGGCGCAGGGCGCGACGTGGTGTCTGCGTCGAGGTAGTCGAGCCACGCAGTGTCGTCGGCGTGAGGAGCTACAACATACAGACCGCAACGCAGCTCGCCGGCCTGGTACTATGGAGTATTACGGGCGGAGGGCCGGGTGTGAGACGGCCCCCCGCCCTTTCTCGTTTGTGGGGCCGGGATTCCTGCCCGATCCCCCTTGCTGTGCCCCCCGGCTTGAGGTACATCATGACCACCCCCGGGGGCGGGGCGGGAGACCGGGAGCGCCCCCGCCATGACCACCCTCGCCAGCCTGCCCTACCCCACCGCCCGCGACGCCGCCCTGGCCGCCAGGGAGGAGCCGGGGCTGAGCGCCGTCCGGCTCGACGGGATGAACCTCGTCATGGACGCCGCGGCCGCCGAGGCCCTCGAGGCCGAGGGGACGGCCTTCGCCTACCTGTGCTGGTGCCCCCGGGCCGGGCAGGTGATGAGCGTGCCGTCGAATGAAGGATCTACGCGGTACCGCCACGTCTCTCGTCAAGATCGCTGAGTCGCATGCGATCGACCAGCCCGCTAAACAGGCGATCTGACCACTGCCCTGATGATTGGAACTCCATCGTGTGATACGTCTGGTAGGTAGCTACCCCCAGTCCTGGCAGGTAGGCGTGCACACGGAACCTCGTCATTAGGCCGAGTACGTTGCGTCCGGCAACCCAGCGTCGTATATCGTCGCCATGCCGCTTTTCGAAGTCAGCGAAGAACTCCTCGTTCGCACGTTCAATCGCGTCGCGATCTGGAAAGGGCAAAACGGCGTTTGTCGGGTGGGCCGCTGTCGAGATGTCCAAGGCAATAACGCCCCAGATCTTGGCTCTCTGGATCTGATCGCGAGCTTTCCGGACGTGCTTCTCCAGCGCGCTTTTCGACTTGATCCTCTTGGCCGCTAGACCGATGCGACGATCGCCGAAAGTGACTACCAGGTCGGGCTCCGCCCATTCGATTGGAAGCCGCGCACGACGGCACATCGCTGCAAGCGACAACTCGAATTGGGCGTCCCGTGCAGGGGAGAACTCTCCTTCGTCTTGTGGCAGCACAGGTCCGCCAACGGCTCTGCGGATCAGATCGAGGCAGCCGCGACTCGGCTGAGTCGCCAAGAGGCACTCCATCGATGCGCAGAAATCTCGAAGCTCGAACGCCGCCTCGGGCACGCGCGCCACCACATCGGGCAAGCCAAGAATCTGATCACGATCTGCCGCGGCCATGGTCTCCGCCACCGCCAAGTGTTCGTCGAAGCGACTGGCGGGAGGTACTCGCACTCCGAGAACTGCTAAGCGGGCAAAGACCGCTCGCGCGCGATCAGCCAACTCAGCCCATCGGTGCTCCGTCAATCTGCTTTGATCGAACTCGGCCAATCGACGCCTCGTACCGCATCATCAGAACTCGCCTCGCATGGGGCAAGTTGGATGCAAGGTACCAGAGTGGCGGCCTGCCTGCTCTCTGAGGCTGTGGTGTTTTGGAGCTACGCTCCGCTCTCAAGCCGTAGCTCGCTCGCCCGGCTTTTCTCGGAGGTGCCGCGGAGGTACGCTGGCCATGCTGATGCGGTGGATTCTCGGGCACCGGTGCAGATTGATCGGGCTGGCGGCGACACTGCTGCTGCTGGCGGTGACCGTCGGGAGCCTCCGGTGGGGCGCGTCCCTCAGGACGCCCCGCGTGGCGGTCCACCTCGTGCCGGCGCGGCTCGCCGTCCTGTGGAAGGACGAGCCCTGGACGGGGGTGACGCGGTGCCGCCTCGCCGGCCCGGCGCGGTACGGCAGGCGGTACGGCGAGTGGGAGTACTGGGGCTCTGACACCACGATGTCCACCATGTTCATCCCGCTCTGGGTGCTGTGGGGCGCTGTCGCGGCGGGCTGGGCGGTGCTGGTGTGGCGGGATCTACGCCGCGTGCCCCCGGGCCACTGCCGCGGGTGTTGCTACGACCTCTCCGGGCTCGCCGCCGAGGCGGCCTGTCCCGAGTGCGGGCACATCCGGGCCGCGGCTACAAGGCCGTCCCGACGCTAGACCGGGGCGAGGGACTCCGGAACACCAGCCTGCGGCGCCCGCAGAGGCGGCACGTATCCCTGGAGGGGTCGTTGTCCGGGTCGGGGGGCTCCCCGATGAGCCGCGGCAGCGGGATGTCGAACCGGACCGGCCCGGTGGCCGACCATCCGCACGCGCCGCACCGCCCGCCGGCCACGTGGCAGCGCTCCAGCCTCGCCAGACGCCCCTTCAGCCCCCCCGCCATCACGCCGCCCCCGATCTGGTGCCGATCCGGTCCACGAAGTCCAC
>JBIQJK010000036.1:0-31619 GCA_044507535.1 Planctomycetaceae bacterium | reverse complement strand
CCCGCCCCCATCCCCCGCCCTCAGGGCGGGGGCTTCGGAGGGGAGGATGGGGAGAGGAGGAGTCGGGGGGCATGTAGGTTGGGGAGGGGGGCCAAGTAGCCCTCACCCCTGCCCTCTCCCGGGGGGAGAGGGGGCCGGAGGGGAGAGGAAGAGAGCGGGGAGAAGAGGAGAGCACGGCCGGCGCCCCCCAAAGCCCGTGCCACGGTTAGCGCGGCATGAGGCGGCTGATGGGGACGGCGATGGTGACGAAGAGGACCTCGGCGGGGTGATCGGAGGCGGCGCGGAGGAGGACGGCGGGGTCCACGCGCTCGGGGATGAAGCCGGTGCGGCCGGTCTCGGCGAGCATGGGGCCGGCGGGGAGGTTCGGGGCGGTGATCTCCAGACTCCCGGAGAGGACGATGAAGGCCCGGCCGGCGTGGATCGCGCCGGGGACGCCGTCGTGGTCGATGCGGTTGTGATGGATGCTGAACCAGTCCGTCGCGAGCGAGCCGCCGGAGGGGCCGGGCTTGTCGAACCGCACGGCGTCCGGGGCGGGGGCGAGGTCGGCGCAGGCGAGGGCCCGCTCGACGTGCAGCTCGCGGCCGGTGCGGCCCCAGTCGTAGAGGCGGAAGGTGGTGTCGCTGGGGGTCTGGACCTCGGCGACGAGGACGCCGGCGCCCAGGGCGTGGACGGCCCCGCTGGGGAGGTTGTGGCACTCGCCCCGGACGGCGGGGACGGCGAGGAGGGCGTCCACGATGCCCCGGTCGCCGGCGCGGGCGAGGCGGGCGAACTCGTCGCGGGTGACGCCGGGCCTCACACCCTTGTAGATGACGCTGCCGGGCTCGGCGTCGAGGATGAGCCAGCACTCGGTTTTGAGGTGGGCGTCGGGGTTCGCCGCGGCGTACTCGGGGCTTGGGTGGACCTGGACGGAGAGGTTCTCCGCGGCGTCGAGGAACTTGATCAGCAGGGGGAAGTCGCCGGCGGGGGTGCGGGCGATGGGGGCGAGGACGTCATCCCCCGCGGCGAGCATGGCGTCGTGGAGGGTCGTGCCCTTCAGGGGGCCGGAGGCGATGGTGGACCGCGCGGCCGAGCCGCCGGCGCCGGAGGCGCTGGTGGCGGGGAGGTCGGCGAGCTCCCAGGACTCGCCGATGGGTTTGCCGGGGGGGAGTTTCTTTCCGAGCCGCTCGAGGCGGCGTCCGCCCCAGACCTTTTCGAGGAGGATGGGCTCGAGGAGGAGGGGGGCGCGGTGGGGGGGGATCGTGGACATGGCGTGAGTTCCTATGCGGGGAGCCCGAAGTACCGTAAGCTGGCGGGAGACAAACGGAGCGGAGGGGGACCAGAGAGGAGGTCGGCGATGGGCGCACCGGTGGTTCACTTCGAGATCGGCTGCCGCGATAAGGAGAAGACGGTCCCGTTCTACACGAAGCTGCTGGGGTGGAAGACGCAGGAGTTCGGCGGGGCGGCGATGATCGACACCGGGGCGCAGACCGGGATCATGGGGCACATCAACAGCCTCGGGCACGAGCCGCACAACTACTGCCTGGTGTACGCGCAGGTGGACGACCTGGAGGCGACGCTGAAGCAGGCCGAGGAGCTGGGGGGGACGCGGGTGATCCCGCCGACGGAGGTGCCGGGGGTTGGGCACTTCGCGTGGCTGAAGGACCCGGAGGGGACGCTCTTCGGGCTGTGGAAGCCGATGGAGAGGTGAGGAAGGGGGAAGAAGGAGAACTCGCTCCCAGCCCCCGCCCTCAGGGCGGGGGTTCTTTGATGGGGTGTCGGGGTGTCGAGGGCGGGGGATGGGGAGGAGGTGGTTCGGACGAGGTTGGAGGAGCGGTCGAAGCGGAGCGCGTGGGCTGGAAGACCATGCCACGGGGGGGAGGCTACACGTTGAACAGGAAGTGGCAGACGTCGCCGTCCTGCATGATGTACCCCTTGCCCTCGATGCGGAGGCGGCCGGCGTCCTTGATGGCCTTCTCGCTCTTGAGTTCCTCGAGGTCGCTGACGGAGTAGACCTCGGCGCGGATGAAGCCGCGTTCGAAGTCGGTGTGGATGACGCCCGCGGCCTGGGGGGCGGTGGCGCCGAAGGGGATCGTCCAGGCGCGGACCTCCTTGGGGCCGGCGGTGTAGTAGCTCTGCAGGCCCAGGAGCTTGTACGCGGCGCGGGCGAGGGTCGCCAGCGCGGGCTCGGCCATGCCGAGGCTCTCGAGGAGCTCCTTCTGGTCGGCCTCGTCGAGCTCGGCGAGCTCGGCCTCGATCTTGGCGCAGACGGGGACGACCTCCATCCCCTCGGCGGCGGCCTTCTCGCGGACCTTCATCGCCAGCGGGCCCCGGCCGTGGAGGTCGTCGTCGGCGACGTTGGCGACGTAGAGGACCTTCTTGGCGCTCAGGAGGCTCAGGCTCTTCAGGGCCTTCTGCTGCTCGGGGTCCTCGAAGGCGATGCCCAGGGCGGGCTTGCCGGCGTTGAGGACGGGGAGGACCTTCTTGAGGACCTCGAAGCGGGCGACGGCCTCGCGGTCGCCGCTCTTGGCGGCCCGCTCGGCCTTGGGCAGGGCGCTCTCGACGGTCTGGAGGTCGGCGATGATCAGCTCGGTCTCGATGGTGCCGATGTCGCGGAGGGGGTCCACGGAGCCCTCGACGTGGGTGATGTCCTCGCCGCCGGGGGCCTTCTCGAAGCAGCGGACGACGTGGAGGATGGCGTCCACCTCGCGGATGTGGCTGAGGAACTTGTTGCCCAGGCCCTCCCCCTCGCTGGCGCCCCGGACGATGCCGGCGATGTCCACCAGGCGGAGGCTGGCGGGGATGATCTTCTGGGAGGTGATGTACCTGGCGATGACGGCCAGGCGCGGGTCGGGGATGGCGACGACGCCGACGTTGGGCTCGATGGTGGCGAAGGGGTAGTTGGCGGCGAGGGCGCCGGCCTTGGTCAGGGCGTTGAAGAGCGTGCTCTTGCCGACGTTGGGGAGACCGACGATCCCTGCTTCCATGTTCGACTGGGTCCTGGCTCTAGGGGGTTTGGGCCCCGCCCCGTGTTCCCCTCCCCCCTCCCCCGTCCGCCCGAAGGGGCCAAGTCTAGGTCGGGGCCGCGGCAGGGCCGACCGGCCTGGGGACGCCCCGGCCGGGGCCGTGCCCGATCCGAGGCGGATCCCTTGGATAGGGGGTGGGGATGGTGATGATAGGCATTCGTTCCGGTTGAGAGCGATAAGGCGATTGGTGGCAAGTACTTAGGAGATTTGCATCAGGGCGAGCCGGGGTGTCAAACTGGGCAATCTGGTTTGCAGTCTGCGGAGAACCTGTGGCGAGGGAGTAAATCTGGCGAGGTCCGTCTTGCGGTCACCTGGGACACGGGCTATATTCGGAACGCTTGGAAACGAGAGGGAAAGCCCGAAGCTGACCGCGGGTGGACCGTGTGCGCATCGCGCACCTGCCCGCCGCCAACAGATTCATCCCCCAGACGTGAAGTGTCGCTGAGGAGGACCGAGATGAAGATCGCCGCCGCTCTTGTGTGTGTTGCCGGCCTCGCCACCGCCGCGGTCGCTACGCCGACGCCGCCGAAGACGTATCAGGGGGCCGGCGGCCCGCTCGCTGATTCCGTCAGCGGCATCCCCGGCGTCTCCACCTTCACGATCAACGTCCCGCCGGACCCGGATGGGTACGACGAGATCTTCGGCATGGTGGATATCACGCTGGACATCTCGCACACGTGGGTCGGCGACCTGATCGTCACGCTCCAGGGCCCCAACGGCCATATCGCGACGATCTTCGATCGCCCCGGGGTGCCGGAGGTGTCGACCGTCGGGAACGGCGACAACCTCAACGGCGTGTACGTCTTCGAGGACCTCCAGCCGCAGCTCCCCGAGGTTTCGGCCGGCCCCAACGCCACCATCACGCCCGGGACCTACGGCACCTCCGGCCCCGGCTTCCTCTTCGGCTTCGACGGCTCGATCAAGACGGGCGTCTGGACGCTGACGATCTCCGACAACGCCGGCGGCGACACCGGCACGCTCCGCGGCTGGAGCATCACGATGACCAACAACATCCCGAGCCCCGGCGCGATGGCGCTGCTCGGCCTCGGCGGCCTCGCGGCGGCCCGCCGTCGTCGCTGATCCCGCGGCGATCGACACACGAGTCACGCACCGGCGGGCGGCCCGAGGAGGGCCGCCCGCCTGCTTTTTTGCTCGCTGGCGGCGTCTTGAGCGGCGATCAACGGCGTCCCGCGTCGGCCGGCGGGCGGGCGGACCCTATACTGCCCTGCTCGGCCCGTGCGCCCGACCATGTCGGGCGCAGCCGGCCGGCCGCGGCGCTCGTAGCTCAGCTGGATAGAGCGGCGGTTTCCTAAACCGCAGGTCAGAGGTTCGAGTCCTCTCGGGCGCGTTCTCGCATCAGGCGGCGGTGAGCGGCAAGGGAGCGCCCGAGGCCGCACGTCGCGGCGACGTGCGCGACGCTCCGTTGCAGCGTTCGGAGCCCGTCATGCGGCGCCGAGCCGCACGCCGATGCGGCGCGATGCGCCGAGTTTGCGGGGCTGGCGCGGGGGTGATTCTCGCATCGGTCATCGCATCCACGGCCGCCAGCGGGCAGGTGTGGTCCAGGTAGCTCGCGGTCGCCGCGATGAATCGGTGCCCCGGTTGTTTGCTGAAGATGCCGATGTCCAGCTCCTCCTGGCGGAGCTGGGCGGCGCGGGTGTGCCGCGGGCCGTGGGCGTGGACCCGCTCACCGCCCGCGTCAGGCGGACTGCACCAGCATCTTCCTGAACTGGACTAACGCGAACAGGAAGAAGACGGCGCCGATCCCGGCCAGCGCGAGGAACCGGGGCCAGACGACGTCGAGCCCCGCCCCGCGGAACAGGATGGCCTGGCTCGCGGCGACGAAGTGCGTCGTCGGCGCGGCGAGCATGATGGTCTGCACGAACTGCGGCATGCTCTCGCGCGGCGTCATGCCCCCGGAGAGGAGCTGAAGCGGGATCAGCGTGAGCATCAGCAGCAGCCCGAACTGCGGCATGCTCCGAGCCAGCGTGGCCATGAAGATCCCCATGGAGGTCGTTGCGCACAGGTGCAGCGTCGCCCCTGCCAGGAACAGCAGCCGCGACCCCTGCACCGGCACGCCCAGGGCGCCGCGGACGATGAAGACCAGCGACAACCAGGTCCCGATCAGCACGACCAGGCCCATCGCCCAGACCTTCGAGAGCATGATCTCCGCGGGCGTCACGGGCATGGTCAGGAGGTGCTCGATCGTGCCGTGCTCGCGCTCGCGGATCAGGGCCGCGCCGGTCAGAATGATGGACAGCGCGGTGACCATGTTGATGACCTCCATGAGCGAGACGAACCACGACTGGTCGAGGGTCGGGTTGAAGCGGTTGCGCAGCACCAGGTTGACGGGCGCCTCGATCCGGCCGCGGTGCTCGCGGGCGAACTCGTCCACTTCGCCGGTGATGATCCGCTGGATGAAGCCGCTGCCGATGAACGCCTGGCTCATGCGGGTCGCGTCCACGTTGAGCTGGATCTCCGGGTTCCACCCGGCCAGGACGTCGCGCTGGAAGTTCGGGGGGATGTTGACCGAGAAGGTGTAGAGGCCGGCGTCCATGCCGCGGTCGGCCTCGGCGGGCGTTACAAGCTCCGGCTCGCGGAAGTACGGCGGGTAGAAGGCCGAGACGATGCGCCGCGAGAGGGGCGAATGATCCTCGTTGATGATGGCGATTGGCGCGTTGTGCAGCGTCTCGGGCGCCGCGGCGCCGGCGATGTACACCGCGCCGGTGAAGGCGTACAGGATCAGGATCATCATCATGGGGTCGCGTAGAAGGCCCCAGAGCTCCTTCACGCCCAGGCGGTAGATGTTGGCCAGGCGTCCGGTCTTCATCGGTCCTGCTTCCTGAGCAGCACGACGGCCAGCGCCATGATCGCCGGCGCGGCCAGGGCCAGCGGGGCCAGCGAGCCCCGCAGCTGCGAGAACCCGAGCGCCTTGTCGAAGACGCCGCGGCTGATGATGAGGAAGTACGTCGCGGGATAGACCCGGCCGATCGCGGCCCCGAGCCCTTCGAGCGACGACACCGGGTTGAGCATCCCCGACCATTGGAACGCCGGCAGCATCGTCCCCAGCAGCGTCGCGAATATTGCCGCGATCTGGCTCCGGGTGAAGGTGGAGGCCAGCAGGCCGAACCCGGTCGCGAAGACGAGAAAGAGCACCGCCGCGATCGCAAGGACCCGGAAGTCCCCCCGGATCGGCACGCCGAAGACCGTCACCGCCATCAGCGTCATCATCAGGAAGTTCAGCGTTCCCAGCGCGAGGTACGGCAGCTGCTTGCCGACCAGGAACTCCGTCCGCGTGACGGGCGTGACGTAAAGGTTCACGATCGAGCCCAGCTCCTTCTCGCGCACCACGGCGAGAGCCGCCAGCATCGCCGGGATCAGCAGCAGCAGGAGCGGGATCACCGCCGGCACGATGGCCGGCAGGCTCCGTACATCCGGGTTGTAGCGGAAGCGCGTCTGGACTTCGGCGTTTGGCGTGTGCGTCACGCCCATGCGCCGATACACGTCCCTCAGCCAATGCTGGTGCATCCCCTCGACGTAGCCCCCCGCCGTCTCGGCCCGCTGGGGCATGGAGCCGTCCACCCACGCCCCGATCTCCACGGTGTCCCCCCGGTGCACGTCGCGCCCGAAGCCCGGGGGGATCTCCAGCGCCACCGACAGCTCGCCGCGCCGCATCCGACGGTCAAGGTCGGCGTCGTTCCGGATGGGCGGCCGCTCGACGAAGTAGCGCGAGCCCGAGAGGTCCAGCGCGTAGTTGCGGCTGAGCATCGTCTGATCCCGGTCCAGCACCGCGTACGGCAGGTCCTCCACGTCGAGGGTGATCCCGTAGCCGATGATGACCATCAGCAGGAGGCTGCCCACCAACGCCAGCGTCCCGCGCACGGGGTCGCGCATCAGCTCGAGCCATTCGCGCAGCGTGTAGCTCCACATCCGCCGGAGGCTGAAGGCGCCGGGGCGGCTGTGTTGCCGCTTCCGATTCGGCGGCGGACCCGCCGACGGGCGGGGAAGCCCGGTCGCGGCCCGCTCCCCCACCTCCTCCGTCCGTCCCGCTCCCGCATCCGCCTCTTCGAGGTATCGGATGAACGCCTCCTCAAGGTTCGCGCCGCGGGCCCGGATCAGCTCGGCCGGCTCGCCGCTCACGAGCACCTTGCCCGCGTGCATGAGCGAGATCCGGTCGCACCGCTCCGCTTCGTTCATGAAGTGCGTAGACACGAAAATGGTGACACGGTCCCGGCGCGAGAGATCGATGAGGAGCCGCCAGAAGCCATCGCGGGCCACGGGGTCCACGCCCGACGTCGGTTCGTCGAGGATCAGCAGCTCCGGGCGGTGCACCGTCGCGACGGCGAGCGACAGCCGCTGGCGCTGCCCCAGGGGCAGGGCGTCGGGGAGCGCATCCATGATCTGCTCCAGCCCGAACCGCGCCGCCATCTCCGCCACCCGTGCGGGCGCCTCCGCCTCCGGCACACCGAAGAGCCGGGCGTGGAGCACGAGGTTCTGCCGCACGGTCAGCTCCGTGTAGAGCGAGAACGTCTGCGACATGTACCCGACGCGCCGCCGCGTAGCCATGTCGTGCGCATTCACCTCGCGCCCGAAGAGCCTCGCCCGCCCCTCGCTCGGAGGCAGCAGGCCCGTGAGCATCTTCATCGTCGTGGTCTTGCCGCACCCGTTGGAGCCCAGGAACCCGAAGATCTCCCCGCGGCGGATCTGAAAGCTCACCCGGTCAACGGCGACGAAGTCCCCGAACCGCTTCGTCAAGCCTTCGGCCTCGATGGCGACCTCGCCGTTCTCGGGCCGATAGGGCGGTTTGCGCACCGGCTCGTGCCCGCGCCGCTTCTCCTCCGGGAGCAGGCCGATGAAGGCGGCTTCGAGCGTCGCCGCGCCCGTCCGCTCGCGCAGCTCCGCGGGCGTGCCTGTCGCCAGGATGTGCCCGCCGTCCATCGCGACCAGCCAGTCGAACCCCTCCGCCTCGTCCATGTACGCCGTTGAGACAACCACGCTCATCCGCGGCCGGCCGGCGCGGATCCGCGCGATGAGTTCCCAGAACTGCCGCCGCGCCAGCGGGTCTACGCCCGTCGTCGGCTCGTCAAGGATCAGGAGGTCCGGGTCGTGGATCAGGGCGCAGCAGACGCCCAGTTTCTGCTTCATGCCCCCCGAGAGCTTTCCCGCGGGCCGATCCAGGAACGGGTGCAGCCCCGTGCTCCGGGTCAGTTCGTCGATCCGCCGGCGGCGCTCGTCGCGGTCGTGCCCGAAGAGCCGGGCGAAGAACTGCAGGTTCTCCTCGACCGACAGCGTGGGGTACAGGTTCCTCCCGAGTCCCTGGGGCATGTAGGCGATATGGGCGCACACGGCGCGCCGGTGCGCCGCGCTGGCCATGTCGCCGCCCAGCACGACGATGCGTCCCACCTGCACCGCGCGGGCGCCGGCGATCAGCGACAGCAGGCTCGACTTGCCCACACCGTCCGGGCCGATCAGCCCCACGAGGCGCCCGGCCGGAACCTCCAGGTCGATGCCGTCGAGCGCTGCGGTCCTCCCGTACCGCAGGCGGACGCCCGCAACGCTGACAACGGGTCCGCCGCGGTCCGCTCGCTCGCTCATTGCCCCACCGTCACCGCGAGTTTCTCGGGCCAGGGCACGCGCTCGTCGAGCCGCACCCACGCCACCCCGGGCACGCCGACCTTCACGTGCTCGATGTGCCGCTTCAGCAACTCCGGGGGGATCTGCGCCCGGACGCGGAACATGAGCTTCTGCCGCTCCTCCGCGGTCTCCACCGTCTTGGGCGTGAACTGCGCCTCGCTGGCGACGAAGGAGATCCTCGCCGGGATCACGTACTGCGGCGCCGCGTCGAGCACGATGCGGGCCTCGCTCCCCAGCGCGATGCGCCCCGCGGCCCGCTCGGGCACAAAGAAGGTCATGAAGACGTCGCTCAGGTCGATGAGGTTCAGCGCCCGCCCCCCCGAGGCCAGCACCTCTCCCGGCTGGGCGAGGATGTACTGCACGCGCGCCGCCCGCGGCGCCCGCAGCACGCTGTCGGCGATGTCCGCGTCGATCCGCGCGACCGTCGCCGCCGCCGCGGCGGCCGCGGACTCCGCCCCGACGACCTCCGCCTCCGCGGCGCCGATCGCCGCTTCCGCCGCGACGACCTGCGCCTGCGCCACGCCCACCGCGGCCCGCGCGACCCGCGTCTGCGTCCGCTGCTGGTCGAGCTCCTGCTGGGTCGCCCCTCCGCGGCGGAACGCGGACTCCATCCGCTCCAGGTTCCGCTCCGCCTCCTCCAGTTCGCTCTCGCGCTGCACGAGCACCGCCTGGGCCGCCGCCAGGTCGCTGCGCCTCACGGCCACCTGGGCCTTGGCGCTTGCCACGGCGTGAATCGCTCGCTGATGCGTCGCCGCGGCCTCATCCCGCTGCGCCCGGAGAACGTTGGTCTGCATCCGGACGAGCGGCTGCCCCGCCTCGACGAACTCCCCCTCGTCGACGAGCACCTCCTCGACACGCCCCGCCAGTTTCGCCGAAGCGTTGATCTCGGTCGCCTCGATGCGTCCGTTGCCGACGACAAATCCGTCGGGCACTCCCTCCGGCTGCATCCACCACCACAGCACCCCACCGAGGAGGGCGACGACAACCACGCCGATGATGAGCTTGTTCATGCGAGGGCACCGGGCGGCAGGTTGGCGCTATGATACTCCATTGGGAGCGTTGGTCTCTCCGGGGGTGCGCGAGCTGGCGTCGCGCACGCGCCTGCGGGCGGTGCGCCTCACGGCCTACGACCAGTCGGCCAGCAGCCCGATCGAGGACGCGGCGCTCGTCGCTCAGCTGGATGGAGCGGCGGTTTCCTTCACCGCAGTTCAGAGGTTCGGGTCCTCTCGGGCGCATTGTCCCTCTTGATTCGAATGGGGATCGATGAAGGGCTGCTCAGGGCGTGCGGCCCGTCTCACGCGGCGCGCGCGTGGCGGGGCGGGCGCGAAGGCGGGGCAACGCAACGGGGAGGTCAATGCGGCTCGCGCCCTTTGGGGCGCGGGCCGCGGTGGGTTTGAGGGGGTCAGGCCTTGAGGTCGAAGGAGGCGAGGGTGGTTGCACCCGCGTCGTCCTCGATCTCGATCCAGAGCTTGCTCCCCTCGGGCATGGGGTCGGGGAGCTCGGCGTGGGTGTGCCAGTGGGCGGGGTCGGCGGGGTTTTCGCTCTCGGCGCGGGCCTTGATCGAGCCGGCGGCGTCCTCGGCGCCGATCCAGAGGCGGACGGCGGCGATCTTCGGGGCGCCCTCGGCGGCGGGTTCGACCCACGCATCGATCGCGGCCTCGCCGCCGGGGGCGAGCGCGCCGCCGTCGCGCGAGGCCCGCACGCGGTAGGGGCCGGCGGTGGCCTCGCCGAGGGGGAGGGGCTCGCCGTGGCCGTGGCCGTCGTGGTCGGCGTGATCGTGATCGTGCGCGTGGTTGCGGCCGTCGTGGCTGTGATCGTGGGCGTTGGCCGCGGGGGCGCTATTGCCCGCGCCCGGTGCGGGCTCGGGGGTCTTCTCGCAGGCGGGGAGAGTGGCGAAGAGGGCGAGGGCGGCGATGGCCGCGGCGGGGGCGAGGCGGGGGGGGATCATCAGGTCGGCTCCTTCTTCTGCTGGGGGTGATCGGGGAGGGTGATGAGCGGCCGCGGCTGGGGCTGGGGCGGCTCGTGGGTGTCGCCGGGGGTGTCCGCCCGTCCACCGAAGACGAGTGAGTAGCCGGCGGGAACGACGATGAGGTTGAGGAACGTCGAGGAGATGAGGCCACCGAGGACGACCACGGCGAGGGGGGCGAGGAGCTCGCTGCCGGGCTCGCCCATGGCGAGCGCGAGGGGGAGCAGGCCGAGGGCGGCGGAGAGGGCGGTCATGAGGATGGGGACGAGGCGCTCCATGGAGCCGCGGACGATCGCCTCGGAGAGGGATGCGCCCTCGGCGTCCATGATGTGGTGGTAGTGGTTGACCAGGAGGATGCCGTTGCGGACGGCGATGCCGAAGAGGGTGATGAAGCCGACCATGCTGGCGATGGAGACGACGGGGGCGACGTACATGCGGCCGGAGAGGCCCAGCAGCGCGAGGGTGTTGGCGAGCGGGTCGGGGGACTCGGTGAGGTAGATCGCGGCGATGCCGCCGATGATGCCCAGGGGGAGGTTGACCATGACCAGCAGGGCGGCGCGGATGGAGCCGGTGGAGAGGTGCAGGAGCATGAGCATGACGATGAGGACGCCCGCGCCGGCGAGGAGGATGGTGCGGCTGGCGGAGCGCTGGGCCTCGAACTGCCCGCCGTAGTGCGCGGTGTAGCCGGCGCGGGCGACGATGGGATCGACCGCGGCGCGGACCCGCTCGACGAGGTCGCCGAGGTTGTGCCCCTCGGCGACGTTGCAGGAGACGACGGCCTTGCGCTGGGCGTTCTCGCGGGCGATGAGGTTGCTGGTGCGCTCGGGGCCGATGTCGGCGACGTCGCGGAGGCGGACGGCGGCGCCCTGTTCATCCCCGCCTTCGCCCTGGCCGCGGAGGATGAGGTTCTCGAGCTGGTCGATGCGCTGCCGCTCGTCGGGGTGGAGGCGGACGACCAGGTCGTAGCGGCGGGGGCCGTCGTTGACCTCGGCGACGCGCTCGCCGTAGAGGGCCTGCTGGACCTGCTCGGCGGCGGAGGCGGGGGTGATGCCGGCCGCGGCGAGGTCCTGGTGGCGGTAGCGGATGGGCAATGAGGTGACGAGAACCTCGCGTCCGGCGGCGACGTCGCGGGCGCCGGGGAGGGCCTTGAGGGCGGTTTCGATCTCGCGGGCGAGGGCGCGGAGGGTGGGCAGGTCGTCGCCGTAGACGCTGACGGCGATGGCGGCGGGGGTGCCGGAGAGGATGTGGCTGAGGCGGTGCTCGATGGGCTGGCCGACCATGGTGGTCACGCCGGGGAGGCCGGCGAGGATGGCGTCGATCTCGCGCCGGACGGCGGCGTTGGAGGCGTCCGGGTGGAGGGTGACGTCGATCTCGGAGCTGCTGACGGGCTCGGCGTGCTCGTCGCGCTCGGCGCGGCCGGTGCGGCGGGTGACGCTGCGGACGCCGGGGATCTCGGTCAGGCGGGACTCGACGCCGCGGGCGAGGCGGTCGCTCTCCTGGAGGGAGGTGCCGGGGGGGGCCATGAGGAAGACGGTGAAGGTCCCCTCATTGAACTCGGGGAGGAAGGAGGCGCCGAAGGTGCGGCCCAGCAGGAGCGACGCGAGGGTGACGAGCGCGGCGACGGCGAGGACGACGATCCGGCGGCGGACCGCCCATCGCAGCGCGGGCTCGTAGCGGCGCTTGAGCCAGCGGACGAGGGGGCCGTCGGCGCAGCGGCGCTCCGCGCGGGGGGCGTCGCCCGCCGACGGGGAGGAGAGGCGGCCGCGGAGCAGGTGCTTGCACAGCGCCGGGGTGACGGTGAGGGCGACCAGGAGGGAGGCGAGGATGGAGACGATGTAGGTGACGCCCAGGGGGCGGAAGAAGCGGCCCTCGAGCCCCTGGAGGAAGAGCAGGGGGACGAAGACGATGACGATGATGATGGTCGCGAAGACCATCGCGGGGCGGATCTCGTTGCTGGCGTCGAAGATGACGCGGACGAAGGGTCGGCGCTCGCTCGCCGGGGCGGCGGCGTTCTGCCGGAGGCGGCGGTGGACGTTCTCGACGTCGATGATGGCGTCGTCCACGAGGACGCCGATGGCGACGGCGAGGCCGCCGAGGGTCATGACGTTGATGGTCAGCCCCTGCCACCACAGCAGCAGCAGGGCCGCGGCGAGGGAGAGGGGGAGCGCGGTGAGCGTGATGATCGTGGTGCGGACGTTGAGGAGGAAGAGGATGAGGATGGCGGCGACGATGATCGAGGCGTCGCGGAGGACGTGGACGACGTTGCGGACGGAGCGTTGGATGAAGTCCGCCTGGCGGAAGACGCCGCGGTTGAGGCGCATGCCGGGGGGGAGGGCGCGTTCGATCTGGTCGAGGGCGGCGTCGATCTGGCGCGTCAGGAGCAGGGTGTTGGCGCCGGGGGACTTCTGCACGCTCAGGACGACCGCGGGTCGGCCGCCGTCGGCGGCGGCGCCGCGCTTCGGGGCGGGGCCGAGGACGACGTCGGCGACCTGGCCGATGGTGACGGGGGCGCCCTCGTGCATGCGGACCACCGTCGCCTTGATGTCCTCGACGCCGCGGACGCGGGCGGACTGGCGGATGGGGATCTCCTGGTGGTCCACGCTGGGGAGGTAGCCGGCGGCGCGGGTGCTGTGGGCGCCGGCCGCGGCGTCGGCGACGTCGCCGACGGTCAGGCCGTAGAGGGCGAGGCGGTCCTGGCGGACGAGGACCTGGTACTCGGGGAGCTCGCCGCCGATGGCGACGACCTGGGCGACGCCGGGGATCGCCAGGAGGCGGTTGCGCAGGTCGAACTCGGCGTAGGCGCGCAGGTCGAGGTCGCTGACGCCGCCGTCGGGGGAGGAGAGAGCCAGGAGCATCACCTCGCCGGTGATGGAGGTGATGGGGGTCATCTCGGCGTGGGCGTCCGGGGGGAGGGAGTCGCGGACGGCGTCGAGGCGCTCGGAGACCATCTGGCGGGCGCGGTAGATGTCGGCGCCCCAGTCGAACTCGATCCAGCAGATGGAGAGGCTGGTGGCGCTGGCGCTGCGGACGCGCCGGACGCCGGGGATGCCGCCGACGGCGGTCTCGATGGGGAAGGTGATGTACTGCTCGACCTCGTCCGCCGCGAGGCCGCCGGCCTCGGTGAGGACGACGACGGTGGGGGCGTTGAGCTCGGGGAAGACGTCCACCGGCATCCGCGGGACCTGGTAGACCGCGAAGGCCAGGAGCATCGCCGCGAGCGCGAGCACGAGGACGGAGCGGCGGAGGGAGAAATCGATCAGGCGCTGGAGCATGGGTCAGTGCCCGCCTTCGTGGTAGGCGCCGTCGGCGTGGAAATGGCCCCCCTTCGGCGCGCCGCCGGAGGAGGCGAGCATGAGCTGGTACGCGCCGCCCACGACGATCTCGTCCCCCTCGCGGACGCCGCTCTTGATGACCACCCAGCGGCCGTCGTCCACGCCGAGGTCGGCCTCGAGGCGGATGACCTTGTCGGGATCGCGCGGGTCGCGCCGGAAGACGACCGGCGTGAGGCCGTCGCGGGTCACCGCGCCGCGGGGGATGGCGAGCTCTTCCCTCCCCCCTTCGAGGGTGACTTCCAGGTACGCGGCGACGCCGGGGCGGGCCCAGGGGCGGAGGGCTTCGGGGACGGCGTAGAGGTCGATGGTGCGGCCTTCCGCGTCGCCGCCGATGCCGACGGCGAGCGTGGCGGGCATGTCGTCCTGGAGGTCGGCCGCGCCGCCGGGGGGGGCGATGCGGGCGGGGAGGCCGTCACGGAAGCGGGCCAGGTCGCTCTGGAGGCCGCGGGCGTGGAAGCGGAGCCGGTCGGGCTGGACGGTGGTGAGGATGAGGCTGGACTCTTCGGCCCACGCGCCGCCGGCGATGGGGATGGAGGCGACGACGCCGGGGGCCTCGGCGCGGACCTCGATCGCGTCGAGGATGCGCCAGCGCGGCTGGCCGTCCTCGCCGGCAGAGGCGAGCTCGTCCGCGGGGACGCCGGTGATCGCGGAGGCGGTGGCGAGGAGCAGGGCGAGGCGGGAGCGGCCGGCCTCCAGCTGGGCGGCGATCTCACGCTCGCGGGCCTCGAGCTCGGCGTCCTTCTCGAGGACCTCGGCGAGGCTGGCGCGGGCGGCGGCGAGCTCGGCCCGCGCGGCGGCGAGCTCGTCGGCCTTGCCCCCCGCGGCGTCGCGGATGCGCTCGAGCTGCGCGATGCGGTCGGCCCAGACGCTGACGGACTCTTCGAGGGATCGTTCGTGGGCGTGGTGAGCGTTGCGGAGGGGGCCGATGGTCTCCGAGGCCGCGGCGGCGGCGCGGACGGCGGCCTCCGCGTCGGCGACCTCGCGCTGCATCTCGCGCCAGCGCGGGGAGCGGATGCGGAAGAGGAGGTCGCCGGGCTCGACGCGCTGGAACTGGGCGACGGCGGGCTCGACCCGGCCGGGGAGCATGGCGCGGTACTCGCGCGTGGCGTCGGGGAGGAGCTCGAAGCGGCCGGGGAGGCGGACCGTGCTGGCGACGGCGCGGCGCTCGACGGCGGCGAAGGTGATGCCGAGGTTGCGCCGGACAGGAGCGGGGATGTCGATGCGGTTGGTCGGCGCGGGGGTGTGGGGCGCCTGTTGGGCCTGCGCGGCGGTGTTCGCCGCGCCGCGGCCGTCGGTGCAGCCGTGGACAAGGGCGGCCAGGAGCGCCGCCGCGGCGAGGGTGAGCATCGTGCTGGTGCGGCGGATCACGGGGTGGACCCTCCGGGGGGTGGGGTGGTGTCGGCGTCGGCGGCGATGGAGGCCGGAGAGGGGGCAGGGGGGCCGAGGAGCTCCTCGATCCGCGTCATGGCGAGGGCCTCCTCCAGCCGGGCCTCGATGAGGCGGAGCCTGGTCTCGTGCTGGCGGATGAGGGTCTCGAGGGTCAGCAGGGCGTCGAACTCGCCGAGCTGCGCGAGGCGGGCGATCTCCTCGCCCTGCTCGTCCACGAGGGGGACGAGCAGGGACTCGATCTCCTGCCGCTGGGTCGCGAGGGCGGCCGCGCGGACGACGGCCGCGGCGAGGTCGGCCGCGAGCGACTCGACGGCGGACTCGTACTCGGCGCGGGCGAGCTCGCGCTGCGCGGCGGCCTCGGCGACGCCTTGGCGGTTGCGGTTCCACAGCGGGATCGGCAGCGAGACGCCCAGGAGCGCGCGGCTGTCGCCGTCCTCCTCGCCGATGCCGGGGCCGATCGTGATGTCGGGGTACTGCTCGCGGACCTCCCGCCGCAGGGTCAGCTCGGCGACGGCGTACTCCTCGCGGAGCACGGCCAGCATGGGGCTGCGGGCCTCGATCGCCTCGTCCAGCACGTGGGTGAAGCCCTCGACGGGCGTGCGGGCGAGGGTGGGGGCGAGCGCGACCGGGGCATCGGGCGTCAGGCCCATGAGCGCCCGCAGGGCGAGCTCGGACTCGCGGGCGCGGGCGTCGAGGAGGCGCAGGTCGTTCTGGCGCGTGAGGCGCTCGACGCGGAAGAGCCGCGACTCGGTCCGAGGCATCTCGCCGGCCTCTTCAAGGCGGGCGGCGACGGCCGCGATGGCGTCGAGCCGGCCGAGGAACTCCCGTGTCTGCTGGGCGCGGAGGGTGTGGGCGGACCAATCCAGCCACGCAGCGCGGAGGCGTGAACGCAGCTCCCATTCCTCCTGGGCGACGCGGGCGAGGGCGGCGCGGTGCTCGGCGCCGGCGCGGTCTCGCTCCGCGCTGAGGCTGCCGGAGATGGGGATGGTCAGGCCGATGGTGGCGCCGACGACCCAGGGGTGATCGACGCCGGCGAGGATGCGCTCGCCGTCGAAGCCAAGGGCCGGGTCTTCCCAGAGGCCCGCGTTCTCGGCGGTCGCCGCGGCGACGCCGGCGCGGAGGCGGGCGACGCGGAGGCGCGGGTTGAAGAAGAGGGCGACCGCCTCCGCCTCGTCGAGGCAGAGGCCGTCGGTGGGGTCGAAGGGGGCGGGCTCGCCGGGGGCGGCGAGCCGGCGGGCGAACTCGGCGACGCCGTCGGCCTCGGGGGAGCGTGCGGCCCACTGGGCGCGGTGGGCCGCGGCGTCGAGGGGGCGCGGGGTGTAGGTCTGGCAGCCGGCCAGCATGGCGACGCAGAGGCCCGCGGCCGCGGCTGGCGGGTGGGCCCGTCGCCGTCGGGCTGGGGGGGCGTGGGGGCGCATGGACGGTCTCCGAGAGGTCGAGGAGCGGTCGAGCGGGGTGGGAGAGGGGGGACGCGCGGAATGCGGCAAGGGCGCGGCGGCCGGCGCGGGCGCAGCGGCGGCGCTACGCGGCGGGCAGGCGGCGCCTCTGGCGCGTGGCTAGATCAGCAGGCGCGTGGTTCTGAGGCCGACGGGGGGCGGGTGATCCGCCTCCAGGTGGCGGATGAGCCCCTGGCGGACCCGAGTGGGGGGGAGCACGGGCGGGGCGATCGCAAGGATCGCCACCGGCGCGGGGCGCGCGAGCTGGCTGGTCCCATCACGGGGCGAGCCGGGGGCCTGCGGGCCGCGGTGGTCGTGCGCGTGGGGGCATTCGCAGCAGTGGGAGGGGACGCCGTCGTGCCATCCGATCGGGCCGCACAGGTCCACGGGGGCGGCGGGGAGCCAGAGAGCGTGGGTGTGGGGAGAAGGGAGCGACTGGAAGGGCTGGGGAGAGTGGGGGGGATGGCAGTGGCTGCATCCGCCCGTAGGGGCCGCCGCGTCTGTGGGGGCGTGGGCGGGGTGATCCGGCCCGTGCCCGAACGCCGCGGCCCCCGGGCCCACACTCGCGGCGGCCATGAGCTGGGCGAGCATGGTCAGGAGGGCGACGAGCTGGACAAGCCGGGGGGACATGCGGGGTTCCGGACGGGAGTCTACACCGGTGGGCTGGCGGCCGCGGGGATGGGTATTCTCGGCTCCATCGCGGCGGTGGCTTCGTCAGGATGGGGCTCGCGGTGGAGGCGGTGGGGGTAGACGCCGAATTAGGGTGTGCTGGTTGGTCGCGGAAGCGTGGAGAGCCGAGTTATTGATCCCGTGCAGAACGGCAACGCCTCAGATGTGCATGGCCCACAACAGGGGGAGCGGGGTTTGACAGGCTGGGGACGTCATGTGATTCGGCGCGCGCACGATCGCGGTTTGCAACCCGGCGCGCCGGGCGGCGTATATTGGCCTACGGTCCAATGCGGCGTTGCAGCCGTTGGTGGCGAAAACGCCTTGAATCGTCTTCCTGTCGCGTGCCTTCGAGATACCGAACTCCGGTCCCTCGGTGGCAGAATCGCGCGAATCCAGAACCGCAGGGTCTCGGATCCCTTGCCGGGGTCAACTGCATGAGGCATCTTGTAAGTCCACGCGAGGGCGTTGCGCCCTTGCATACAAGCCGTCGTCCCGTTTGTGACCGTTCCAAACGATAGAGGAGGTAACTGTCCCTATGTGTAAGAAGTCTCGCCTTGTTTGCCTGATGGCCGTCGCCGGCGCGAGCCTGTCCAGCGCCGCCCTGGCCCAGAGCACCGACCCCGTCTCCGCCGAGAATCGCTCCCCCGACACGATCGTGCGCCGTCTCCCGGCCCCGATCTATGTGGACGACATGGCCGCCCTCGAGCTGGCGAACAAGCTCGGCCTGAACAACCCCCACCCGGGCCTCCGCGGCCTGCCGGGGTGCGACATCGTCAACGACGGGTTCAACTGCCACCCGGCGGACATCTCGCGCGGCGCGAACTTCTCCAACGCCGGTGAGAACAACTACCGGGTGATGGAGAACGTCACGCCGGCGACCTCGAACCCGACGCAGATCTGCTGGATCGGTCGCTACGCGAACCGCGTGGCCCCGGCGGTCGCCAACGAGCAGTTCGAGATCCGGATCTTCACCGACGTCGGCGGCTTCCCGGACCTGGACAACGGCCCGATCTTCCAGCGGATCTTCTCCGAGAACGGCGCCGAGGGCGTGGACCGGCTGACGTACAGCTGCCTTGACGGGGAGAACTGCCCCGGCACGACGCAGCCCGCCGCCGGCGGCCACTACGTCTACTCCGCGGACGTCTCCGCGGGCTTCCCGATGAACGGCAATGGGTGCTACTGGGTCGAGATCACCTGCGTCGGGTCTGCCGGCGTGGGCGTGAACTGGGGCTGGGTGGCTTCGACCCAGGGCAACGACCTGTTCAGCCTCCAGGCGATCAACGGCGCGTACACGCTCTTCACGCGCGTGGCCGACGACCGCGCCATCTGCGTCAGCGGCGGCGTGCGCACGGGCCTCGGGTGCGACATCGCCCCGATGCCCCCGGTGTGCGACAACAGCGACGCCAACGGCATCCCGTACGACGGGGCGACCGGCTTCGGCATGCGGGCCGACTTCCCCGGCTCGGTCGGCGGCTTCCAGCGGGCCGAGAACATCTCCTTCTCCGCGCCCACCTCCGTGAGCAGCATCTGCTTCGGCGGCTTCTGGCTCGGCTTCACCGACGCCGGCCAGGCGGTCGGGATCGCGCCCCCGTCCGATCCGCAGTTCCGCGTCGCGTACTTCACCAACTCCTCGGTGGCCGGCGTCCCCGGGGCGCCGATCGCGATGGCCGAGTTCGGCATCGGCGACCCCGGCGTGACCTTCCAGTGGGACGGCGACGACGTGGTCAAGATCTCGCACCCGCCGGTGGACCTGCCCGGCAACGGGTGCAGCTGGGTCTCCGTCGGCCGCGTGCAGGCCGTCCAGGGGATCGGCCAGCCGATCGTCCCGATCTGGCACTGGCAGCTGACGACCAGCTCGGCCCCCTCCGCCGATCGCCGCTTCGCCAGCCGCACCTCGGGCGCGGTCCCGGGCGCCTGGACGCCGACGACCGTCACGGACGGCGGCGCGCAGGGCACCGCGATCTCCAACCTCTGGCACCTGCTCAGCGACGGCCCCGTCGTCGCGCGGGCCTGCCAGAACCCCCCCTGCCAGATCACCATCCCGGGCGGCGTGATCCAGGAGAACGACACGGCGTGCGGGCTTGACCCGATCGGCGACCTGGTCAACGGCGGGTGCAACAACCTGCCCGAGAACGCGCCGGCGTTCAGCCAGATCAGCTGCGGCCAGACGTACCGCGGCACGGTCGCCTTCAACGGCGAGCTCCGCGACACGGACTGGTACCAGTTCACCCTCACCGAGGAGCAGACCGTCACGATGGCGGTGAACGCCGAGTTCTTCGGCTTCGCCGGCTTCGTGGGCGTCAACGGCGTGCCGATCGTCAACCTCAACTGCAACACCGCCCCCGAGGGGATGGCGATCACGCCCGCCTTCGAGATCGGCGGCTGCCAGGAAGAGACCCTGGAGATGACGCTCGGCCCGGGCACCTACACCATCATCGTCGTGCCCGCCTTCGGCGACCAGATCGCCTGCGGCAACACCACCGGCAGCGAGTACACGCTGAAGCTGACCTGCGAGGGCGGCGGCGGGCCCGAGTGCCCGGCCGACTGGGACCAGAGCGGCAGCGTCAACTCGAACGACATCAGCTCGTTCCTGACCGCCTGGCTCGACAGCGTCCAGAACGGCAACCTCAACGCCGACTTCGACGGCAGCGGCAGCGTCAACTCCAACGACATCAGCGCCTTCCTGAGCGCGTGGCTCATCGCCGTGCAGCAGGGCTGCTGATCCGGCGCCGGCTCCCCGGAGCCGACACCGGCCGCTGAAGTGATCCAACACGCCGCCCCCGGGTTCGCCCGGGGGCGGCTTTCTTTTTGGATGTGTGCGTGCGTGCCGCGACGCGGCCAGTCTTGTGGCGCGGGAAGAAGGGGGAGGCGGGGGTCAGTCGGCGGGGGCGGGGCCCGCGGGCGCGGAGATGGCCTCGATGCGGGCCTCGGCCGCGGCGATCGCGAGGGCGTGCGCGGCCGCGTCGGCGTCGTCGCTGCGGAGCCTCGCCTCCTCCTGCATCGCGGTGCGGACGACGACGATGGCATCCCAGGGCCAGACCTCGGTCGGGGCGGAGCCGGCCAGCCGCTCGGCGATCGCGAGCGCCTCGCGCAGGTGCGCGGCGGAGTCGGGGTTGGGTCGCGAGGGGTCGAAGATCGCGGCGAGCCGGTGGGCGCCGATGGCGTAGCGCGCGTAGAACCGGTGGTGCGGCTCCTCGTGCATGAGGCGGTCGCCGTGCTCGACGGCCTGGAGGGCGTGGGCGTGGGCCGCGGCGAGCTCGCCGGTCTGCGCCAGCAGCGTGCTCATCTGCGAGTGCGCGCTGCAGAGCCCAAGGGCGGACGTGGGATTATCGGGGAAGCGGGCGTAGACCTGGCCGGCGATCTCGAGTCGGCGGGTCAGCGCGGCGCGGACGGCCGCGAGGTCCTGGTCCTCCCAGGCGACGAAGGCGGCCCGCTCGTAGCTGTAGCCGAGGTTGTCGAGGTAGCGGCGGTTGTCCGGGTGAGCCGCCGCGAGCTGCTCGTCGATCTCCAGCGTCTGCTGGTACATGCGTCGGGTGGTCGCGACGTCCCCCAGGTCGCAGGCGATGTCGCCGACGCGGACCATCGTGATGCCGAGTTCCATGAGGCGGTCCGGGTCGCCGGGTCTGGCCGCGGCCAGCCGCTCGCGCAGCGCGAGGGACTCGCGCAGGCTGGCCATCGCGGCCTGCGGGCGGTGCTCGGCCTGGTCGATGCTGGCGAGGTAGCTCAGCAGCCGGGCGTGGTTCTCCATCAGGGCCTCGTCCGCCGGGTGGCGGCGGAGTTCGTCGGCGGAGAAGTCCAGCAGCCGCTCGATGACGCGGCGATTGACGACGCCAGCGCCGCTGATGCGCTCCAGCTCGGCGATCACCTCGTTCACGAGGAAGTCCACCTGGCCGCGGGCGGTCCGGTACTGCCGGGTCGCCTCGCGTTCGGCGCGGCTGATGCGGATGAAGGAGACCCCCAGGAGCGTCCCCGCGCCGACGGCGACGATGGCGGCCGAGGCGGCGCCGAGCCTGTGCCGGCGGAGGAACTTGCCGGCGACGTAGAGCGGGCTCGGGGCGCGGGCGAGGATGGGCTCGTTGCGGAGCAGCCGGCGCAGGTCCGCGGCCAGGTCGGAGACGGACTGGTAGCGCTGGGCGCGATCGGGGGCCATGGCGGCGCGGACGACGCGGCCGGTGTCGCCGCGGAGGGCGCCGTGGCGGGCCCGTCCCCCGGGGCGCTCGAGCGCGCCGACGCGGATCGCCTGCACGAGCTTCAGCAGCGAGCCCGAGGGGGGGTCGTAGGGGAGCCGGCCGACGAGCAGCTCGTAAAGCACCACGCCGAGGGAGTAGACGTCCACGCGGGTGTCGATCCCGGCGCCGCCTCTTCCGGCCTCGGGCGGGTCGAGCTGCTCGGGGCTCATGTAGGCGAGGGTGCCGAGGATCTGCCCGGGGGAGGTGTTCATCGTCGCCCCGAGGTCGTGGTTGATGGGGCGGGCGACGCCGAAGTCCACGACCTTGGGTCGGCCGGATTCGTCCACGAGGATGTTGGCCGGCTTGAGGTCGCGGTGGATGATGCCGCGCTGGTGGGCGTGGTGCACGGCGTCGCAGACCTCGGCGAGCAGGGCGAGGCGGGCGCGGGCGTCCAGCCGCCGCTCGTCCGCGTAGCGGGTGATCGGCATGCCGCGGATCAGCTCCATCGCGAAGAACGGCTGTTCGGGCCCGAAGGGTCGGCAGGAGCCGAACTCGTAGACCTGCGCGATGCCGGGGTGCTGGAGGCTCGCGAGCGCCTCGGCCTCGTACTCGAAGCGGCGGACGGTCGCCGGGGAGAGGAGGTCGGCCCGCAGCAGCTTGATCGCGACGGTCCGGCGCGGGGCCTCCTGCACGGCCTCGTAGACCGTGCCCATTCCCCCCATGGCGATCAGGCGGACGATGCGGTAGCCGCCGATCCGCTCCGGGAGGGCGCTGACCGTCGGGGGCGGCGCGGACGCGAGCCCCAGGCCGTCGATCGCGGCGTCGATGAGCCCGGCCTGCGTCGAACGGAGCCCCGGCGCGGTGAACACCCCCGCGGCCTTCTCGCTCAGCGCCAGCAGCGACTCGACGGCGGCGCGGAGATCGTCGTCGTCGCCGCACCGTTGAGCCAGTGCGGCGTCGCGCTCGCCGTGGCCGAGACCCCAGACCTCAAGGAAGACCTCGCGGGCCCGATCGTCCAGGTCGGGCGCGGCGGCGCGGGGGCGGTTCATGGCGGCGGCCCATCTCCGAGTTCCCGCATCAGTTCCGCCCGCGCCAAGGCCCACTCGGCCTCGACCGTCCGCACCGAGACCCCCAGCAGCCTGGCGATCTGCGGGTGAGAAAGGCCGACGAAGATTCGCCACTCGGCGATGCTCGCCTGACGCGGCCGCCGCTCGGCCAGGCGGCGGAGGGCGTCCGCCAGTTCCAGGGGGTCGTAGGCCGGGGCCGCGGGCTGGGCCTCGATGGCCTCCAGCGGGATCCGACGCCACCCCTCACCCCGCTTGAGCCGCCCGCGGGCCTTCGCGGAATCCAGGACGATCCGGCGCATCACGATCGCGGCGACCGCGAAGAAATGCGACCGGTCGTTCCACTCGACGGCGGACCGTCCGTCCACAAGCCGGAGGTACGCCTCGTGGACGAGCATGGTTGGGGAGAAACCGTCCCAGCCCCCCTTGGGCCCGCAGCGCTCGCGGGCGATCTCGTAAAGCCGGTCATACACCAACCGGATCGCCTCCGCCGAGGCTTCGGGATCGCCGCGGCTGGCCAGGGTGAGCAAAGCGGTAAGGTGAGGGCCGGGCGTCATATCAGGTACCGGCGACAAAAAGGCCCGACACGGCTGCGGGGTCGCGCCGTTATTGTCGTTGTTTCCCGGTTGGGACGCAAGCGGATATTGCGGACAATCGCCGCCGCTCGGCGGGCGAGGTCTCGGGCGCGGACTGTTCCGGGGACCGGGGCGCGCCGACCCGGCGTGCGGACCGAGGGAAGGGCGCGTGGCCGCCCGGTCGGTTCGTCGCCCGGTTTCACGCGGGGCGAGCGCCGTCGGGTAGAGTCACACAGGCGTTTCGAACGCGGTGGACCCCATTCCAGCGAGACTGCACATGCGTGCCAACACACCGTCCAGGATGCGCGACGCCGGGCAGCGTCAACTCTCGCCGCTGGCCGTTCCCTCCGACCTCCCGGCCGAGGCGGTGCGGGACATCGCCGGCGCGATCAACCCGGCGCTCGCCGACGTCTTCGCGCTGTACCTGAAGACCAAGAACTTTCACTGGCACATGACCGGCCCGCACTTCCGCGAGTACCACAAGCTGCTCGACAAGCAGGCGTCGGAGCTGCTGGCCATGACCGACCCGATGGCCGAGCGGCTCCGCAAGATCGGCGGGCCGACGATCAAGTCCATCGGCCAGATCTCGCGCCTGCAGCGCATCGAGGACAACGACGCGGACTTCGTCGATCCCTACGACATGCTTTCCGAGCTGTGCGAGGACAACCGCCAGCTCGCCGCGAGGCTCCGCGAGGCGCACCGCGTCTGCAGCGAGCGGGGCGACGTCGCGACGGCGAGCCTGATCGAGGTCTGGATCGACGAGACCGAGGAGCGGACGTGGTTCCTCTTCGAGACCTGCCAGCACGAGGAGCCCGCCGCACGCTGAGTTCCCTCCCGGCCCCGCCCGCCACGGGACGCCGCTGACCGCGGGACCCTTGGGGGGCCGCGCCCGCGGTGCGCGCACGCGGCAACGGGCGTGCATGGCACGCCTCGCCGGAACCTGATCACACTGGAAAAGGGGGGAAACCGGGGATCTGGGATTTGAACCTGGAGACGGGTGCGCAGAAGCAGCGGAGATTGCAGCGTTTTCGGAGCAGCGGCAGGGGGACTGTGACAGAATCGTGTCAGATGACCCCGAACTTGCGGTGGTGGTCGCGGCTTGGGCCGGCCTGGCGGCGGCCGTACGGGCCGGGATCGTCGCGATGATCAACGCGAGCAGTGGCGCCGCATCAGGTAGGTGATGAACCAGCCGCCTCCTTCAACCCACCCGCGGCGGTTGTGCGCAGCTCTTGGGGGCGTAGCATCCCGGTCATGTGCGGCCGCTACACGCACCTCTACACCTGGAGGCAGCTCCACCGCCTGATGCGGCTGACGACGCTCCCCCCGGAGGAAGTCCCGCTGTTCTCGCGGCGGTACAACGTCGCGCCCACGCAGGCCGCGCCCGTGGTCCGTCAGGATGCGGAAGGCGGCCGCGGCGTGGCCATGCTCCGCTGGGGGCTGGTGCCCCGCTGGGCGGACGACCCGGCCATCGGCAACCGGATGGTCAACGCCCGCGCCGAGACCGCCGCCGAGAGGCCCGCCTTCCGCGATGCGCTGCGCCGGCGGCGGTGCCTGGTCCCCGTCAGCGGGTTCTACGAGTGGCGGGCGGCCGCGGCGGGCTCCACGCGCAAGCAGCCCTTCTACATCCGTCCCCGCGAGGGGGAGGTCCTGGCGCTGGCGGGGCTGTGGGAGCGGTGCGACAAGGACCCCGCCGCGGGGCCGCTGGAGACCTTCACCATCCTGACCACCGCGGCCAACGGCCTCATGCGGCCCATCCACGACCGGATGCCGGCGATCCTCCCGCCGGCGGCGTGGGACCAGTGGCTGGACACAGGGCAGAACCAGGATGCGGCCGCGCTGGCGGCGCTGCTCGTGCCCGCCCCCGAGGATGCGCTGGTGCTGCACCGCGTGAGCACGCGGGTCAACAGCCCCCGACACGATGACCCCGGCTGCATCGAGCCGCTCCCGCCGGACCCTGCGGAGGACGAGCCGGAGTCGCTGTGGGGCCGCTAGGGCGTGCTTTTGCACGCTCCATCAACACCCGAACATTGCGGCTTTTTAAGCATCCAAGTCGTTTCAGAACAATGACTTGCGCACCACAGCCGCCGCAGGTTGACACGAGGGCATTGCACGGCTTGCGTTCGTGTTGTACCCTGCCATCGTGCAAACAATTGAGCCCGTCCAACTCCCGGACTTTCGCCGCCTGAGCGAGCAGATCGATCGCGTCCTCGAACGCGACCGCCGGACCCGCGGCGGCGAGGCCGACGCGGTGGCGATCGGGGGCGCCGAGGGGTTCCGGCTGGCCCGCGGCGTCGTCCACGAGTGGTTCGACGTCGCTGCGGAGGGGGAGGGAGAGGGGGAGGGGGGGCGCCCCGCCGCCGGCCACCCCTGGCTCCCCCCGCTGTGCCTCTTCGCCCACATCGTGACGCTGACGCTCGCCGCCGCGCCGGCGGGGTGGGCGCTGTGGATCGGTCGGCGGTGCTGGCCCACGCCGCACGCGCTGTTCCGCTGCGGCGGCCGGCCGCTGTTGGCCCGGTCCATCTTTGTGGACCCGCCGGATGAGCGGTCGCGCCTCATGGCGATCGACCTGGCGGTGCGCTGCCCCGCCGCCGCGGCGGTGGTGGGCGACGGCAGCGGGCTCTCCATGGCCGCCTCGCGCCGGTTCCAGGTCGCCGCGGGAGAGGGGCGGGCGCTGGTGATGCTGGCCCGTCCGGCTCACGAGGCGGCGGCGCTCTCCGCCGCCGCGGCGCGGTGGGCGGTCCGGTGCGTTCCTTCCGACCGGGACGGTCCACGATGGACCGTCGAACTCCTGCGCTGCAAGGGAGTGCGGCCCGCCGACGGCGCCCAGCGGCCGTGGACCGCGGAGTGGCGCGGTCACCGTCATCATCATCATGGCACGGGTGCTCTCGCTGTATCTTCCGATGTGGCACGTGGACCTGCTGAAGCGCCGCGACCGGCGGGGGACGCCCCCGCATCCCCTCCCGCCGCCTTCCTCCGAACCGCGTGACCATCGTCGCCTCCCCCGCCCCCGTCCCTCCCGCCGCCCCGGGCGCGGCGAGGGCCGGCCCCCCGCGGTGCTGCTGGTGAGCGACGGCGGGCAGCGCCGGCTCGTGGAGCGCTGCTGCGAGGTCGCGGCCGCGGCGGGCGTCCGCCCCGGCATGACCCTGGCGCACGCCCGTGCTCTGCTGCCGCTGGACGGCGTGCGCGTCGAGCCCTTCCGGCCGCGGCGTGACGAGGCCGCGCTGCGCGCCCTGGCGGCGTGGGCCGTGCGGTTCACGCCCCTGGCCGCCCCCGACCCCCCCGATGGGCTGCTGCTGGACGTCACCGGGTGCGAGCGGCTCTACGGGGGCGAGGGAGCCCTGGTGGACCGGATCGCCGGCGCCGTGGCCAACCTGGGGCTGCGGCCCCGCCTCGCCGTCGCCCCCACCCTCGGGTGCGCGTGGGCCGTGGCGCGCTACGGCCGCGGCGAGCGGGCGATCATCCCCGAGGGGGGCGCCCGCGCGGCGCTCGCTCCCCTGCCGCTCGCGGCCCTCCGCATCGAGGCCGCCGCGGAGGCGTTGGCGGAGGTCGGCGTCACGACGATCGGGCAGCTCATGGCCCTGCCGCGCTCGTCGCTGCCGTCGCGGTTCGGCACCGGGGCGCTGCGCCGGCTCGATCAGGCGCTCGGGACGGCGCCGGAGCTGTTGGACCCGGTGCGACCCGTCGAGCCGGTGTGCGCCTCGTGGACGCTCGCGGGGCCGACGACGGACCCCGAGGCGGCGCACCGGGTGGTGCGCGAGCTGGTCGGGCGGCTGTGCGCGCAGCTCGCGGCGAGAGAGAGCGGCGCCCAGAGCCTCGAGCTCGATCTGCGCGGGCCGGACATGGCCCCGGTGCTGCTGACCGCCACCCTCAGCCGCCCCAGCCGCAGCCCCGCGCACCTCTGGTCGCTGCTCCGCCCACAGCTCGAGCGCACCCACCTCGCCGACGGCGTCGAGTCCTTCACCCTCCTGGCTCCCCGCACCCGCCGCCTCCCCCACGAGCAGGCCGAGCGGTGGCGCGAGGGCGGCGCCGGCGACGATGCGGCCCTCGCCCCCGCCATGGGCGAGCTCATCGACATCCTCACGAGCCGGCTCGGCGCCGACCGCGTCCTCGCCCCGGACCCCGCCGAATCGCACCGCCCCGAGCAAGTGGTCCGCTTCCGCCCCATCCTCGACCGCCCCGAGCACGCGCGCCGCGCGGCCCCGGGTGCGGCGCTCGCCGACGCCGACCGCCCGTCGGTCCTCTTCGAGCGCCCCGAGCCCGTCAACGCCATCGCGCTGGCCCCCGACGGCGCGCCTCGCTGGCTGTCGTGGCGCGGCGCCGAGCATCACCTCACCGCCGGCCTGGGGCCGGAACGCATCGGCCCGGAGTGGTGGCGAAGAGGGGGCATGGGAGAGGGGAGAGGCGAGCCGACGCGCGACTACTTCAAGGTGCAGGATCGCGCGGGGCTGTGGCTGTGGGTCTTCCACGAGCCCGACGAGGGCCGGTGGTTCGTCCACGGCGTGTGGGCCTGAAGGCAGGAGCAGGAGAGACCCCACCATGCCCGACGCCCCTGCCTACGCGGAGCTGGCCGTCACCAGCAACTTCACCTTCCTCACCGGCGCGAGCCACCCCGAGGAGCTGGTCGCCCGCGCCGCCGAGCTCGGCCACGCCGCCGCGGCGATCGCCGACGCCAACACCCTCGCCGGCGTCGTCCGAGCCCACGTGGCCGCGAGGGAGGCGGGCATCCCCCTCGCCGTCGGGTGCCGGCTGGTGCTGAGCGATCCCCCGGGCCTGGCCGTGCTCGTGTACCCCACCGACCGCGCCGCCTACGGCCGCCTCTGCCGGCTGCTCACCCTGGGCAAGCGGCGATCGCCCAAGGGGGAGTGCCGCCTGACGATCGACGACCTGCTCGAACACCAGGACGGGCTGCTCGGCGTCGTCATGCCCCCCGACGGGGGCGGCATGACCGATGAATGGTCCGCGGCCGTCGCCCGACTCGGCCGCGAGGGCTTTGACGGCGACCGCCTCTCTCTGGCGATCTGCCGCCGCTACGGACCCGACGACGCCGCGGAGATCCGCGCTATCGCCCACCTCGCTGCGGGGCTGCGCATCCCCCTCGTGGCGGTCAACGACGCCCGCTACCACATCCCGCAGCGCCGCCCGCTCCAGGACGTCCTGACCTGCATCCGCCTGGGGTGCACGATCGAGGAGGCGGGGCTGCGGCTGCTGGCCAACGCCGAGCGTCACCTCAAGCCCGCGGCGGAGATGGCCCGCCTCTTCGCCGAGTTCCCCGGCGCCGTGGCCCGCGCGGCGCAGGTCGCCCTCCGCGCCGCGGCCTTCGGCCTCGACCAGCTCCGCTACGAGTACCCCGAGGAGACCGTCCCGCCGGGGCGGACGCCGATGGAGCACCTGGCCGCGCTGACCTGGCAGGGCGCGGCCGGGCGCTACCCCGGCGGCGTGCCGGCGAAGGTCCGCGGGCTCATCGAGCACGAGCTGGCCCTCATCGCCGAGCTCGGTTACGCGCCCTATTTCCTGACCGTGCACGACATTGTGGTCTTCGCCCGCTCCCGCGGCATCCTCTGCCAGGGCCGCGGCGCCGCGGCCAACTCCGCGGTGTGCTACTGCCTGGGCGTCACGGCGGTGGACCCCGACCGCGTGAGCCTGCTCTTTGAGCGGTTCGTGAGCCGCGAGCGCGACGAGCCCCCGGACATCGACATCGACTTCGAGCACGAGCGCCGCGAGGAGGTCATCCAGTACCTCTACGGCAAGTACGGCCGCGACCGCGCGGCGCTGACCGCCGAGGTCATCTGCTACCGCCCCCGCAGCGCCGTGCGGGAGGTGGGCAAGGCGATGGGCCTCTCCCTGGACTGCGTGGACCGCCTGGCCAAGAACCTGGACTGGTGGGAGGGGGGCGAGGTCGGCGAGGGCCGCCTCCGCGAGCTGGGCATGAACCCCCACGACCGGACGCTGCGGCTGGTGCTGAAGCTGGCGCGCACGCTGCTGGGCTTCCCGCGGCACCTCTCCCAGCACGTGGGCGGGTTCGTGCTCACGCGGGGGCCGCTGTGCGAGACGGTCCCCATCGAGAACGCCGCGATGGAGGGCCGCACCGTCATCGAGTGGGACAAGGACGACATCGACGCCCTGGGCATCCTCAAGGTGGACGTGCTCGGCCTGGGCATGCTGACGGCGATCCGCAAGGCGATGGACCTGGTCAGCGCCCGCGCCGGCCGCGGGGGCGCGGCCGCCGACCAACCCGCCCGGCTCGAGCTCCACACCATCCCCGCCGAGGACCCCGCCACCTACGACATGATCTGCAGGGCCGACACCGTCGGCGTCTTCCAGATCGAGTCCCGCGCGCAGATGTCCATGCTGCCGCGGCTGAAGCCCCGCTGCTACTACGACCTGGTCATCGAGGTCGCCATCGTCCGCCCCGGGCCGATCCAGGGGAACATGGTGCACCCGTACCTGCGGCGGCGGGAGAAGCTCGAGCGGGTGACGTACCCGAACGAGGCGGTGCGGGCGGTGCTGGAGCGGACGCTCGGCGTGCCGCTCTTCCAGGAGCAGGCGATGCAGCTCGCCATCGTCGCCGCCGGCTTCACCCCCGGCGAGGCCGATGGGCTCCGCCGCGCCATGGCCGCGTGGAAGCGCAAGGGCGACCTGATCTTCCGCTACGGCCGGAAGCTCATCGACGGCATGCTCGCCCGCGGCTACCCGCTGGAGTTCGCCGAGCGCTGCTTCGAGCAGATCAAGGGCTTCAGCGAGTACGGCTTCCCGGAGAGCCACGCCGCGAGCTTCGCGCTGCTGGTGTACGTCTCGGCGTGGCTCAAACGCCACCACCCCGCCGCGTTCACCTGCGCCCTGCTCAACAGCCAGCCCATGGGCTTCTACTCCCCCTCGCAGCTCGTCCGCGATGCCCGCGAGCACGGCGTGGAGGTCCGCCCGGTTGATGTGAACCGCAGCGCGTGGGACTGCACGCTCGAGGACGGGGGCGGCGACGCGGCCGCCGGGCCGGCGCTGCGCCTGGGCATGCGGCTGGTCAGGGGGCTCGCCCAGGAAGAAGCCGAGCGGATCGCCGCCGCCGTCGCCGCCCGCGGCCCATTCGGGTCCATCCCCGCGCTGCGCCGCGCCGCGGGCGTCCGGGCCGCCTCCCTGCGGAGGCTCGCCGCCGCCGACGCCTTCGGCTCCATGGGCCTGACCCGCCAGTCGGCGCTCTGGGCCGTCCGCGCCCTGACCGACGAGCATCTCCCGCTGTTCGACGCCCTGCCCGCGTCCGAAAGCAGCGGAGAGGACCCCGCCGCGTCCCTCCTGCCCGCCATCCCCGAGCCCGCCAAGGTGCGCCACGACTACGCCGCCCTGGGCCTCTCCCTGCGGGGCCACCCGCTGTCGTTCCTGCGCGACCGGCTCGACGCCCTGGGCGCCGCCACCGCCGCCGAGGTGCGCGACGCCGCCCGCTCCCCCGCCGGCCGGTTCGTGGCCGCGGCCGGGCTGGTCCTGATCCGCCAGCGCCCCGCCACCGCCCACGGCGTGGTCTTCATGACCATCGAGGACGAGACCGGCCCGCTGAACCTGATCGTCCGCCCCGCGGTCTACCGCCACTGCCGCCGCGCCCTCCGCGCCAGCACCGCCGTCCTGGTCCGCGGCCGCGTCGAGCGCCGCGGCGACGAGGTCGTCCACGTGCTGGTCCGCTCCGCGCGGTCGCTGGACCCGGTGATGAACGGGTTCGCGGTCGCATCTCGAGACTTTCACTGACAACGGCTGCGAGCCGGCGTCGCGGGGTCTACTCCTCGAGCTCCTCCGTCGCCAGCGTCCAGATGCGCTTGAGCGGGATCTCGGCCCGGATGTCCGGGTCGAGCTTGTCGTAGTCGGCGACCAGCTCGTCGATGAGCTGCTGCTGGTTCCACAGCCGGACCCGGAAGAACTGGGCCGGCAGCTCCTTCATGACGGTGGGCTTGAAGCCACCCCAGGCGACGAGCAGGCCCTGCTCGGCGTGGAAGTTCTGCATCGCCCCGATGAGCTGGTCCGGCGTCGGGCGGTCGATGGGGTTCTGCTCGCTCTTGACCTGGAAACACTCAAGTTGAACCCGTTGACCTCGATGATGAAGGGCTGCTTCCTCTGGCGGAGTCCACCCAGACGCGTGCCGCGCTCATCGGGTCGCAGAGGCAACCGGCGCTGACGTGGGGCCCGCTGACCGTACCAAGAACTGTGTCAGAAGGGGGGCCCAGCGGGTCACAACCGGGCATGATCAACAATCCGCGGCGTCCGAGCGTGGGAGCGCAAGCACTCCAGCGGGCGAGACTTGGCACGCCGGGTCAACATCGTCGTAAGTCGTTGGAAACTGGGGATCTAGGATTTGAACCTAGACTAACTGATCCAGAGTCAGTCGTGCTACCGTTACACCAATCCCCAA
>JBIQJK010000206.1:0-4538 GCA_044507535.1 Planctomycetaceae bacterium | reverse complement strand
TGCGCTCAAGGCGTCGCTTGTCGTCATCCTCAGCTCGCTGATGTTCGCGTGCCTCACGCTGATCGTCGCGCTCGCGTTCTGGACCTGAGTCCTGACGCGCCCAAGCTACGACTTTTGCCCGATCCGTAGCTTCCCCGCCCCCCCCCAAATGGCAGAGAATGGCAGGCGGTGGCAGTCCCCGCTGGGGCAACGGTTAGCGGGTAGGCCCAACGGGCGAGACGCGCTAACCGCTGGACGCGCCGGCTCCTGACGCAGCAATCCCGATGGCGGCGGCCCGGCCCGCATCCGTGAGCACCCACGCCCCGATCATGGGCCTGCCGCACGTCATCAGCGCCGGCCGGACGAGGCCCCGCTCGACCAGCCGCCGCATGGTGCGGGCGAGGCTGGCGCGTTCGGCGGGCCGCAGAGCGCGGAAGGGCGTGCCGTCGCGGTGGAGCGTGCGGCGGACGGGGCGGGCGCCGCCGGTGACCCCGGCGTCGCGGCGGCGGGTCCAGGTTGAGCTGGGCCGACGGATGTTGAAGATGGCCCGGTACAGGTCCTCGGTGCTCGTCCAGGTGCGGGGCGGGGGCGGGGTGAGCATCGCCACGAGCGCGGCGCGCTGCGCGCGGCTAAGGCCGACGGCGGCGGTGCTGAGGTTGAGGTTGAGGTCGAGGTCGGCGTTGAGCTGCTGCGCGAGCGCACGGAGAACAGCAAGATAGTCATCTTGCTGGCTGACATCAGCGGGCGTGACCACCGTTCGGCTGGCTTCAGGCTGGCTGGGGGGCATGATCCTGGGCTCCGGGCACCCCCCGTGTTCTCGGGTAGACCGGGGCGGAGGGGAGACCCCGGCCAACTGGGGCTGGGGCCGTCCATCCTGCCTGAGCGTCCGTGCCCACGGGTGAGCCGTGCATCGGGGATGGGCCTGCCCTTGCACCATTTCGCTGGGAGCCATCCAGCCACTGCGGGACAGGCACGAGTGCGGGGAGCACCAGGCTCCCCGGCGGGGGGTAGGGTCGGGTCCCCCGTCTGGCCGCCGGCGGTCGTCTCGACGCGGGCGACGGTATTCGGCTCTGCCCCCCTACGGCGCCGGGGGCGGTGTGCGGCGCGCCTTGGGGCCGCCGGCGCGCGGGCGGTACGAACCGGGTGATGTAACAGAATCATAGAACTGCGATCCGCCACGATCCCGTGGAGAGGCGTGGAATGCTGTCGGTTGCGTGCCCGGGCGAGGCGGCGCGGGCGCCGCGTCCGCCGGGGGCGGGGCGGGAGCTACGCTCGCGTCTAAAGCCGTAGCTCGTGCGCTCGAAAGCGTCCAGACGCATCTACGTGCGCCCGCACGCGACCGTACGCAACTCCTGCAACAGGAATGGGTTAACAGGCCGCGCGGCGTAGCCCCAATAAGCGATCGCCGATACACTTGAGGAGCACATCAACATCCCGCTTCGGGGCGTTGTCCTCGGGGCGGGGGGGAGCCAGACATCATGCAGATTGTGATGCGCCCGACCGAGTCGGTCCGCCCGTACGAGCACAACCCGCGTCTCAACGACGCCGCGGTGGACGCGGTGGCCCGGAGCCTGAGCGAGTTCGGCTTCAGGCAGCCGATCGTCGTGGACGCCGACGGCGTGATCATCGTCGGGCACACGAGGTGGCGTGCCGCCAGGCAGCTCGGGATGGAGACCGTCCCGGTGCACGTGGCGGACCTGGACGAGGTCAAGGCCAGGGCGTACCGCATCGCCGACAACCAGACCGCGACGATCGCCGAGTGGGACATGGACCTGCTGCCGGGCGAGCTGCGCGACCTGGAGGGCGCCGGCTTCGACCTGTCCATCCTGGGCTGGGGCTAGGAGGACCTCGAGGCGATGCTCGCCGACGCGGACGGCCCGGCCGGCGGGAGCGCCGACGCGGACGAGGTCCCCGAGCCGCCGAAGGCGGCGCTGACCCGCCCGGGGGACCTCTGGGTCCTCGGGAAGCACCGGCTGCTCTGCGGCGACTCCACCAAGGCCGCGGACGTGGACCGGCTGCTGGGCGGGGAGAAGGCCGCGCTCTGCGCCACCGACCCCCCGTACCTGGTGGACTACACCGGCGAGCGGCCCGACGACTCGGGCAAGGACTGGTCGGACACGTACCGCGAGGTGGAGATCACCGACGCGGAGTCGTTCTTCACCGGCGTGTTCACCAACGTGCTGCGGGTCCTGGCCCCGCACGCGGCGATCTACTGCTGGCACGCCCACAAGCGGCAGCGGCTGATCGCCGAGGTCTGGGAGCGCCTGGGGATCCTCGACCACCAGCAGATCGTCTGGGTCAAGCCCACGCCGGTGTTCGGGCGGGTCTTCTGGCACTTCCGCCACGAGCCGTGCATGATGGGCTGGCGGCAGGGGAGCATGCCCGAGCACGACAGCGACCACGAGTTCAACAGCGTCTGGGAGATCGACTGGGAGGGCAAGAGCCGCATCGTCGGCAACGAGCACCCCACGCAGAAGCCGGTGGAGATCTTCGCCCGGCCGATGCGCAAGCACACCCGGCCCGGCGACCTGTGCTACGAGCCGTTCAGCGGCAGCGGCTCCCAGCTCATCGCCGCGGAGAGCCTCTCTCGGCGGTGCTGCGCCATGGAGCTGGAGCCGGTGTTCGTGGACGTGGCCGTGCGGCGGTGGGAGAAGTTCACCGGCAAGACGGCCCGGCGCTACGGCCCCAACGGGGCCGAACTGCCGGGTCTGGCGGCAGCGCCCGACGAGGGCACCGACCTCACGACTGAGAACACCCCCGCCGGGGCGGCAGGGGTGGTGGGGGGGGAGGGGTGATGGCGGGGCGGGCGCTACAGGTCGCTGCCGGGCAGGGGGCCGTCTCGCTCAGGGTCCCAGGACAGCCGCTCCTCGGCGGCCGCCGCCAGGTCGCGCCCGCCCAGGAGGTCGGCGGCCTTGCAGCCGGTGGCCCCGGCGACGGCGCGGGCCAGGCCGGCCCACTCCTCGACCGTGAGCATGTCGTCGGCCCGGGCCGAGAGCAGCGACTCGGCCGCGGCGAGCACTTCCTGGAGTTGCTGGGTCGTTGGGGTCGTCACGGATCAGCCCTCCTTCCCGGCGCTGGTGGTGGCCGCGGCGTGCTCGGTGGCGACGAAGGTGCCGCGCTCGGTCTTGCGGAACCTCGCCTGCTTCCCCTTGGCGGCGATCTCGCGGATGATGGCGGCGTAGAGGGTGGCCTCGGGGGTCTTGCCCCCGGGGCTGGTCCACAGCCCCTTGGCCTCCATGAGCGCCACCATCTCCTTGGCCTTCATCGGCGCCCCCGCCTCGGCCAGCACGATGGCGGCGGCGTCCAGGGCGCTGGTCTTCCTGGGCTTCGGGTCCTTGGCGGGCTTGCCCTTCGCCGTCGCGGGCTTCGCGGCCGCGGTCTGCGCCATGGCCCGCTCGCTGGCGGTCATGCCGTCGGGGGATGCCTCGCGCTCGTCGCGCATGCGGGCGTTCTCCTGGTCGGCCTTGGCCTGGGCGCGGAGGCCGGCGGCGCGCTTCGCCCCGCCCTTGCCGCCGTTCTTGCCGCCGGTGGCCCCGCCCTTGGCGGGGGCGTCCGCTCCCGGGCTCGCCGCCCCCTCGCCCGCGTCGGGCGTCGTCGCCCCGCCGGTGGCGTCCTGGCCGCCGGCCGGCCCGCGGAGGCGCTGGGCGCTCTTGATGCGGACGCTGCGGTTGGTCAGGGTGTTGACCCCGACCCAGCCCACGTGCTTGTCGCCCTGCCACTTCTCGGCGGTGATGCGCACCGGCACCACCCCGCCGCTGACCTTGGCCAGGTACGTCCCGTCGATCTTGACCTCGTCCTTCTTCATCGTGAACTCCTCGTCCAAATCCGGCCCGCCCGCACCACGCGGGGGGCGAAGGCCCCTGGGGGGGGCGGCGCGGCTTCCCGCGCCGGGGGCGTGGGGGCCGCGCTACACCCCGCTCACGAGGTCCAGCGCCAGGGCCACCTCGCGGACGTCCCCGCCGGCGCCGCGGTAGCCCGAGAGGGCCTGCTGGAGCCAGGCGGCGGTGGCCCAGCGCTCCTCGCCGTCGGCGACGCTGGCGGTGCGCTCCTGGCCGCCCCCGCCGGGAAGGCGGAGGGCGATCCGGACCGTCCCGGCCCCGTCCCCGGGGGTGAGGACCGCCCGCGCCCGCTCCCCGCTCAGTTCAATCCTCGTGTACCTCATGCCCGTGCTCCTTGGTGGTGGTGGTCGTGGTGGGGGTCGGCCCGCTCAGCGCCGGCGGCGCTTGCCCGCGGCCCGCTCGGCCTCGTCGCGTCCCGCCTGGCGGCCGGCCTCGTAGGCCCGCTCCAGCGCCTCCCTGGCGCCCCAGACGGCGACCTCGCGGAAGTCCAGGCTGTCGTGGCGGCGGGTCTCGAGGGTGGAGAAGCCCAGCTCCACCGCGGCGATGGCCCGCAGCAGGGCGTCGCGCACGGGGTCCTCGGGGCGGGCGTTGGCGGGGCTCGTGGTGCTCGTCGTCGTCATGGCGGGGCTCCTTGCTCTGGCGGGCGCTGCCGGCGCCCGCGACACGCACATGAAGATTGCATGGAGGCCAACGATCATCGCTACGGGCGATGCGATGCGC
>JBIQJK010000205.1:0-4564 GCA_044507535.1 Planctomycetaceae bacterium | reverse complement strand
GTTACGAATTCCACGCGGATGGGCGTCGGCCCACACCCCGACCGTCCCCCACCCGATCCGAACTCTGGGAGGCTCCCGGCGAACAACATGGGATACCTCCCAGAGTTGGCGGGGCGGGCGGGAGCGGCCTCTTGGAGGGCGGGGTGGGTGGGGGCCGTAGGATGGGGTCTATGGCGAGTTTGCTTCCCTGGTTTGATGCACATCTTGATCTTGCCTACCTGGCCGTGAGCGGTCGTGACATGCTGGCGCCGCTGGATCGCGGAGCGGAGCCGCACGCGCCCGCCGCGGTGACGCTGGAGGAGTTGAAGCCGGACGCCGGCAGGGGTTGGGGGGGTGTGCGGTTCGCGTTGGCGACGGTTTTTGCGGAGCCGGATGGGACGGGGCCGGAGGGGTACCCCGCGGGGGATGTGGAGCGGGCGTACCGGGTGGGGCGGGCGCAGCTGGAGGTGTACCTGACGTGGCGGGACCGCGGGCTGGTCGCGCTCGACCTGGGGCGGGTGCTGCGGAGCGAGCCGGGAGTGGGGGAGATCCGCGGCGGGATGGGCGTGGCGGAGGCGGTGGAGGCGCCGATCGGGCGGCGGGTGGAGCGGGCGCTGTCGCGCCGGGGGCCGGCGCTGCACTTCGGGGTGCTGATCGAGAACGCGGACCCGGTGCGGTCGCCCGGGGAGCTGGGGTGGTGGGTGGAGCGGGGAGTGGTGGCGGTGGGGCTGGCGTGGGCGAAGCCGTCGCGGTACGCGGGGGGGAACTCGACGCAGCTGGGGCTGACGGACCTGGGGCGGGAGATGGTGGCGGAGATGGACCGGCTGGGGGTGGTGCACGATGTGTCGCACCTGTCGGACCGGGCGCTGGAGGAGCTGCTGGGGGCGACGGACCGTGCGGTGATCGCGTCGCACTCGAACTGCCGCTCGCTTCTGGGTGGGGGCGGGGTAGGGGAGAATCAGCGGCATCTGCGGGACGAGACGATCGCGGAGATCGGGCGGCGAGGGGGGGTGGTGGGGCTGAACCTGTTCTCAAGGTTCCTGCGGGCGGGGATCGGGGAGGGGGAGCGGGCGACGGTCGGGGAGTGCATCGCGCACGTGGAGCACGTGTGCGGGGTAATGGGGCACCGGCGCGGGGTGGGGCTGGGGTCGGATATGGATGGGGGGTTCTCGGCGGCGAGCCTGCCGGGGGGGATCAATCGGCCGCGGGACCTGGGGAGATTGGCGGAGGGGCTCAGGGGGAGGGGGTGGAGCGATGAAGAAATTGAGTGGTTTGCGTGGGGGAACTGGGCGCGGTTTTGGGCAAACGCGAGTGACTACGATCCAGCATGGGCCAGCAGGTGAAGGACGGAGGATGGAGGAGGGATATCGCCTATCTGGCCGCCTGACAAGACCACTCGCAGGTAACGGCGCCGGTCTGTGGGTTACAAGAGCATTTGAATGAGGCAACGTTTCCGTCGCCACAGGTATTCACGGCGTCGGCCTTACAGTTGTCGTAGTTTGGCGAGCAGGGAACCGTACCGCCGCGGACGTCGCTCTCGGTAATGGCCAGGATAGAGGCGAGCCAGACAATACTGCTGGTTCCCCCGGTGCCATTATCGACAGAAAAGTCGCCGCTAGCGATGATTCGGGCGATCGCATGGCCGGTTCCATCGCGGAGGAGAGCGGAGAAGGAGCCATGTGCGCCCGGGGAGCTGGCCTCAAGGATGAATACCGCGCCGTCAGCGTCCCGAATACCGACAGCGGCAGCACCAATCGGGTGCCACTGCATCGGTATGGATGACTCCGCTAACTCGAGAGAGAACTGCGCACCGCGTGCTTTGGGCGAAGACGCCTGGGACCAGATTCCGGTCATGATCGCCATGGGGACGGCGGCATTGTCGTTGGCACGAGCAATATCAAGTGAGAATGTCTCACTGGTTCGCACAAACTCAAGGTTGATGTGGCCGATAGGCGTCGGGGCGGCAGGGACAGCGGCAAACACAGGAACTCCGGCGAGTAGTCCGAGGGCGGCGGCCAAGGCTGACAACCGGCGAGTGCCGGCGAAGCAGAATGTGGTCGCATGTCGAGAAAGTGACAGATTCATGGTGAGCTCCTCTTGTTGGACCCATGAATCCAGATTCACTATCGGAACATGTCGAGGATAATTATTGACGAGATCGGCGTCAGCCATAATGTGCTGTGAATATCACGGCGTGTGAAACGCGACACTCACCGATGTGTCAAATTAGACAATGAGGCCTGAGACCCGGTAGTTGCAGGGGTATGATCCTAATCCAGTGGGATGTAATGCGAGACAGTCCGTGTTGTTTGCGGGCTGCGCGGCAAAGGCCGGCTTGCGATGAACAGGAGTTCGCATCGCAAGCATGTATAGGCGCCAGCACTCCCAATGGCGCCCGGGGCGATGGCGAGGGAGGTGGAGAGTTCGCCCTAACGCTCGTGCCGGCTCGGCGTTAGGAGTGGACGATATGGGGCGCTGGTGTCGCAGTGGGCGCACCAGGTGGTGGGGTCGTGCAGGGCGAGGCGGTGCATGAGGCGGGTGGATGGGGTGGGTTGGGTGGTGGCGGGGGCGAGGGACTGGCGGCCGAGTTCGCTGGTGACGTTCTGCTGGTAGCGCTCGGGGCTCAGGCGGAACTCGGGGTTGCCCTGGGTATGGGCGTACTCGGCGCTCAGACGCCGCTGGATCGCCTCGACGCGGGTCTCGGGGTGGGGGTGGGTGGAGAAGAACTCCAGCCCCCCGCGGCCCTGGGACTCGCGCTCGAGGATCTGCATCATCTGGAGCATGCCGTAGGGGTCGTAGCCGGCGCGGGTCATGTAGCGCATGCCGAGCTCGTCCGCCTGGAGCTCCTGCTCGCGGTTGAAGCTCAGCAGCACGAGGCTGCCGCCGATCTGGGTGGCGGCGTTGGCGATCTGAGCGGTGGCGCCGCCGTCGCCGAGGACGCCGCCGATGATGGAGGCGCCCAGGCTGAGGCCGAGCTCCTGGGAGTAGCGCTCGTTGACGTGTCGGGCGGTGACGTGGCCGATCTCGTGGGCGAGCACGGCGGCGAGCTGGGCCTCGTTCTCCATGGCCTCGAGCATGCCGCGGGAGATGAAGACCTTGCCGCCGGGGAGGGCGAAGGCGTTGACCTCGGGGCCGTTGAGGGCGGTGAACTCCCAGGGGAGGGAGGGGTTGTCGGCCTCGGTGCGGTCGGCGATGCGTCGGCCGACCTCGCCCACGTACGCCTGGAGGCGCGGGCTGGGGATCTCGCCGCCGAACTCCTGGATGAGCTGGGGGGAGGCCTCCTGGCCGATGGCGATCTCCTGCTCGCGAGAGAGGGCGTTGAACTGGGTCCGGCCGGTGGCGGGGTTGGTGCTGCACGCGGCGGGGGCGAGGGAGAGGGCGAGGAGGACGGCCGCGGCGGGGACGGCGCGGCGGGCGGTGGTGTGCATGATGCGGCTCCGTTGAGGGTCCGTCGGTTCGTGCACGTGATGCTCTTCGGCTGGGGGGATGAAATCCATTGATCTGGGGGAAGGGGATGGGGCGCTTGGACGCCCGGTGAAGGGGCTCGCCGCGGGGGCGTGCCGGGCGCTGAGAGGAAAGCAGCAGGGCCACGGGGCGGGCGCCCCGTGGCTCTGCTTTGTGTGATGATGATGATGTGTCCGAGCCGGGCGCGGCGAGGTCAGGGCCGGGGGGCCGGGGGCGTCATAGCGTAGGCGGCGGGCGGGGCGCCGTCGCCGGGGGCGGGAGGCGGCGTGAGCGCGAGGGGGCCCCTGGGGAAGAAGTTGACGTCCATCTGGGGGAAGGGGATCGAGATGCCGGCTTCGTCGAGGGCGATCTTGATCGCTCGGACGGCGGCTTGGCGGACGGCGCCAAAGTCGGAGGCGGGGGCCCAGATGCGGACCTCCCAGTCAACGCTGGAGGCGCCGAAGCCCTTGAGGAAGACGGCGGGGGCGGGGTCCTTCAGGGCGCCGGGGATCAGGGTGATGGCGTGTTCAAGGGCTTTGCGGGTGGCGTCGATGTCGGCGTCGTAGGCGACGCCGACGGGGATGTCGGCGCGGCGCTGGGGGTGGAAGGTGATGTTCTCGAGGGTGGCGCCGAAGAGGGCGCTGTTGGGGATGATGAGGCGGCGGTTGTCGAGGGTGTCCACGCGGGTGAAGAAGAGCTCGATCTCGTCCACCTTGCCGACCTGCCCCTGGGCGAGGATGACGTCGCCCACCCGGAAGGGGCGGAAGATCAGCAGCATGATGCCCGCGGCGATGTTGGCCAGCGAGCCCTGCATCGCCAGGCCGATGGTCAGGCCGGCGGCGCCGATGACCGCCGCGAAGCTGGCGGTCTGCACGCCGAAGACGCCGAGGCACCCGACCACGGCGAAGACGAGGATGGCGTAGCGGGCGAGGTTGGCGAGGAACTTGGTGAGGGTGAGGTCGAACTTGGCGCGGCCGAGGGCGCGCTCGATCGAGCGGCGGACCCAGCGGCTGAGGATCCACGCGCCCAGGAGGATCAGCAGGACGCCGCCGACGCGGACGCCGTAGGTGATGAGGTAAGGGGCGAGCTGCTCGGCGAGGGCCTGGGGATCCTGGAGGCTCTCGATGCTCAGGGATGGGGG
>JBIQJK010000204.1:0-4585 GCA_044507535.1 Planctomycetaceae bacterium | reverse complement strand
CCTTCCCCCTCCCCTACTCCCCCAGCGTCTTCTTCCGCCGCAGCACGTGGTGGTAGTGCTGGGCGAACCGGTGCGCCTCATCCCGGATCGCCTGCAGCAGCCGCAGCCCCGGGTTGCTCCTGGACAGCCGGATCGGCATCGCCCGGTCCTGCACGTACACCAGCTCCTCCTTCTTCGCCAGCGAGATCACCATCGGCGGCCGCACATCCAGCTGCTCGAACGCCTCCATCGCCGCGTGCAGCTGCCCCAGCCCCCCGTCGATGAGGATCACGTCGGGGTACAGCTCCTGCCCGCTCCCCGCCTCACGGTACCGCCGGCTCACGACCTCGCGGATGCTCGTGTAGTCGTCGTTGCTCGCGCTGCGGATCCGGTACCGCCGGTACTCATCCTTCAGCGGCCGCCCGTCGATGAACGTCACCTTGCTCCCCACCGTCTCGTCCCCCTGCAGGTGCGCGATGTCGATCCCCTCGATGCACCGGATCGGCTGCTCCACCCCCAGCGCCTTCTGCAGCGCGGCCACGCTCTCGGCCGGGTCGATCCGCGCCACCTCCGTCTCCGGCTGCCACCCCGACCGCGCCCCGCCGCGCGCGCGCTGGTCCAGCCGCTCGATCGCCCTGATCTGGTCCCGCAGCGTCGCCGCCTTCTCGTAGTTCATCGCGGCCGACTCGCGCTCCATCTCCTCCCGCATCTCCCGGAGCATCGTGGACCGCTTCGACCCCAGGAACCTGGTGAAGCGGTCCACGTCGATCCGGTACAGCTCCGGCGAGATCTTCCCCGCGCACGGCGCGGTGCACCGCCCGATGTTGTACAGGATGCACGGCCGGAAGTAGAGGTTCTTCGGGTCGTCCGCGACGATGTCCAGCTTGCACGTGCGGAACTTGAAGACCCGCTGCAGCAGCTCCACCGCCTCCCGCAACGCGCCCACGTTCGTGAACGGCCCGTAGATCTTCGCCCCCTTCAGCGACGGGTCCGCCGGGCTCCGCGTGATCATCACCCGCGGGTAGTCCTCCCGCTGCGTCACCGCCAGGTACGGGAACGTCTTGTCGTCCGTCAGCCTGACGTTGAACCGCGGCTTGATGTCCTTGATCAGCCGGTTCTCCGCCAGCAGCGCCTCCCACTCCCCCTCGCACACCAGCACGTCGAAGTCGTGCACCAGCTCCAGCATCGCCTGCTTCTTCCCCCCCAGGTCCGCCGAGGGGACGAAGTACGACGACACGCGGTCCGGCAGCTTCGACGCCTTCCCGACGTAGAGCACCACCCCCTTGTGGTCCTTCATCAGGTACACGCCCGGTGCGCCCGGCAGCTCCCGCGCCTTGCGCAGCAGCCGCGAGAGCCGCGCCTCGCGCGTCTCCGTCCCCCACGCCGGCGGCGCCTCCGCCGGCAGGAACCCCTCCTCATCGGTCATCGGAACATCAGGATCATCCGCCACACCCCATCGTAGGAACCCCCCACCCCGGCCCATCCCGCCGTGTCGCCCACACGCGACCACCCACTCGCCCAGGCGTTGGAGCCCGCGCTTCCAAGCCCGAAGAGAACGCGGGGGGAGCGGCGCAAGCGGGGAGGAGCGGGGAAGGACAGAAGCACAAATGGATAGAAAACCAGGCGCCCAAACCCGCCCCAAGCCCCATCCAGCCCCGTGCCTCTTCAAAGCCCCTTTCCCCCTCTCTTCTCTGTGCCCCCTCTGTGCCTCTGAGCCTCTGCGGTGGGTCTTCTCTTCTTCCTGTCCTCCCCGCGTCTTCCCGCTGGCCCCGCTGGCCCCGCTGGCCCCGCGTTCCTGCCTTTCTCGGCCCGTCGCCCACTACGATCATCACCCGTGACCACCCACGCCCTCCCAATCTCCGAGACCTTCCACTCCATCCAGGGCGAGGGGAAGCTCGCCGGCGTTCCTTCCTACTTCGTCCGCCTCTCCGGCTGCAACCTCCGCTGCGCCTGGTGCGACACCCCCTACGCCTCCTGGCGCCCGGAGCACACCCAGCGCACCATCGACGACCTCCTCGCCGACGCCCTCACCTCCCCCGCCCGCCACGTCGTCCTCACCGGCGGGGAGCCGATGCTCTTCCCCCAGCTCGTCCCCCTCACCCAGGCCTTCGCCGCGGCCGGCTTCCACATCACCATCGAGACCGCCGGCACCCTCCCTCCCCCACCCAGCCTCCGCTGCGACCTCATGTCCATCTCCCCCAAGCTCGCCAACTCCACCCCGACGCAGCAGCAGTGCCGCGAGGGCGGGATCGACCCCGCCTGGTCCGCCCGCCACGAGTCGCGCCGCATCAACCTCCCCGCCCTTCAGGCGCTGATCGACCACAACCCCTCCCCTCAACACCAGCTCAAGTTCGTCGTCACCGGGCCGGACGACCTCCCCGGGATCGACGCCCTCCTCGCCCAGCTCCGCGGGTGGCAGCCGGGCGACATCCTCCTGATGCCCGAGGGCGTCGCCACCCCCGCCCCCGACCGCCGCGACGCCGTCCTGAAGCTCTGCCTCGCCCGCGCCTGGCGCTACTGCCACCGCCTCCACATCGACCTCTTCGGCCACACCCGCGGCACCTGACCCCCCCCTCCCCCCACTCCCCTACGATCCCGTCCCCATTCGGCCCTCTCCCCATGTACCGCATCTGCAAAAGCTTCGAGATCGAGTCCGGCCACATGCTGCTCAAGCATCCGAGCCGCTGCCGCTACCCCCACGGCCACTCCCGCCGCGTCGAGGTCGTCCTCGCCGCCGAGACCCTCGACGGCTCCGACATGGTCTGCGACTTCAAGGCCGTGAAGCTCGCCCTGAAGGCCTTCCTCGACCGACTCGACCACGCCCTGGCCGTCAACAGCAACGACCCAATCATCGCCCAGCTCTCCCCCGACCTGCGCGAGCGCCTGGTCGTCTTCCAGAACACCGACCCCACCACCGAGGTCCTCGCCAAGTTCATCTTCGACCACCTCGCCGCCGAGGTCGCCGCGGGGCGCGAGTACGCCGACGCGCAGGGCAACACCTACCGCTTCCCCCCGGGCATCATCGTCGAACGCGTCCGCGTCGGCGAGACCAGCTCCAGCTGGGCCGAATACAGCCGCACCTGATCCCACGTCCACCCAAAAGGGAGCTCCGAGCGCAAGCTCGGGGTGGAAGTTCCCGTGCGCTCGCACGCTCAATGGCGGAACGCGGGGTCAGCGGGGCAAGCGGGGGGGGCGGGGGGGAGCGGAGGAAGGCAAAGACAATGGATTGAATGGACGGGCGCACGAACACGCCCCGAGCCCCATCCAGCCCCGCGCCACTTCAAGCCCCCATTCCCCCTCTCTTCTCTGTGCCCCCTCTGTGACTCCGGGCCTCTGTGGTGAGTCTTCTCTTCTTCCTGTCTTCCCCACGCCCCCCGCTCGCCCCGCTCCCCCCGCGTTCTCTTCCCCGTCCCTACGCCCCCGCCGCCGCCAGCAGCCCCATCCGCCACTCCCACCGCTTCAGCGGCAGGTGCTGCTGGTAGATCAGCCGGATCAGCTCGTTCTGGTGCTCCCCCGACACCGCCCCCGCCGGGATATCCACAAGGCCGTGGAACGCCTCCCGCGCCCGCTCCACCCCCGCCCGCTCCCGCTCCACGTACGCCCGCGAGTACGCCACCTCCTCCGCCGAACGGATGTCCCGCCCGAACATCGCCATCGCGCACCGCGGCGACACCCCCGCGAACCCCCACGCCGCCTCCCCAAGCTTCCGCTCCCGCGCCAGGTACTCCCCTGGCTCGTACCGGTGGTCGTGCCACGCCAGCGCCCGCGGCCGGAAGAGCACCGGCGTCCCGAACCGCTCCCGCAGCCGGAACGCGAACTCGTCGTCCTCCAGCCCGTACGGCGTCGGGAACACCGTGAACCCCCCCACCGCCCGCACCAGCTCCGCCGCCACCGACAGGTTCAGCGGCCACGCGTGCCGGAACCCCCAGTCGTGATCCGGATCCTCCGCCCGCGGCCCGACCATCTGGTCGTAGAAGAAGATCATCGACGTCTCGCGGATCAGCCGGTCGAAGAGCCGGTCCGGCTCCCCCGGCCCCGGCGCCACGAACGGCGTGCTCCCCTGGATCATCGCCGCGGGCTTCCCCGCCCGCGCCCGCTCGTCGTGCGCCGCGACGTGCGCCGCCAGCAGGTCCGGCGTCGCCAGCACATCGTCGTTCATGAACAGCAGGATCCGCCCCCGCGCGTGCGGCAGCAGCGCGTTGCGCGTCGCCGAGATCCCCCCCCGCGGCAGCTCGAACACCACCGACCGCAGATGCCCGAACCCCGCCTCCGCCTGCGCGTGCACCTCCCCGTCCTCCGCCCCGTCGATCCCCACCAGCACCTCGTACCGCGTCGGGTCGTAGTTCTGCCGCGCCAGCGCCGTCAGACACGCCGCCAGCTTCTCCGGCCTCCCCCGCGTCGGGATGATCACGCTGATGTCCATGCGCTGCGCCCTCTCGCCTATCGGACCTTCCCCCACCCCCTGCCCACTGATCGGACCAATCCCCCCCCGCCCGTTGGCCGATAAGCCTTCCGGCCGACCACGACGACCTTACCCGGGGAACCGATCATCATGGGCACCCACAACGCCGCGAGCGAACCCAACCGCGACCACCCCCTCCCCTTC
>JBIQJK010000035.1:0-31892 GCA_044507535.1 Planctomycetaceae bacterium | reverse complement strand
CGGGGGGGGCGAGGATGCAGCGGCGGGCGCTGTGCATGGTCATGGTGCGCGGGCATGGCCTGCCGATGGTGTACGGGCACTGCCTCGGGGCCTCGTCCACGCCGCGGCTGACGGTGACGAGCCAGCGGGATCGCGAGGGGCGGACGGTGCTGTATCTGGGTGGCGCGCTGGCGGAGACGGGGGCGAGGGAGGGGCGGCCAGATCCGAAGCAGGTCGCCACAGCCAGGGGGGAGCTGCGGGCGTGCCTGCCGTGGCTGGAGTGGGACGGGGTGGAGGCCGCGGCGATGCGGATCGACCGGGCGGAGGGGCTGACGGGGGATGGGTCGCGCCCGGATGAGCCGGTGGTGAAGGCGATCGGGGAGGTGGTGGTGGTGTGGCCGACGAAGCTGGCGTTCGCGCCGCTGGCGGCGGAGCGGGTGCTGGGGGTGCTGGAGGGGCAGGGGATCACGCCGGGCGGGGGCGCCGGGCCGGGGCCGATCGGGCCGGAGGATGCGCCGGCGGTGGCGGCGCTGCCGTGGGAGGAGGAGGGGCTGGAATGGAGCTGAGGGACCTGGGGACGACGGGCGTGCGCGTCAGCGCGATGGGGCTGGGGCTGGTGAAGCTCGGGCGGACGGCGGGGCTGAAGCACCCGGGGGCGGCGGTGCTGCCGGACGACGGCGCGGCGGTGGCGCTGCTGGGGACGGCGCGGGATGTGGGGATCAACTACCTGGACACGGCGCCGGCGTACGGGGTGAGCGAGGAGCGGCTGGGGGCGCTGCTGGCGGCGGGTGCGGGCGGGGGAAGGGAGGCGTGGGCGATCTCGACGAAGGCGGGGGAGGAGTTCGACGGGGAGCGGTCGCGGTTTGACTTCTCGGGCGCGGCGATCACGGCGAGCGTGGAGCGGAGCCTGCGGCGGCTGCGGACGGACCGGGTGGAGGCCGTGCTGCTGCACCTGGGGGACGACGACCTGCGGACGATCGAGGAGACGGACGCGATGGCCGCGCTGGAGCGGCTGAAGCGGGCGGGCAAGGCGCGGGCGATCGGCGCGAGCACGAAGACGCCGGGGGCGGCGAGGGCGGCGATGGAGCGAGGGGCGGACGTGCTGATGCTGGCGTACAACCCGCGGGACACGGCCGACGGGGAGGTGATCGATGAGGCGCGGCGGCGGGGCGTGGGGGTGGTGGTGAAGAAGGCGCTGCTGAGCGGGCACCTGGGGGAGCTGTCGCGGCTGGCGCCGGGGGAGCTGGGGGCGGCGGGGGGAGACCCGGTGGAGGCGTGCCTCAGGTTTGTGCTGGCGGGGGAGCGGGGTCGGGGGGTGTCGAGCGTGGTGGTGGGGACGACGAGCCCGGGGCACCTGCGGCACAACGCCGCGGCGATGGGGCGGGCTTTGAAGCCTGATTCGTGACGGGAAGAGAACGCGGGGGGAGCGGGGGAAGCGGAGAGACGCGGGGAAGGCGGGAAAGAAAGAAGATCCACCGCAGAGGCACCGAGACACAGAGGGGGCACGGAGGGAAGAGGGAAAACGGGGTTGAAGAGGGTTGGGGTTGAATGGAAGTCTGGACGGGAGCGGACGCCTGGTTATCCGAGCCCTTGTCCTTCCCCGCTCTTCCCCGCCCTTCCCCGCTGGCCCCGCTGGCCCCGCGTTCTCTTCTCCCGCTCTCCGCGTTCCCCGCGATTCTGACGTGCGCTCTACGAAAGCCTTGCAACAAAAAAGGAACCGCGGCCGGCGAGGGGGCCGGCCGCGGATGTGGATCGCTGTGATCTTGAGGCCGCCGATGAGGGGCGGTCGGTCAGTTGGTCGCGACCTTGGAGAACATGGCGGCGCGCTCGGTGTCGGTGGCGGCCTCCCACTTGCCCGCGCAGCCGGCGCAGCAGAAGCCGACGGTCTTGCCGTTGTAGGCGGCGGTGATGGTGGCCTTGGCGGGGCCGCCGGAGAGGGGGCAGGTGGTGTTGACGATCTTGGCGTCGGCCGCGCTGGCGGACTTCTCGCCGGTCGCGCAGCAGGAGGAGGCCTTCTTCTCGCCGGAGGCGCAGCAGGCGGCCTTGTCGCCGGAGCAGGCGCCGGCGTCGGTGCACGCGCCCTTGTCGGTGCAGACGCCGTTGGCCGAGCTGGTCTTGCAGCCGGTCAGGGCGGCGGCGGCGAGGGCGAAGCTGGCGGCGAGACAGCAGAACGAGGAGATCTTCATGGTTCCATTCCCTTCCAGATGCAAACAAGCGATGACCGGCGCAGACAGGCACGCCTCGGTAAGACTCTAGATTAGCATGGGTTCACCAACCGCGCCTATCCGAACAAACGCCTTTCTCATGAAAGGGCTTCGGAGACGGGAGGGCGCGGAGCGCCGGCGTGCGCTGCGCCGGGGCGGCGCGCTCCCACGGTCTCGTGTGCGCCGGCGAGGGGACCGAATCGGGATCGCGGCCGATGCCGGGGCCGCATCGGGAGCCGATTCTGCATCCCCGGCCGGCCTTGCTGCTCGAAGCCTTTGTTCAGGGAACAAGAATCGCGCCCGGACGCTTGGGTTCTGGGCGGGCGTGACCACCCGGGGCCTCTACACTCTGGCCATCATGCTGAACCACCTGGCTACCGCCACCGTCGTATGGGCCGCCGTGCTTGTCTCCACCGGCGACCCCGGCGTCCGCCTCGTCACCGACCGCGTTGACGCCGCGAGGCTGATGGAGACCGTCGCGGCCCTGCCGGCGAAGCGCTCGCCGGGCGTGACGGAGGAGCACGTGCAGGGGCTGCGGCGGACGGAGGAGATGCTGGTCGAGGCGCTGAAAGGGCTCGGCTACGAGCCGCGGCTGCAGGAGGTCCCCTTCGCGGCCTTCCGGCGCGACGCGGCGGTGTGGCACAACATCATCGTCGAGATCCCGGGCCGCTCGCGCCCGCACGAGGTGCTGATCGTCGGGGCGCACCTCGACGCGGTCCCCATCGCGCCGGGGGCGGACGACAACGGCACGGGGGTGGCCGCGCTGATGGAGATCGCCCGCGTGCTGAAGGACGAGCCGATGGAGCGGACGGTCCGGATGATCTTCTTCACGCTGGAGGAGGTCGGGCTGGTGGGCTCGTCCCACTACGCGCGCGAGCTCGGGCCGCGGATCCAGGCGGGGGAGGAGACGGTGGTGGGGATGATCTCGATGGACATGCTCGGGTTCTACTCCGACGAGGCGGACTCGCAGTCCTGGCCGACGCTGCCGGTCCGCATCCCGCTGCCGACCACGGCGGACTTCATCGCCGTCGGCGGGATCATCAAGCACCAGCCGTTCAGCCGGCCGCTGATCGAGGCCATGCGCGAGGGGGCGGGGGACGGGGTGAAGATCTTCGCGGGCGACCTGCTGCCGCTGGCGGTGCCGGACTTCCTGCGCTCGGACCACGCGCCGTTCCTGTCGATGAACATCCCCGCGGTGCTCGTCTCGGACACGGCGAACTTCCGCTCCAACCACTACCACAAGGCCAGCGACACCGTCGAGACGATCGACGGGGACCGCTTCGCGGCGACGGTGCGGGGGCTGGTCAACGGGGTGTACCAGCTCGCCCGGCCCGTGGGCTCGACGCGGCCCGATCCTCTGACGCCGCCCCCCGGCGGGGAGGCCCCGGCGCAGCCCCGCGGCCCGCGCCCGACCGAGCCGGGGGACCCGGAGCTCGACCCCCGCTCGCCCGTCGCGCCGCGGCCGGGGGGGACGGAGCCGGGCCGCGCGCCGGGGCAGATGCCGGAGACGCCGCGGTAAGGGGCCGCTGCAGCGCGAACGGCCGACGGGCCGATCCCCAATAGGTGTGTGCACGCGCCGCATCGGAGATCGAGATGGCCCACGCGCCCGTGACCGCCGACGCCGGGTTCGACCCGCGCTCCATCACCCGCCCCGACCGGCGGCTGCTGGACTACTACCTGATCGTCGCGGCGTTCTCGCTGCTGGGCTTCCCGTTCATGGCCCTGCACGGGTACATCCGCTACCGGACGCTCCGGTACCGGTTCGACGACGAGGGGGTGTGGATGGCCTGGGGGCTGCTGTGGCGGCGCGAGGTCAACCTGACCTACCGGCGGATCCAGGACATCCACGTGACCCGGAACCTGCTGCATCGCTGGATGGGGCTGGCGACGGTGGAGGTGCAGACCGCCTCGGGGAGCGCGTCGGCGGAGATGAAGATCGAGGGGATCCTCGAGGCCGACGCGCTGCGGGACTACCTCTACACGCGCATGCGGGGCGCCCGCGGGCTCGACGCCGAGCCGGCGGGGGCTCGACAGGGCGCGGCGGGGGCGTGCGGCGGCGACGAGGCCCTCGCGCTGCTGACCGAGATCCGTGATTCGATGGCCACGCTGGCCGCGGCGGCGCGCGGGGGAGGCGGGGCGTGAGCGGGCAGGCGACCACCACCGCCACGGCGGCGGGGATGCGGGTGCGGGCGGCGGAGTGGGTCTACCGCGGCCTGTGGGGCGTGCTGGCGCGGCATTTCCGCGTCCCGGAGCACCCCCCCACTCTCCCGGTGGCCACCGGCGAGACGCTGCACGCGTTCAAGCCGTCGCTGGGGTACTTGCGGTACCTCAAGTTTCTGTTCTGGTTCTGGCTGACGGTGATCGACGGGGCGCTGCTGATCGGATGGCTCGTGCTGCTGATCGCCGTCCCGATGGCGGGGGTGGTCACGCTGCCGATCTTCCTGGTCGTCGCCGTCGTGCCGGACGTGCTGGCGTACCTCGCGATCCACCTGCGGTACGACACGACGTGGTACCTCCTCTCGCCGCGGAGCCTGCGGATCCGTCGGGGGATCATGACGATCCACGAGACGACGATCACGTTCGAGAACGTGCAGAACGTGGAGATCCGGCAGGGGCCGGTGCAGCGGTGGTTCGGGGTGTCGAACCTGCGGGTGCAGACGGCCGGCGGCGGGGGTGGGTCGTTGGAGGCCGGGCGCGCGGGATCCGCGGCGCACGTCGGTCTGATCGAGGGCGTGGCGGACGCGGCGGGGATCCGGGACCTGATCATGGAGCACGCGGCGAGGTCGCGCTCCGCGGGGCTCGGGGACGAGCGGGACGAGCTCGAGGCGGGAGCGGGGAAGGCGAAGGGGGCGGGCGCGGCGGGGGGTGCGTGGACGCCGGCGCACGTGGCCGTGCTGCGGGAGATCCGCGACCTGGCGCGGGCGGCCGCGGAGACTGTTTCAGGGGGCTGAGGGGGCGGGGCGGGCGAGGCAGCCGCCGGCGGCTCGTTCGAGTTCGATGAGCGCGAGTGCGGCGGCGAGGTCGGCGTCGATGGCGGCGAGCCGGGCCGCGGCGTGGTTGCGGCGCGCGGTGAGCACGTCGGCGAGGGGGGCCTCGCCGGCGTCGTAGGCGGACTGAGCGAACGCGAGGGAGCGCGCCGCGGCGGGGAGGGCGAGGTCGCGCGCGATCGCCGCGGCGGCGGCGGCGTGGACGTGGGCGTGGTAGGCGTCGCGGGCCTCGTGGATCGCGTCCTGGAGCGTCTGCCGGGCGAGGAGGTCGGCGCGGCGGGCGTCGGCGACGGCCCGGGCCCTGGCGGCGGAGCCGTCGTCGAAGATCGGGACCTCGACGGAGACGGCGGGGCCGAGCATCTTGTCGCCGTCCATCTCGCGCTCGTACATCGGGCCGAGGGCGAGGTCTGGGAGTGGGGCGAGGCCGGCCTCGCGGAGGCGGGCGCCGGCGCCGTCGCGGGCGGCCAGGGCGGCGGCGACGTCGAGGCGCTGGGTGGCGGCGAGGTCGATGATCGCTCGCTCGTCCGGGGGCGGGGGCGGGGCGGGCGCATCGGGGTCGGCGGCGAGGGCGAACGTGTCGGGTGCGCCGGCGCGGCCGATGCGGGCCAGGAGCGTGCGCCGGGCCGCGGCGAGGGCGTGCTCGCGCTCCAGCGTGCCGCGCTGGGCGTCGGCGAGGGCGAGCTCGGCGGCGGCGACGTCGGCGAGGGAGGCTTCGCCGGCGTCGGCGGCGGCGCGGACGAGGGCGAGCTGGTCGGCGGCGATGCCGGCGAGCTCGAGCTGGAGCAGGAGCGCCCGCTCCGCGGCGAGGGCGCGGGCGTGGGCGGCGCGGGCGTCGGCGACGAGGCGGAGGGCGTTGTCGGAGACGCGGAGGATCGCCTCGCGCAGGGCGGCGTCGGCCGCGGCGGAGCGGTGCGGGCGGAGCCAGAGGGAGGTGAGCTGCTGCATCGCGCCGAGGGTGACCTGGGTGCCGCCGTCGGTCCCGGCGATGGGGATGCCGAAGGCGAGGGAGAGGACGGGGTTGGGGAGGAGGCGGGACTGAACGAGGTCGGCGCGGGCCGCGGCGATGGTCTCGAGGTCGGCGCGGATGGAGAGGCTGTCGCGGAGGGCGAGGGTGACGGCGAGGTGCTCGGTGAGCGGGGTGGTGGATGGGTCCCAGTCGGCGATGGCGTCGGCGGACCAGGGGGCGTTCCAGTCGGGGCGCCAGCGGAGCGTGGAGGTGTGGACGAGGGACCCGGCGCGGGCGAGGTCGGGGCGGTGGTCGATGCGGGTGCAGGCGGGGAGGAGGAGGGTGAGGAGGAGGAAGAGGAGGGGAAGGGGTGGAGGGGTGGAGGGGAAGAGGTGTGGAGGTGAAGAGGGGATCCGCCCTCTACCCCATTCATGAGGGAGTGGGCTTGAGAGGGGGAGTCGGGGAGCTGTGTAGAGAGAGGAGGGGGGCCATGGAGCCCTCACCCGGCCTCTCCCAGAGGGAGAGAGGGCGGAGGGGAGAGGAAGAGTGGAGGGAGAGGACGGAGAGGGGGGGCACGGCCGGGCGAAGCGCCCGGCCGTGGCGCCCGGTGGTGCGTATGGAGAATGGGTGATGGCTCGGCGGGGGGTGGGCATGGGGTCAGCTGCCCTTGACCCAGATCTGCGTGGCGTTGATGGTGAGGTTGGCGGCGTCGTCGCGCTTGGCGACGGTGCCGGCGACGACGACCTCGGCGCCGGGGGCGATGCCGCGGACGCCCTTGATGCCGGAGCGGATCACCGCGCCGGAGTCGTCCACGACCTGGATGGTCGCGGCGTTGGCGGCGATGTCGGCCTGGTCGTCGCAGCAGAAGTCCCACGGGGTGGAGCAGTCGTCCACGCAGGGGTGGAGCCTGGTGTCCACGAGGGTGAAGACGGCGCGGCCGGCGGTGAAGGGGTCCTTGCGGCCGCCGATGTGGCCATGGAGGACGACGGTGTCGCCCTCCTTCGCGCCGGCCTTGGCCTCGGCGACGGGGACGGGGGCCCGGTCGATGGTCGAGACGAAGAGCGTCTGGGGGAAAGCGTCGGCGCTCGCCGCGGCGGGGCCGTCGGAGTCGGACCTCGAGCAGCCGGCGAGGGTCGCGGCGGCGAGGAGGGCAGCGGCGAGGAGGGAAGTCGTTTTCATGATGTGGCCTTTCTGTGGGGGGAGTGCTGGGTGCTGAGTCGGTATGGTGTGTGCTGTGTGGTGTGTGGTGTCTACGCCCTTCTTTGCGCTTTTCGCTTTGCGCTGTCCACTTTCTCCCCCCCCCTATCCCGCCTTCAGAGCCTCCGGGATCGCCATCTTCAGGCAGCGGTACGCCGGGGGGAGGGCGCCGATGAGGCCCAGGAGCAGTCCCGCGCCCAGGCCGGTGGCGAGGGCGGCGGAGTCGATCGTCAGCGCGAAGGCGCGCATGGAGAATCGGACGGCCAGGCCGTCGAGGACCAGCAGGGCGAGCGCGGAGGCGGCGAGCGAGCCGGCCGCGGCGGCGAGGACGCTCTCCTGGACGAGGCTCAGGACGATCGCGCTGCGCCGGTAGCCCAGGCACTGGAGCATCCCCAGCTCGCGGACTCTGGCGGCGAAGGCGGCGTACATCGTGTTCAGCCCGCCGAAGAGCCCGCCGAGGCCGATGAGCACCGCGGTCGTCCAGGCCAGGGCGCGGACCGGGGCGTAGAAGGCCGAGAGCTTCGCGTAGTACTCGTCCTCGGGGATGGCGACGAGCTCGAGGTCGAGGCGGCTCTTGGCGAAGAGGTCCACGTCGGCGAACTCGGCGCCGGAGGCGCGGTCGAGTGTGAGGATGACGCACGAGTCGGTGTCGCGCTTGAGGGCGAGCTTGAGGTCGGTCAGCGGTGCCCAGAGCTCGGCCTCCATCGCGGAGCCGGGGGCGGCGAAGCGGCCGGAGATCGTCCATGTGCGTCCGTCGAGGTCGAGCGTCTGGCCGGGGGCGAGGCGGTCGGCGGGGAGGCCCATCTTGGCCGCGGCGAGCGTGCCGGCGAGGAGCTCGTCGCGCCCGGGGCGGGGGGCGCGGCCGTCGATGATCTGGACCTGGGGGTGGACGAGGAAGGCGGCGGGGATGACGCCGCGGAGGAGCGCGAGGCGGGGCGCATCGTCCTGCGGGGAGGTCTGGAGCGGGACGGCGGCGTGGACCTCGGGGGAGGCGTGGGGGACGCCGAGGGTGTGCTTCACGCCGGGGACGGAGGCGGCGACGAGGGAGGCCGCGGCGGCGGTGACCTCGGAGCGCTCGAGGGACTCCTCGGAGCCGGCGCCGAGGAGGATGACGTTGTCCGGCGAGCCGGCGGAGCGGAGGGAGGACTCCATGCCGCGGACGAAGGCGGCCGCGGCGAGGATGAGCAGGACGACGAGGAGGCTGCCGGAGATGGAGAGCGCGAGGCGCAGGGGGGAGCGGGCGAGGTTGCGGACGGCGTACTGGAAGGGGAGGGGGGTCATGGGCGCACCGGAACGGGACGGGTGAGTCTCGGGCGCCACGGGTGGCCGCTCTGGGCCGCCCGTGCCTTGGTGAACCACAAAGGGAGGAGAGACGCAGGGGCGGGGCACGGGCGGCCCAGAGCGGCCAGCCGTGGCGCCCGTCGGGTCACACCGCTCGGAAGCACTGGGCGATCTCCCTTCGTGAGGCCTGGATGGCGGGGACGATGCCGGCGAGGACGCCGAGGGCGGCGGAGATCGCCAGGCCGATGAGGACGATGGCGGGGGTGGTGCTGATGGTCATGGTGAGGCCCTCGACGGAGAGGGAGAGGAGGCTGGCGCGCATGAAGAGGTGCGCCGCGGCGGCGCCGGCGAGGCCGCCGAGGAGGCCCAGCAGCAGGCCCTCGGCGACGATGAGGCGGCCGATGAGGCCGCCGGGGTAGCCGAGGGTCTGGAGGACGGCGTGCTCCTTGATGCGGTCCTGGACGGAGAGGACGATGGCGTTGGCGACGAGCGCGAGCACCGCGGCGAGGCAGCCGAGGCCGAGGTAGCGGGTGAAGCCGATGAGCTCGACGATGTCGCCGGCGGCGCGGGCGACGAAGGCTTTCTCGGAGCGGGTGGAGGTGGGGTCGGGGTCGGAGGCGAACTCGGCGTCGATGGCCTGGGCGACGGCGTCGAGGCGGGCAGGGTCGTCCACCTTCACGTTGAACTGGGTGACGACGCCGACGAGCTTGTCGCCGCGGGCGGCGGCGCGCTGGAGGTAGTCGAGGTGGGCGTAGGCGACGTTCTGGTCCTGCGGCTCGCGGGAGCGGATGACGCCGGCGACGTGGACGGTGATCCCGGCGGCGTCGAACGAGTCGCCGGAAGAGAGGCCGCGGCGGCGGGCGAGGGTCTCGCCGAGGATGACCGCGTCGGACCGGCGCTGCCAGTCGTCGAGGGAGCCCTCGAGGAGGTCGAAGCTTCTGCGGGCGTGGGGGAGGAAGCGGTCGAGCGGGACGCCGCGGAAGGTGACGACGTCGAGGCTGGCGCCGCAGTTGTTGACGACGATCTGGACGGGGACGACGGAGGCGACGCCGTCGATGCGGGCGATGCGGTCGAGGTAGTGCTGGGGGAGGCGGCTGGTGAAGGGGCAGTAGCGGTTCTGGCGGTAGACGATGAGGGTGTCGTCGCCGGCGGTCTGGCGGGTGGCCGCGGCGACGCCGGACTGCATCCCCTGGACGACGCAGAAGAGGAACATGGCGACCGCGACGCCGCCGACGGTGAGGAAGGTGCGGGTGCGGTGGCGGAGGACCTGCCTGGTGATGAGCGGGATGAATCGGGGGGGGATCATGGGAAAGCCGCGGAGCGAAGCGCGAGAAGCGCCAATCAGGAGGTGGGGGCCGGGGCGCTGGTTGAGTTGGTGATGGATTCGACGAGTCGGCCTTTTTCGAGGTGCAGGGTGCGGTGGGCGTGGGCGGCGGTCTTGGGGTCGTGGGTGACCATGATGAACGTCTTGCCGAGTTCGCGGTTGAGGCGCGTCAGGAGCGACATGACGCTCGCGGCGGCGTCGGCGTCGAGGTCGCCGGTGGGCTCGTCGGCGACGATGATCGCCGGGTCGGCGACGACGGCGCGGGCGATGGCGACGCGCTGCTCCTGGCCGCCGGAGAGCTGGCGCGGGAAGTGGTCGTGGCGGTCGGCGAGGCCCACGAGCTCGAGGGCGAGGGAGACCTTCGCGTGCCGCTCGCGGGCGGGGAGCTTGTGGAGCAGCAGCGGGAGCTCGACGTTCTCGTAGGCGGTCAGGACGGGGACGAGGTTGTAGAGCTGGAAGATGTAGCCGACGTGGTCGGCGCGCCAGCGGGCGAGGGCCGATCGGGAGAGGGTGGAGAGCTCGACGCCGGCGATGCGGAGGGAGCCGCTGGTGGGGCGGTCGATGCCGGCGATGAGGTTCAGGAGGGTGGTCTTGCCGGAGCCGGAGGGGCCCATGAGGGCGAGGAACTCGCCCTGGTCGACGTCCAGGTCGAGGTCGCGCAGGGGGGTGATGGTGGTCGCGCCCTTGTGGTAGGAGCGGGTGAGCTTTCGGCACTGGATCAGGGGCATGTCGGGAGCCCTTGTTGGTTGGTGTGACTCGGGGCGAGAAGAGGAGCCCGCCCCCCAACCCCCTCCCTCAGGAAGGGGGCCTCGAGGGCGGAGGGTCTGTCGAGGAGGAGTCGGGAAGCCGTGTAGAAGGGGGAGGGAAGCCACGTAGCCCTCACCCCTGCCCTCTCCCAAGGGGAGAGGGGGTCGGGGGCGGCTGGATGAAGGTCGAGCACGGACATTCAGTGGGCCTTTGCGTGTGTGGCGTCGGTGGTCAGGATGCGGATGCGGGCGCCGTCGTGGAGGTTGGTGGGGTCGGAGGTGATGATGAGGTCGCCGGGGTTGAGGCCGGCGGTGGTCTCGGTCCAGCCGTCGTGGGTGGCGGGGCCGAGGGTGATGGCGCGGAGGGTGGCGACGGGGGCGCGGCCGCGGCGGTCGGCGGTCCAGACTTGTGCGTCGGCGCCGTTGCGGCTTACGAGCGCGGACGTCGGGACGCAGAGGCCGGCGGTGGCCGCGGATGACGAGGATGACGAGCCCGCGGCGCTCGGCGATGCGGCGGCGGCGTCGCCCGTGCCGAAGAAGCGGACTCGGGCGAGCATCTCGGGGCGGAGGGCGGGGGGCGGGTCGTCGATGGCGACCTTGACCTGGAGGGTGTTCTTCTGGAGGTTGGCCTCGCCGAGGATGCGGGTGATGCGGCCGCGAAGGGTCTGGTTGGGGAGGACCTCGGCGGTGACCTCGGCGGGCTGGTCGAGGGAGAGCTTGCCGGCGTCGGCGAGGGGGACGTCCACGCGGACCTGGAGGCGCGCGGGGTCGTAGAGGCGGATGGCGTAGCCGCCGGAGGTGGGCGAGTCGCCGCGGATGGCCTCGCCGAGGCCGGCGTCGCCGCCGCCGGGCATGAGGCGCGTGCCGGGGGCGGCGAGGCGCGAGAGGACGACGCCGGCGACGGGGGAGCGGATCTCGGTGCGGTCGAGGCGGAGCCGCGCGGCGGCGAGGTCGGCCTCGGCGGCGGCGAGCATGGCGCGGGCCTGGTCGGCGGCGGCGCGGGCGGCGGCGAGGGCGCGGGTCTCGTCGATGCGGAGGCGGAGGTTGTCCCGCGCGGCGGCGAGGTCGGCCTCGGCGGCGCGGAGGCGGGACTCGAGGATGGGCCTGGTGGCGCGGAGGGCGTCGAGGGCGGCGCGCTGGGCGGCGGCGCGGCGCTCGAGGCGGGCGAGCTCGCCGCGGGAGACGGCGCCGGAGTCGGCGAGCCTGCTCTTGCGCTCGAGCTCGTCGGCGACCTCGGCGAGGCGTGCCTCCTCGGCGGCGAGGTCGGCGGGGAGTTTGTCGAGCTCGGCGCGGGCCTGGGCGAGGGCGGACTCGGCCGCGGCGACGTCGCGGGTGCGCTCGACGGGGTTGTCCCAGCGGGTCTGCGCGGCGGCGAGGTCGGCCTGGGCGAGGGCGAGGTCGGCGGCGCGGCGGTCGCGCTCGGCCTGCGCGGCGGCGAGGGCGAGCCTTGCGTCGTCGTCCACGAGCCGCGCGACGACCTGGCCGGGCTCGACCGCGTCCCCCTCGAGGACGAGGACCTCGCGGACGACGCCGTCGGTCAGGGCGGAGATGTTGACGGCGAAGGGGTCGGGCTCGATCCAGCCGGCGGCCTGGGCGACGACCTCGGCGCGAGAGGGAGAGGGGGCCGCGCCGGAGGCCGAGGTGGCGGGGGCCGATTCGCGCTGCACGACGGGGACGACGGTGACGGGGATGGCGGGGCGGAGGGCGTCGCGCGCGGTGTAGAGGAGCAGCGCGGCGGCGGCGCCGAGGATGACGCCGGGGACGAGCAGGCGCGTCTTCCAGCGCGAGGGCGGGCGCGGGACGCTGGGCCGGGGCGGCGCGGCGGGCGAGCCCGGCGCGGGGCCGCGCGTGAGGGTGGCGAGATCGAGGGTTGGCGGTGAGGACATGGAGCGTTCTGTTCGGGGATTGGAGGAAATGGGAGCGCGCAGCACGACAACAGCCACAGGACGCGAGCGGGGGGCTCACGTCGGTGCGGGGGGTGCGGGCGCGGAGCTAGATGATGAGCGCGCAGCCCTGGCGCAGGAGTGTCTGCGCGGGCAAGGGCGGCGCTGCGACGTCCGCCGCGGAAGGCGTGCGGGCGTGATCGAGCGGGGCGAGCATGAAGCTCGCCGGCAGGAGAGCGATGGGAGCGCCCGCGCCGTTGTCGTCGGGGGACCAGCGCTGGGGCTTGGGGGCGATCTTGACGCTGACGCCGCAGCACGCGACGCGCGAGGAGGCGCACTTGGGCGCCCCGCGACCTGCCGCTTCACAGCAGGAGCAGTACGAGTCGGCGGCGGCATCCAGCAGGCCGACCGAGCCAAGCCCGGCGCGGACAAAGCCCGAGGCCTGACAGAAGCACAACGGCAGCCACGCGGCCATGACCGCCGTAATCAGCCATCTGGTTGTCGTGGAGGTCTTGGCCATCGACTCAGTCTACTTCGGCACGAGTTGAGCCCCGACGTCAACGATCTTGCGGGATCATACGCGGTCAACGCCGGTTGGATGCAGTATATTCCCCTTCCGGGCGGCGGCCTAGGGCGACTCCGCCGGGGGCGGCGGGTGACCCGCAGCAGTCTGGGACACGACCGAGTCTTGGCGGGCGAGGCGGTGCTCCGATAGCTCCTGGCCCGCGCTGCGGATGATCTCCGCAGCCGATGCCAGGAACAGGCTGGCGATGGCCACGGCGGCGATCAGGTCGGGCCAGAGGGTGCCCGTCCACGCGACGAGGGCGCCGGCCGCGATGACCGCCATGTTCCCGATAGCGTCCGAGCGACTGAAGAGCCAAACCGCCCGGACGTGCGCGTCGCCGCGGCGGTGGGGCATCAGGACGGCCATGGCCGCGAGGTTGGTCATCAGCGCGAAGACGCCCAGAACTCCCATGACGCCCGCGTCGGGCAGGACGTTCATGAAGGCCCGGTACGCCGCGGCGCCGAGAACGCCCAGGCCCAGCACCGCCAAGAACACCCCTTGGGCGAGCGCCACTTTTGACCGCCAGACCGGGGTAAGGTGCAGCGCGATGAACCCGAGGAGCGTGATGAGGCCATCCCCCAGGAAGTCCAGGGCGTCGGCCTTCAGGGCTTGGGAGAGGCCCAGGAAGCCGCCCGCCATTTCGACGACGCCCATCCCTAAGTTGAGCACGATCACGATGACGAGGGCGCGGCGGTAGCCACGGGTGGTCCCGGAGAGATCGCGCGGGCCGCAGCAATCTTCGCACGCCATGTCAAAGCGTATCCCCCCTTGCGCAATCACACGAATCGGAATGTCGGCGCCGCTGGCGGGCCGGCAGGACCAGGGGCTCAGGAGGCTTTGGCGGGTTCGCGGACGATGCGGACGTGGCCGTCCTCGCCGGTTTCGCAGAGGCCGAGCTCCTGGAGGGCGTTGAGGGCGGCCTGCTGCTCGGCCTGCTTCTTGGACTGGCCCCAACTGGAGGGGAAGCGGCGGATGCCGATCTCGACGGCGACCTCGAAGCACTTGGCGTGGTCGGGGCCTTTTTCGTCCAGGACGATGTAGACGGGGGTGGACTCGAGGTTCTGCTGGGCGAACTGCTGGAGGACGGACTTGAAGTTCTCCTGGTGGCCGCAGGCCTCGGCGCGGGCGATGAGCTTGATGAGGATGGGCTCGAGGAAGGCGCGGGCGGCGTCCATGCCGCCGTCGAGGTAGATGGCGGCGATGACGGATTCCAGGACGGCGGCGGCGAGGGACTGGGGGAGGGAGTGGCGGCCCTGCATGCCGCGGCCGAGGGCCAGGAGCTGGTCGAGGCCGAGCTCGCGGGCGATGGAGGCGCAGGTCTGGCGGGAGACGACGGTGGACTTGATCTTGGTCATCTCCCCTTCGAGGAGGGTGGGGTAGTTCTGGAAGATCAGCTCGCAGGTGACCATGCCCAGGACGGCGTCGCCGAGGAACTCCATGCGCTCGTTGGAGTCGAGGCGGGAGTCGGCGACGGAGGCGTGGCGGAGGGCGCGCTCAAGGAGCGCGGTGTCTTTGAAGCGGTAGCCGAGGCACTTTTCGGCCGTTTCACGGATTTCGGACTGGGTCATAAGAGAAAGGAACCGCGGCGGGCCGCCGGCGCCGTGCGAACGGCCGGCGGGGCGCCAAGTGAGGACACCGAACGGCCGCGGCGAGAACGGATGCCGCGGCGACGCTGGTCGCGGTTGCTCGCTGGCCGAACCCTCCCGGGTGGTCCCCTCCGCCCCAGCCCCGAACTTCCCCCGAAGTCCCCGCCCACCCGCCCGGGGGCCGCTGCGGAGCGGCCGCCGGAGTTCCCTCGGCCAGGGAGCAATCGCGACGAGGCCGGGGGCACGGAGGCCCGGCCTCTTACGGGGAATATACCCGCAGCGGCGGCCGGGAAAGCAGGAAAAGGGCAAAACAAGCGCGAAATGCGTGCGTGGAGGGGGGGCTGCGCTGGGGATGACGGCTAGAGAGGGGGAGTTCCGGCGCATCGGGGGTTGGCGAGGGGGAGGCCACGTGGCCGCGGCGGGGGGAGGCGTCTAAAGTCTCGGCCCCAGGTGGGGAGGGGCGGGCGGGGTCGGGGGGCAAGTCGGCGGCGGCCGGGTCAGCCGGATGCGGCCGATTTGCAAGGCGGTTGGTTTGGAAGAAGGCAGGCGAGGCTCCCATGCATTACCCGCACCGTACCAGCAGGATCAAGCGCAAGCGTGCCATCGGGTTCCGCGCCCGGATGAAGACGAAGAACGGGCGGAAGATGCTCAACCGCAAGCGCCGGGTGGGTCGGACGCTGAACACCGCGGACAAGTAATCCGGCACACGGGGTTCCGCGTGCGGGTCGCGCCCGGGTCCGGCGGGTTCCGCGGGCGGGCGCGGAGTGGTTTGAACTCAAAACGACATGGCGCACGCCCCGCTTCGGCGCGGGGCGTTGTTTGTTTCCGTGGCGTTCCGCTCGCCGGCGGGGAAGCGGCGGGACCGTTCGGTATCGGGCCCCGTCCACGCTTGTGTGGCGGGCTTGTGTGGTGGGGAGTTCGTCCGAGAACCACTGTACGTTCGCAGCGCCGGCGAGGGGCTTGCGGACTTGTTTATTTGCTGTATACTCTCGCCACCGGCATGCATGTTGCGCCGGCAGATTCCCAAGCCATTCCGGCCTAAAGAGGAGACTGAGATGAAGAAGGTTGTTGCTGGTCTTGCTGTCGCATTGGCTGCCGCGGGCACCGCGTCCGCCGACGTCACCTACTCGTTCACCAGCCAGACCTGGAACGGGTTCGAGTTCACGATGTTCAACAACGCCGGCGAGCTCGAGGGCATGCTCACGAGCGTCTCGATCAACGCCACCATCGAGGCGCAGGCGGGGACGACCTTCGCCAACGACCTGACCCTCAGCCTGAGCACCGCTCCGCCCGGGGACCCCGGCGTGCTGCAGGTCGGCGGGTGGTCGAGCATGGGCGCGACTCAGCGGTACACCTGGGCCAACGGCGCGTCGACCGAGCCCGGCACGGTGGTGTCCGACACCCAGGTCCTGTCCGACCCGATCGACATCTCTGCCCACCCGGTGTGGATCGGCAACGGCTGGAACTCCGCGAGCGCCTGGGGCACGTGGTCGGGCACGATCACGCTGCACGGCGTGAACCTCGTCCCGGCCCCGGGCGCGCTGGCGCTGCTGGGCGCCGGCGGCCTGGTCGCGGCCCGTCGCCGCCGCTGAGCCCGGTTCAGCCGCGTGCGAACCTGATGACAATGACCGTGGCAGGGCTGATCGCCCTGCCACGGTTGTTCTTTGGGGGCGGCGGGGAGGGCCAAGCGGTGGTGCGGAGCGCGGGCGGAAGAGGGTGTTCCGTCGCGGCTTCGCTCCGCCGTGTCAGCCGGCGCGGCACACGGGAGTCGGTCATGGCGGCGGCGTGTCGCAAGGGGCGCCGGTGTGTGGAGCCCGATGAGCGGTGGTTCGCCGGCTGCGTGTAGGGTGCGCCGCTCACCCGAGCTGGCGCCCGGGGCTCCCTTTTGTGGGGCGGTGGTGTTCTCAGAGGACTCGGACGAGGACCAGCGTCTGGTCGTCGCCCTGGGGGCCGTGGGACTCGACGGCCTGGAGGATCGCGGCGTGGGCTTCGGGGAGGGGGAGGTGGGCGTGGCGGGCGATGATGGGGCGGAGGCCGTCGTGGGTGAGCTGGCGGGCGTCCGCGCCGGCGACCTCGGTGAGGCCGTCGGTGTAGAGGGCGAAGAGGTCGCCGCGGCGGGCGGTGGTGTGGCCGCAGGTGTAGGTTTCCTCGGGCGCGAGGCCGAGGGGGAGGCGGTCGTTGGGGAGGTCGATGACGGCGGGGCCGCTCTCGCGCGGGTCGGCGTGGATGTGGAAGATGGGGAGGTGGCCGGCGAGGCAGTACTCGACGCGCATTGCGGAGGAGGGATCGCCGTCGGGCGAGGGGTGGAAGCGGAGGGCGGCGAAGGTGGCGAACATGCCGGGCTCGATGGCGCCGGCGAGGACGCGGTTGAGGTCGCCCACGAGATCGTGGAGCGGCGTGGGGGCGAGGAGGCGGGTGCGGATCGCGCTCTTGACCATGCCCATGACGACGCCGGCGCGGACGCCGTGGCCGGAGACGTCGGCGAGGCAGACGTCGACGACGCCACCTCCCCGACTCCTCCTACCCTCACCACCCCCCCACTCGTGCTCGATCACCTCCATGAGGTCGCCGCCCATCTCGCCGCTGGCGAGGGAGCGGGCGTGGACCTCCAACGGGCCGACGCGGCGGGTGATGTCGGGGACGAGGGCGCGGTGGATCTGGGAGGCGAGGTCGAGCTCGGTCTGCATGCGGGCGCCCTCGAGCTCGAGCCGCATCTTCTGGTGGCTCTGCCGGCGGATGAAGACGATGAACAGGACGTAGCCCGCGGCCATGGTGAGGATGGAGCCGAGGCCCTCGACGCTGACGCGGGGGACGCCGATGGCGAAGGGGCGCGGGAGCTGGGTGGCGAAGAGGGCGACGACGGCGAACTGGAGGACGGCCGCGAGGGGGAGGAGCCTGGGGCGGAGCATGCCGAGGCCGGCCCAGACCGCGGCGGTGGCGCCGGAGACGACGGACCAGAAGAGGAAGGTGCGCAGCGGGCGGTCGGGGGCGAGGTCGGAGACGGCGAGGACCATGACGGGGGCGAACATGAGGAAGACGCCCGTCATGAGGAAGGCGGCCTCGCGCGGGGAGATGTCGGCCGCGGCGGGGGAGCGCGGGGTTTTCGCGGAGGGGGCGGGCACGGCGGTAGCGTACAGGAAGTTGCGGCGTGGAGCCGCGCGGCGATGTGCGGCGCGGGAGGCTCAGTCGGGGGCGCGGCGGAAGACCTTCGGCTCGCCGGTGAAGAGCGTGTCGGCGTCGGGGCGGGAGAGGAGGGCGAGGAGGCGGTCGATGTCGGTGGTGACGAGGGCGAAGGCGTCGGCGTTCTCCGGCGGGAGGGGTGGCGCGGCCGCGGCGGAGTCGGCGGGGAGGGGGTCGAGGGGGATGGAGGCGGGGAGCCAGGCGAGGGCGGGCTGGTTGCCCCAGGCGCGGAGGATGTCGCCGTCGCGCTCGATGCGGACGATGTAGTGGACCGGGGCGACGAAGACGGCGAGCCGGCTCGCTTCGAACTGCTTGAAGGAGAGCTGGGCGCCGATGTAGTCGCGGCCGTTGATGCTCAGGCGGTAGGCGTTGAGGTGGATGGGGGTGGGGCGCTCGGGGTCGGCGGGGGTGATGGTGACGGTGTAGCCGTCGGTGGTTTCATCGGCCTCGTCGGCCTCGGTGTGGGGGTCGAGGCGGCATTCTTTGAGGGGGACCTTCGCCGCGGCGATGGTGAGGGTGACGGCGTCGTTGCCGGCGGCCCGGGCGCCGTCGTCGTCCAGGGCGTGCCAGGCGCCGGCGAGGCCGGGGTCGAAGGAGAGGATGGCGGCGGGGTACCTGGGGTCGAGGGCGCGGTCGGTGCAGGCGGGGAGGAGGAGGGCGGGGATCAGAAGGAGGACGGAGAGCAGCGCGGGGGTGCGGTTCATGGGGCGCTCCTGAATCGGGATGATCCACAGAGTCGGGCGGCCATGCAGGGGAGGGGCATGTCGAGGAGGGGAGGGAGGCCATGGAGCCCTCACCCCGGCGGCCTCTCCCACCCCCCGCGGGAGAGGGGGGCGGAGCGGGCCAGTTGCTCGTGGAGTGCGCCGGGGCCGGGGCGGGTTCGACTCACCCGCGGGAGTTTCGCTCTTTGAGGATGTCGGTGAGGGAGTCGGCCTGGTGGTCGGCGTGGTAGCTGGAGCGGACGAGGGGGCCGGACTCGACGACCTTGAAGCCGCGCTTCAGGCCCTCCTCCTTGTACATGGCGAACTGCTCGGGGGTGACCCAGCGCTCGATGGGGAGGTGGTTGCGGGTGGGCTGGAGGTACTGGCCGATGGTGAGAATCTCGACGCCGCTCTCCCCCCCCGCGCCGTCGGAGCCGGGGGTGGCGGTCCTGGCGCGGACGTCGTCCATGAGCTCGAGGACCTCGCGGTCGGTCTCGCCGATGCCGACCATGATGCCGGTCTTGGCGACGACGCCCTGCTCGCGGACGCGGCGGAGGAGCTCGAGCGAGCGGTCGAACTTGGCGCTGGGGCGGACGGCGGGGTACATGCGCCGGACGGTTTCGAGGTTGTGGTTGATGATGTGGGGCCTGGCGTCGATGACCTGCTGGAGGGCCTCCCAGTTGCCCTCAAAGTCGGGGATGAGGACCTCGACGGACATGTCGGGGCAGGCCCGGCGGATGAGTCGGATGGTCTCGGCCCAGACGCCCGCGCCGCCGTCGGGGAGCTCGTCGCGGTTGACGGAGGTGATGACGACGTGGCGGAGGCCCATGAGCGCAAGGGACTCGGCGACGCGCCGGGGCTCGTCGAGGTCGAGGGGGCCGGGGCGGCCGGTCTTGACGTTGCAGAAGCCGCAGGCGCGGGTGCAGGTGTCGCCGAGGATCATGATGGTGGCGACGCCGCGGGCCCAGCACTCGCCCATGTTGGGGCAACCGGCCTCCTGGCAGACGGTGTGAAGGCGGTGCTCATCGATAATGGACTTCAGGGCCGTGTATCCGGGGCCGCCGGGGACCTTGGCCTTCAGCCACGGCGGCTTGCGTTTGATGGCGAGCTGTTCGGGAGCGCCCGAGGCGTTGTTGAGGACCATGTCGGAGAGGCTGAAGGCAGGGCGGCCCACTCGTTTGAGGGGGTCGCCGCCGAGGGGGCGCTTGTGGCGCGGGGGCGCGGCCGGGGCGGGGGAAGTGGAGTCGAACCTGGGGGCGTCGAGCGGCGTCATCAAGGGGACTTTAGGCCCGGCAGGGGGCGGCCCCCCTTCTTTGGCGGAAGTCCGGCGTACGGGCTTCTTCCACCCGGATGAGCCGCGGCTTGCGCCGACGGCGTGTCGGAGCGCGGTTCGTCCGATAGTGTTAGTCCGGGCGGGGTGGAGATCGCGATCCGTGCTCACCTGACCGGGAGGAACGGTCGATGGAGCGGGACGGCGCGAGGGAGAGGGGGGATGAGGATTCGCGGGGGCGGGTGTGTTGAAGTTGGAAGGATCGCGGCGGGCTGCTAGGGTGTGCACCCAGGTGACGGGGGCTTGGCCGCGGGGCCCGGGTATGGGCCGAGAGTAAGAAAAAGGAGCGGGGACGTGTCGCATGTCCAAGAGATGACGCGGGGCGGGCGGGTCGGCAGGGTCACGGCAACGCGGCGTGGTCGCCTGGTGTGGGCCGCGATGCTGGGGATCGTGCCGGTGCTTGGCGCGTGCGAGGCGGACTCGTACTTCGACCCGAGCGTGACGGGGCGGTGGGAGCACACGCCGACGGTGGTGCCGATCCTGGAGCGGATCGCCAGCGTGGAGCGCGGGGACCCGGACTTCGTGGAGGCGACGGAGGTCGTCCCGGAGGACCTGATCCCGCTGCCGGCGGAGCCGACGCTGGGGCCGGGGGACATCCTGGACATCCGGGTGCGGGACTTCTTCCGGGTGGGGCAGGAGGAGCCGTTCCAGGGGCTGGTGGACAAGCGGGGGATGCTGGTGATCCCGCGGCTTCCTCCGATCCGGGTGCAGGGGCTGACGCTGACGCAGGCGCGGGAGGAGATCGCGCGGGTGATCCAGCAGGAGGGGCTGCTGAACGACCCGGTGGTGACGGTGATCCCGCTGCAGGTCCGGCAGAACACGTTCAGCGCGTTCGGGTCGGTTGCGGCGCCGGGGACGTACTACATCCCGAACGCGGACTACCGGCTGCTGGAGGCGCTGACGGCGGCGGGGGGATGGTCGGAGATGGTGTCGGAGGTGTACGTCATCCGGCAGGTGGCGCTCAGCGAGCGGATCACGGGTGAGGAAGGGACCGCGCCGACGCGCCCCACGCAGTCTGCTCCCGGCCGGCCGACGCAGGAGCCGGAGGAGCTGATCGACCTGATCGATGAGCTGTCGCGCCCGCCGCAGGGGGGCAACGCCCCCTCGCCGGGGGTGATCGGGGCGGGGGCCGGGGTGGGGACGGCGCGGGTGCGCCAGCCCGGCGAGGAGGTCCGCCCGCCGGTGGACCTGCCGGACCCCGGGCGGGCGCCGACGGGGGAGGCCGGGACGCCCGCGCGGGCGAGGTCGGGGTTCAACTGGGTGTTCCTCAACGGGGAGTGGGTGCGGGTCGCGCAGGTGGGGGAGCCGTCGGGGCCGGGGGCGGGCCGGGGCGGGGACCTGACGGCGGAGCAGCTGGTGACGCAGCGGGTGATCCGGATCCCGATGAAGCCGCTGATCTCCGGGTCGCCGAAGTACAACATCGTGATCCGGCCCGGGGACATCATCCGGGTGCCGGTGGCGGGGCAGGGGATCGTGTACCTGGGGGGCCAGATCGCGCGTCCGGGGACGTACCAGATCCCGGTGTCGGGGCAGCTGACGCTGCTGCGGGCGATCGACGCGGCGGGGGGTCTGAACCAGATCGCGATCCCGGAGCGCGTGGACCTGACGCGGATGGTGGGGCCGAGCTCGCAGGCGATGGTTCGGGTGAACCTTCGGGCGATCGCGGAGGGGACGCATCCCGACATCTTCCTGAAGCCGGACGACCGGATCACGATCGGGACGAACTTCTGGGCGTATCCGCTGGCGGTGATCCGCGGCGGGTTCCGTGCGAGCTACGGGTTCGGGTTCTTGCTGGATCGGAACTTCGGGAGCGACGTGTTCGGCGCGCCGCCGGATAGCCGACTCAGGTAAGCGCGCGGGCGGAACCGAACGACAAACTGGGGGCATCGCGGCGGAGGCCGCGGCGGGAGGGGTGCGGGCGGAGCACCGGCGCGGAGGCGTCCGGGGTCGGGATCGGCGGCCGCGCCGGCCCGGGGTGTGAGAACCAAGCCCGAACCGCCCGCCGGGTGAGGCGTACTAGCCCGGTCGGGGGACGGAGAATCCCAGTCGGTGTCGTCCAGCCTAGCCATCGAGCGGAGCCAGCCTTCGCCCGCCGTCCCATCGACGCCGCCGTCGGGGGGTGAGCGGGTGACGCTGTCCATGGTGCTGTCGCGGGTGACGGCGCCGCTGGTGGTCAAGTGGGGGCTGCTGGGCGCGGCGCTGGTGGGGCTGTTCCACAACTGGCTGTACGTGCAGCATTTCCAGAGCTCGGAGCACTTCGCGGACTGGGGGCACGCGTACTTCGTTCCGCTGGTGAGCCTGTACATCCTGTGGCAGCGTCGGGACGACCTGGCGCGGGAGCGGGTGCGGGCGTGCTGGGCGGGGGTGGCGCCGATGCTGGTGGGGATCGGCGGGTACATCTTCTTCATCGCCGGGTACTACAACCACATGGCGCAGGGGTGGTGCGCGATCCTGACGCTGTTCGGCGTGCTGCTGCTGCAGCTGGGGCCGGGGGTGATGCGGCACGCCGCGCTGCCGCTGGCGTACCTGGTCTTCGCGGTGACGATCTCGGAGCAGGTGATGCTCCAGGTGACGGCGCGGCTGCAGCTGATCGCGTCGCAGGGGTCGTACGCGCTGCTGAACATCGTGGGGATCACGACGGACATCGCGGGGAACGTGCTGACGGTCTTCGACTCGCAGGGGAACGCGATCCCGCTGAACGTGGCGGAGGCGTGCTCGGGGATGCGGCAGGTGATCTCGTTCCTGGCGCTGGGGGCGGCGGTGGCGCTGGTGGCGTGCCGGCACTGGTGGCAGCGGGTGATCCTGGTGGCGATGGCGCCGCCGGTGGCGATCCTGATCAACATCGTGCGGGTGGCGGCGCTGGGCGTGATCTCCCTGTGGGACCCGGGGTTCTCGGAGGGGGAGGCGCACACGTTCATCGGGACGGTGCTGCTGATCCCGGCGTTCGCGCTGTACATGCTGATCGTGTGGGTGCTGGGGCGGGTGGTGCGCGAGGAGCCGGAAGGGGGGGCGGCGTCGTGAGCGGGTGGCGCGAGCTGACGCGGGCGGAGTTCCTGGCGGCGATGCTGATCCTGGGGGGGTCGGCGCTGGGGCTGCGCGGGGCGATCGCGATGATGGACCTGTACCTGACGAAGCGGCCGATCTACGCGGCGGACAACCGCGTGGTGCAGGCGATCCCCGCGGAGACGCCGGGGTGGCGCCGGGTGGGGGCGGACCGGCAGGAGAACCAGGCGACGCTGGAGGAGCTGGGGACGCAGAACTACCTGAACCGGCGGTACGCGGCGCGGGAGATCCCGGCGGCGCTGCGGGAGCGGGGGTGGACGGAGCCGCCGGTGCTGGACCTGCACCTGGCGTACTACACGGGGATGGTGGAGGCGGTGCCGCACATCCCGGAGCGGTGCATGGTGGGCGGTGGGTGGCAGGTGACGGAGGGGTCGGCGACGGTGCCGGTGCCGCTGAGCCGCGAGACGTGGATGGAGGACCCGCGGGCGCCGGGGGACCTGGCGGGGCGGGTGATGACGGCGCGGCTGCCCAGCGACGGGCGGTACACGGACTCGCCGGGGACGCGGGTGCGGCTGCCGGCGGACGCGGGGGACGTGCGGATGCGGGTGACGGAGTTCACGGAGCCGACGAGCGGGGCGTCGGTGTACGCGGGGTACTTCTTCATCGCCAACGGGGGGACGGTGCCCAACGCCGAGCAGGTGCGGATGCTGGCGTTCAATCTGAAGGACGACTACGCGTACTACCTGAAGGTGCAGGTGACCTCGCAGCAGGCGCGCAGCGCCGAGGAGCTGGGGGTGCTGACGGGGCTGCTGATGGACGACCTGCTGCCGGAGATCATGCGGTGCGTGCCGGACTGGGTGGAGGTGCGGCTGGGGGAGTACCCGCCGGACAACCCGCGGCGCGGGGGCGGGGGCGCGGACGGGCGGGGGGGCTGAGCAAGGGACACGAGCAGGCGGCGGCATGCCGCGACGCGGCGCTGCCGCCGGGAAACGAGGATCTATGGCTTCGCGAGTGAACACAAGGTTCGTGGTCGTCCTGTCCGTGGCGGTGGTGGCGGTGTGCGGCGCGGTGGTGGGGGTGGGGGTGATGAAGCTGCGCAAGGGGCCGGAGGAGCTGGCGGCGCTGGGGGACAAGGCGGCGGCGGCGGGGAACTGGAAGGACGCGGCGGAGTTCTACTCGCGCGCGGTGAACAAGGACCAGAACAACCCGGAGCTGCTGCGGCTGTGGATCGGGGCGCTGGAGCAGATCACGCCGACGTCCACGCAGCAGTACGTGGACATGTACTTCCAGATGTACCTGCCGGCGCTGCGCGCGCTGGCGGAGGCGGAGCGGACGAACATCGACCTGCACCGCCGGTACCTGGACGAGCACATGACGCGGCTGTCGCGGTTCGGGGGTTCGCTGGGGGGGTGGGAGGAGATGCTGCGGATCGCGGAGGAGGCGCTGACGCCCTTCGGGGGCTCGGCGGAGTCGGCGCCGCAGGTGGCGCGGTACCGGGCGCTGGCGCGGCTGGGGATCTACGGGCTGGGGACGGACCTGCCGGAGGAGGACTTCCAGGGGGCGGTGAGCGACCTGGAGCTGGCGCTGGGGGCGGACCCGGCGGACGCGCGGGCGGCGACGGCGCTGTCGCAGCTGTACCGGATGAAGGCGTCGCGGCTGAGGCTGCTGCGCGAGGAGGCCGCGGCGAACGAGTGCATCGCCAAGGCGCGGGCGGCGCTGGAGGCGTTCCTGGCGGCGAACCCCGGAAGCCTGGAGGCGCTGCTGGAGCAGCTGAGGCTGGAGTCGGCGGAGTCCATGCGTCGGGCGAGCGGCGTGCCGTTCGAGGAGCTGGCGGCGGCGCACGCGGAGCTGCTGGAGCGGGTGGCGGAGGCGGCGCGGACGCTGGAGCCGGGGAAGGTGGACGACGCGGTGGCGGCGTTCGCGGCGCAGGTGGTGCAGCCGCTCAAGCAGTACGGTCGGGACATGGCGGTGGAGATCCTGGACCGGGCGATGGGCCCGGAGGCGGACAACGCGCTGCTGCTGATGACCAAGGCGGAGGTCGAGCTGAGGGCCGGGGCGCGCGAGGAGGGGATCAGGCTGCTGCAGCGGGTGATCGACCTGCCGGACCGGAAGCTGAGCCTGATGGGGCTGGCGCTGCTTGACCAGCGGACGCAGGCGGCGGCGCGGCAGATCGACTACGTGCTGGCGGGGTGGAGCGAGAGCCTGGGGGCGTCGGAGCGGGCGGCGGTGATCGAGCGGGCGCGGGCGTACCGCGATGCGCTGGCGGATCGGATCGGGCGCGACCGGCCGGAGCTGGTCCTGATCGACGCGAAGCTGAAGTACGCCTCGGGCGACCTGGACGGGGCGCGGGCGCTGCTGAGCCGGTACAACGAGGCGAAGGGGAACACGGACCCGGCGGCGTTGGCGCTGCTGGGGGAGCTGCTGCAGCGCCAGGGGAGCCTCGGGGCGGCGCGGACGCAGCTGACGGAGGCGACGCGGCTGCGCCCGCAGGACGTGCGGGCGTTGATGTCGCTGGCCTCGGTGGAGATCGCGCTGGAGGCGTACGACAAGGCCGCGGCGTGCCTGGAGCGTGTGCTGCAGCTGGAGCCCGGGAACAAGACGGCGGCGGAGCAGCTGCAGATCGTCCGGGAGCTGCAGAAGGGCGAGCGGGCGACGGACCCGATCGTGCGGACGATGCGGGAGGTGCAGCGGCTGATGACGGGGCTGAACCCGGACGCGGCGGCGGCCGAGGCGGCGCTGCGGTCGGCGATCGAGGAGAACGGGCAGGACCCGCGGCTGGTGAGCACGCTGGCGCGGCTGCTGGCGTCCATGGGGGACCGCGGTGGGGCGCTGGCGGCGGCGGAGGCGGGGGCGGCGGCGAACCCGGGGAACCGGGACCTGGCGGAGCTGGCGCGGCGGCTGGCGGTGGAGGACCCGGTGGAGTCGGCGCTGGCGTCGATCGAGTCCTCGGATGCGCCGCCGCTGCGCAAGCACCTGATGCGGTACGAGCTGCTGTCGCGGGCGGGGAGGGCGGATGAGGCCAAGGCGGAGATGGACGCGGCGCGGGCGCTGGACGCCGACGCGCCGCAGGTGCTGGAGCACGACTTCGCCGCGGCCGCGGCGGCCAAGGACCGCGACAAGGCGGCGAGGCTGGCGGAGCGGGCGGCGGCGGTCAACGCGGACAACGTGAACGGGCTGAGCTTCCGGGCCCGCGTGGCGTACCTGGACGGGAAGTACGAGGACGCGGCGGCGTTCCTGCGGCAGGCGACGGAGCTGGACCCGCTGAACCCGCTGCTGTGGCGGTTCCTGGGGGACACCCGGGCGGTGCTGCGGCAGTACGACGGGGCGCGGGAGGCGTTCGCCAAGGCGCTGGAGATCCGGCCGTCGGACCTGCCGGCGGTCAAGGGGCTGCTGCGCGCCCTGCACGCGACGGGGCGGACGGCCGACGCGCTGACGGCGGCGCGGAACGCATCCGACCTGCCGATGGCGGCGGCGGACCCGGAGTTCGTGGAGCTGTGGGTGACGCTGGAGGCCAACGCGCCCGGCGGGAGCGACCGCAAGGCGCTGGAGGTGCGGCGCGAGCTGGCGTCGCGGAGCCCGGAGAACCGGCGGAACCGCGCGGCGCTGGCGGAGCTGCTGATGGCGAGCGGCGAGCTGGAGGAGGCCCGCGGGCTGATCGACGCGCTGCGCGCGGAGGCGGACGACCTGTCGCTGGTGGAGCTCGATGCGCGGTGGCAGATCGTCACGGGGAACTTCCAGGGGGCGATGGACGTCTTCTCGCGGCACATCGAGTCCCTGCCGGAGGGGGAGCGCAGCGACACGCCGCACATCGTGCTCGCGCGGCTGCTGGCGCGGTCGGGGCAGGCGGAGGCGGCGGCGCAGGTGCTGGAGCAGAGCCGGCCGTTCCAGGACCCGAAGGTGCGGGCGGTGGACCGCGAGATCGCGGACCTGCTGTTCCGCCAGGGCCGGTTCGACCGGGCGCTGGAGGCGCTCCGGGCGCTGGTGGACGCCGGGGTGGAGGACGACGGGGGCCGGCTGGTGATGGGGATGGGCGAGTGCCTGAACCGGATGGGGCGGCACGAGGAGGCGGAGACGGCGCTGGCGCGCCTGGGGGAGCGGGCGGACCGGGATTCGGCGGTGCTGGTGATGCGGGCGCAGGCCGCGGCGGGGCGGGGCGACCGGTCGAGGGCGGCGGGGCTGCTGGACCGCGCGATCAAGCAGGACCGGGGCAACCCGGCGGTGTTCTTCGCGCGGGCGGAGCTGCGGGCGCAGGACCCGGCGCAGCTGCAGGACGCGATCGCAGACATGCGCGAGGTGGTCCGGCTGGAGCCGCGGTACCCCGGGGCGCGGCAGTGGCTGGCGCAGGCGCTGGCGAACACGGGGCAGTGGGAGCAGGCGCTGGACGAGCTGCGGGCGGCGGTGTCGGAGAGCCCGGACGACGACGAGGCGCGGATGCAGCTGATCAACGTGCTGATCGCGCGGCAGCGCGGGGCCGAGGCGGGGACGGTCCTGGAGGAGGCGCTGACGCGCTCGCCGGACTCGCTGCGGTGGCTGGTGGCCAGCGCGGGGATCTACGCGCAGATCGGCACGCCGGAGCGGGCGCTGAGGCACCTGGCGCGGGCGTGGGAGCTGAACAAGACGGCGGAGACGGCGGTGGCGTACGCGCTGGCGCTGACGGCGGCGCGGCCGCCGCAGGTGGCGGAGGCGGCGCGGGTGCTGGCGGCCCCGGAGCTGGGGACGGACCAGAGCGTGGCGCTGCTGCTGACGCGGGCGCGGGTGCGGGCGGCCGGGGGGCAGGCGGAGGCCGCGAGGGCGGACCTGGAGGCGGCGTACCGGCTGGTGGACCAGAGCAACCGCGAGCAGGTGCTGCTGTTCTTCAACGGGGCGACGGGGCTGGCGGGGGACGCGTCGGGGGCGGTGCGGATGCTGGACGCGCTGGCGCGGGTCAAGCCGTTCACGGGGTGGTTCCTGCTGAACTACGCGATGCTTCGGCAGGGGACGCCCGAGGGGATCAGCGGGCTGGCGGAGGTGCTCGAGCCGCTGGCGGCGCCGGGGGGTGAGGACGCGAACCTGTCGATGATGGCGATGATGGTGCTCGGGCAGGTCTACCGGGAACAGGGCCGGTTCGAGGAGGCCGCGGCGACGTTCAAGCGGCTGCTGGACATCGTCCCGGAGGACCCGAACACGAACAACAACTATGCGTATGTACTCGGCCACGACCTGGGGCGTGCGGAGGAGGCCCTCCCGTACGCGGAGAAGGCGGCCCGGCTGGCGCCGCAGCACAGCGGGACGCTGCACACGCTGGGGGCGGTGGCGCTGGGGGCGGGGCGTCTGGAGCAGGCGGACTCGGCCCTGGGGCGGGCGCTGAGCGCGGCGGTGACGCCGCAGGAGAAGGCGCCGGTGTACCTGTCGCTGGCGCGGCTGAGGCTGGCGCAGAAGAACCGTCCGGAGGCCGAACGCAGCCTGGGGCACGCCCGCGGGCTGCTGGATGCGGACCCGGCGCTGAAGCGGATGTACGGGGCGGAACTGGACGAGATCAGGGGGCTGCTCGAAGCCCGATAGCCACACGCAAGAATCCCCCCGCATCGCCGAGGGCGAAGAAGCGCCCCCGGGGGACCGAAAAGAATGGGGGCCCCCGCCGCGAGGGCGGGGGGCCCGAGGAAGGCCGAAGCATGACGACCGCGACAACTCCGCGCCCGCAGCATCCGCAATCGTCCCGACCCGGGGCCTCCCCGGCGGGGGGCGCGGCGATGGCGCCGATCGACCCGATCAAGCTGATCAAGCAGTACTCGCCGCTGCTGGCGGCGTGCCTGGTGCTGGGCCTGGGCCTGGGCCTGGCGTCGCACGTGGTGCTGCTGAAGCTGGCGCCGCGGTACGAGTCGTTCGTGCTCTACGAGATCTCGCCGCCGAACCCGGACATCACGGACCTGAAGGGGACGGCCATCAACCAGGAGGAGCACTCCCGGTTCATGGGGACGCAGAAGGAGATCATGGTCTCCGACGCGGTCATGCAGGCGGCGCTGAAGGACCCGCAGGTGGCGGGGACGGAGTGGGCCAAGCCGTTCCTGGTGCGCGGGGCGGTGAACATCGCGCGGGCGCAGAAGGAGCTGGAGAAGCGGCTGTCGTCGCGGGTGGTGACGAACACCAACATCATCCAGCTGAAGATGACGGGGCGCAACGCGGAGGACGTGGCGACGATCGTCAACGCGGTGAACCGGGCGTACATGGAGGACATCCGCCGGTCGGAGGACCAGCTCAACGCGGACAAGCGGGACGCGCTGGCGAAGCTGCTGATCGAGACGCGGGAGGCGATCAAGCGGCTGGAGGCGCAGCGGGACCAGCTGGTGGGCCCGGGGGGGCTGAACTCGGCCGACTCCGGCTCGGACACCGCCACGATGGAGCTGCTCGATCTCGGCCGTGCGATGGTGGAGGTGCAGGGGCGGATCGCGCAGATCCAGTCGATCCTGGAGGGGTACGAGCGGCTGGTGAAGGAGGGGCGGGTGGTGCAGTACCCGGACCGGATCCGGGAGACGGCGAACATGGACCCGCTGGTGCGGAGCATCGACCAGGAGATCTCGTCGCTGAAGGCGGACGAGGCGTCGCTGCTGCTGCAGGGGCTGGGGGAGAACCACTACGCGATCCGGATGATCCGCAACCAGCTCGAGGCCAAGCAGCGTGAGCGGCAGGCCAAGCACGAGGAGGTGATGCGCCAGCTCTTCGACGCGGAGGTGGACCAGTCGCGGATGATGCTGTCGTCGCTGCAGGCGCACCTGGCGGACATCGAGCTCAAGCGGGCCGACGCGCAGAAGCGCAAGGAGGCCGCGCTGGCGGCGCGGATGCAGGCGGAGCAGATCGAGAAGGACATCGAGATCAAGATCCGCGACGCGAACCAGCTCGACAGCACGATCAAGACGATCAACTCGGCGCGCGAGCTGAAGGTGGCCAACCGGGTGCGCGTGCTGCGGCAGGGGCAGATCCCCCAGCGGGTGTCGTTCCCGAGGCTGGTGATCATGCTGCCGCTGGGGGCGGTGCTGCTGCCGGCGCTGGTCGGCGGCGTGGTGCTGCTGCGGGAGCTGTTCGACCAGCGCGTGCGCGGGCCGGCGGACATCGCGATCATCCCGCGCCTGCGGGTGCTGGGGGTGATCCCCAGCGCGTCGGAGGACCCGGCGCGGCCGGCGAACGTGGCGACCGCGTTCCGGGACAGCCCGGGCGGGGCGATCACCGAGAGCTTCCGCCAGCTGATGGCGCCGCTGGCCAAGCGGATGGACCAGATGGGGCACAAGTCGCTGCTGGTGGTGCCGGGGATGCCCGGCTCGGGCGGGACCAGCACGGTGACGAACCTGGCGATGATCGCGGCGGCGTCGGACCAGCGGGTGCTGATCATCGACGCGAACCTGCGGCGGCCGGGGGTGCACAAGGTCTTCGGCGTCCAGGAGAGCCCCGGGCTCGGGGACGTGCTGTGCGGCTCCGCGACGCTGCAGGGGGCCGTGCAGGCCACGGGCGTGGAGAACCTGAGCGTGCTGCCGGCGGGGAGCCCGGCCAGCCGGCGGATGCCGGAGCGGCTGAGCACCGAGACGATGACGGCCCTGCTGCGGGAGGCGACCGGGGCGTACGACCTGGTGCTGGTGGACGCGGCCCCGGCGATCGTCTCCGGCGACGGGCTGGCGCTGGCGAACCGGTGCGACGCGTCGATCATCGTGGTTCGGGCGCTGGCGGAGAAGCGCGGGCTGGTGGCGCGGCTGCAGGGGCAGTTCGGCGACTCCAAGGCGGAGCTGCTGGGCATCGTCCTCAACGGCGCGCGCTCGTCGGCCGGCGGCTACTTCCGCCGGAACATCAAGGCCACGCACGAGTACCAGAAGGTCAAGGCCTGAGGCGCGGCCGCGCCGCCCAGGGCCTTGTTCGGCAACCCCCCACCGTCACATCAGACCCCCGATCTCCGAGCCGTGGACCCACACACCCCAAGCCGCGGGAAGAGCGCAGCGGCCGCCGCACCCGCGGCGGCGGCGGGCGCGGACGGGGCACGCGGGCCGGGGGCGTCGCGGCCGCGACGGGTGCTGGTCACCGGCGGCGCGGGGTTCATCGGCTCGCACCTGACGGACCTGCTGCTTGCGCGCGGCGACCGCGTGACGGTGATCGACGACCTCTCGACCGGGCGGCGGGAGAACCTGCCGGCCGGGCACGAGCGGCTGCGGCTGATCGAGTCGGACCTCGCGGCGGCGCTGCGGGAGATGGGGGATGAGGAGCGGTTCGACGAGGTGTACCACCTGGCCGCGGCGGTGGGGGTGCGGCTGATCATCGAGGAGCCGGTGCGGTCGATCGAGACCAACGTGGACCAGACGGCGGCCGCGCTGCGGTTCGCGCTCTCGCACGGGCCGGCGGAGGGGAGGCCCGCGGCGGTGCTGGTGGCCTCGAGCTCGGAGGTGTACGGGAAGGCGGCCAAGAGCCCCTTCGCCGAGGACGACGACGTGGTGTACGGGCCGACGACCAAGACGCGCTGGTCGTACGCGTGCTCGAAGGCGATCGACGAGTACCTGGCGCTGGCGCACCACCGGCAGAACGCCCTGCCGGCGGTGGTGGCGCGGTTCTTCAACACCGTCGGGCCGCGCCAGGTGGGGCGGTACGGGATGGTGCTGCCGAACTTCGTCGCGGCGGCGCTGGCGGGGCGGGACCTGGAGGTGCACGGGGACGGGACGCAGTCGCGGTGCTTCTGCGACGTGCGGGACGTGGCGCGGGCGCTGCCGCGGATGCTGGCGACGCCGGCGTGCCACGGTCGGGTGTTCAACGTGGGGTCCGACCGGGCGGTGACGATCCGGGAGCTGGCGGAGCTGGTGATCGCCACGCTGGGGTCGGCCTCGCGGGTGCGGCTGGTGCCGTACGAGGAGGCGTACGCGGCGGGGTTCGAGGACCTGAAGCAGCGGCAGCCGGACCTGACGCGGATCCGCGAGGCGATCGGGTTCGAGCCGCAGCGCACGCTGGAGGGGACGATCCGGGACCTGGCGGC
>JBIQJK010000203.1:0-4633 GCA_044507535.1 Planctomycetaceae bacterium | reverse complement strand
CCCCTCCCAACCGCACCGCCCCCACGACCGCCATAGGTCCAACCCGCGCTCTCCCCCTTGCCCGGTTTGCCCAGATCTCCCTCTCCGCCGCGGCCGATCTGAACCAGTGCGGCGCACCCCCGCCCGCCGGGGACGAGCCGGAGAAGGAGACACCCATGCCGCGAATCGATGGCGCCCTGGCCACGCCCCTCGCCGACCGCCGGCGCGGACGCGAGATGGTCCGGCTCATGGTCGCGACCAACACCATCGCCTCGCTGCACCGCCCCCTCATGCTCACCATCGACGAGGGGTACGCCGACGAGTTCGGCCAGACCGTCGCCAAGGGCGACCGCATCGTCATGCTCACCCTGCTGGTCAACGCGCTCAAGGAGGCCGTGGACGCGTTCTGGGAGGTGAGCGACCTCGCCGAGGAGCTCTTCGACTACATCAAGTCCGAGCCGATCTACGCGCAGTACCAGGACCTGCTCGCCCGCGCCGACCGCAAGGACCCCGCCAGCGTCTACAACCGCCTCATCGCCCCCATCCCCGAGAACGTCGCCCTGCACTGGGACCGCGCCGCCGCGGAGAACACCCTCGCCGGCATGGCCCCCGTCAAGGGCGTGCTCCAGACCCACCACCAGACCGAGCGCGGCCGCACCGTCTCCCGCTTCCCCCTCGCCGACGAGCTCTACGCCCGCACCATGCTGGGCAACACCACCCCGCCGCAACTCCGTGCGGCCATCGCCGAGGTCCGCGACTTCGCCACCACCTTCCAGCTCGTCGCCGAGCACCTGATCGCCATGTTCCTCCGCGCCCTGGGGTGCCACCCGAACGACCTGGACTAGACGCCCCGCGCCCGCGGGAGCGGGGGAGGGAGGAAGAAGGATCAGTGGGCGCGGCGGACGGTCATGTCGGTGCTGGAGCGCATCGTCATCGGGACGCCCATGGAGGCGCCCTCGATCGTGGCGGACTGGCTGGTGCGCAGCTCGCGGAGCTGGCCGGAGCCGAGGTCCCACGTGCAGGTGCCGGAGTACTTCGAGTCGCGGATCTGCGCGCCGCCCCCCGGGCCGGGCTTGTCGGCCGCGCTGCCGGCCTCGATCCCGCCGCTGATGCCGATCACCGCCTTGCCGCCCGTCGCCGAGCGGAGCGTGTAGTTGGTGACCATCTTGAAGTTGCCCAGCGGCGTGTTGCCGAGGCTGCTGGTGGTGGACCACGTCTCGCCGACGCTCGCGAACCCGCTCTGACCGGGGGAGGAGACGATCCACGAGCTGCCGGCCGGGCCGCCGACGGCGGGCATCCCCCCGCCGGGGACGAGCGAGCCCGCGCCGCTGACGCTGAGGATGTTTCCCGCGCCGTCGAGCTCGATGGTCAGCACCGTCCCGGCGATCCCCTGCATCGCCTGGGCGAAGAACTCGTCGTCGGTCGTGTCGAGGATGCCCGTCGGGTCGCCGGGGAGGGGGGAGTCGCCGGGGTCCGTGTTGCCGGGGGACTTGGGGTTCTTGGGGTTGCGCTTGGCCGGGGGCTTGGAGCGGGGCCCGCGGGCGCTGTCGTACTCGGCGCTGAAGGCGTCGGACTCGAAGGAGACCCTCACGCGCTCGTAGACGAGTTCGATGGTCGATCCATCCGTGCCGGCCTCGACGACGCGCATGAGCAGGTCGATCTGCTGGCGGATCTCCTGCTTCTGATCCAGCTCGGGAAGCTGCGGGCTCTTGACGTCGGTGACCGAGTCGATCGTCATGGTGTAGCGGGTCTGCTGCCCGCGCCGGAACTTGGGGCGCAGGTCGATCTTCCCCGGCAGCGTGGGCCCGGTGGAGGGTTGCGCGGCGGCCGCGACGGGGCCGACCGGCGCGGGGGCGGAGAGCGCGACCGCGGCGGCCACAACGGCGAGGAGGGGGAGCGGGGCGGAGCGGGCGAAGCGGGGGAAGGGGGGGCGGCGGCGCGGGTTCATGATCGTCATGGTGTCGGCTCGCGGCGGGGATGGGGGGTGGGGGGATGGAGTGACGTCCGTGTTCCTCCTTATAGAGGTAGGACGCTCGAAGGGGCGGCCGTGTGAGCGGCCGGTGCGCAAAGGACCGGACGGGGGCCGTTCTGGTTGGCCTGTGGGGGAGAGGAATCGAGGAGAGGGAGCCACCGGCTGTCCGTTCGCGAGCGCGAGCCACAGGAGAAGGGGAGGACGCGGCCGGGCATGGATGCGGTTGCCAGAGATCAGATGAGGTGAGACGAGTAGAAAGTCACGGGCTGGCGCCCCGGGGCCCGTGACACGAGAGAGAGGCAGCAAGCAAAGGAAGAAGAGAAGGAGGGCAAGGGGCTGAAAGCCCGTGCCACACGGGTGGTCAGCGGTCGTCGTCGTCGTCGGGGTAGTCCATCCCCTCGTCCGGGTCGGTGTACTCCATGGCGGAGGCGTCGTACTCGGCCCAGGCTTCCTTGGCGGCCTCGACGGCGGCGGCGCCGGCGCCGCGGCGTTCCATGTAGGTGATCAGGTCGGGCTCGTTGGAGACGGTGCGGGGGAACTGGTTGTCCTGCCAGGCGTCGGTGGCGAACTCGCCGACGGGGTCGAGGCGCTCGCGCTGGGCGGCGAGCCAGTCGAAGAACGTCGGCGGGGGGGGCGGGTTGTCGGCCATGGGTTGGTTCCTGTCTTCTTCGGGGTTGGGTGGTGTGGCTGTGGAGAGGGTAGAAGGGTGGAGGGGTGGAGGTGAGGCGGGGCCGGCGCTTAGCCCTCTCTGAAAGGAGGGGGAGGGAGCGGGGCGACTTCAAGATAGCAAGAAGGAGTGCGGCCGGGCGGAGCGCCCGGCGGCGGCGCCCGGAGGGGGAGGAGCGCACCGGTTTTCCCCGGAGCCCGCGCCGAGGGGTGGGGCTCAGCGCTTGACGGCGAGGATCTCGTAGACGGGGGGAGGGACGACGTAGTCGGTGGGGGAGGCGGCCATCTCGTCCATGGCGGCGAACATGTCGGCCTGGTCCTGCCGGGTGAGGTAGCCCATCTGCACGAGTTTGGGTGTGAAGGTGCGCCACCAGGAGTCGGCCCAGTGCCACATGGTGTCGCCGGGGCGGCTGATGCGCTGGTGGACGGCGAGGTGGACGAGCTCGAGGCCGCTGTCGGCGAGGAAGCGGGGGACGCGGCCCATGACGTCGGGGTCGCCGCCGCGGTCGCGCCAGGAGTTGGCGGTGGCGCGGACGACCTTGGTGTAGATGTCGCGCCGGGGGGCGGCGGTCATGGTCTCGTAGTTGAAGTAGTCGTGGATGGCGAGGCGGCCGCCGGGCCTCAAGACCCGCGCGACGCCGGCGATGACCGCGGCGGGGTCGCGGACAAAGCAGAGGACCCAGCGGGCGTAGGCGGCGTCGAAGGCGGTCGGGAGCGGTTGCTCGTTCTGAGGCGTGGGGCCGGATGGCGACCCACCCCCAACCGCCTCTCTCAGGGAGGGCGATTTGAGGGCAGCCGGGATGTCGTGGACGTCGGCCTGGAGGGCGGTGAGGTGGGGGAGGTTGCGGCTGGCGGCCTGGGCGGTGACGTGGGCGATGAAGTTGGCGGACTCATCAAGGCCGACGACGCGGCCGCGGCGGGTGACGAGCTGGGCGAGGTCGAAGGCTGCGTAGCCGGGGCCGCAGCCGACGTCGAGGACGGCCGAGCCGGGGGCGATGCCGGCCATGCGCCAGAGGGCGTGGGCGGCGTCGGCCCACAGGCGCGCCTGGAGGCCGAGGCGCTCGAGCTCATCGGCGCCGGTGCCGAGGACGTACTCGGAGGAGGGGCGGGCGGGAGACTGGGGGGTGGCCATGGCGCAGGATAGGGGCGGTGGTATGGAGGGTGACCGGCGCGAGGTTCGCGGGGGTGGTGCGCCGGCGGCGGGGGAGGGCGCATCGCTCGCCCATGTCATGGGCGAGGAGTTCCATGGAGGGGACAGCAACGATGGCGAGAGCGCGACCGGCGGCTGCGCCGCCGGCAACCATCGGCGGCCCGCGCTTACGGGCCGGGAGCGGGGGCGCCGCGTGCTCGGAGATCGGTCGAGCGCGGGAGGCTTGGCTCGGGTGGGGGCTGGGGCTACATTGTGTCGGCGCGGTGCCGGGCGTGATGAGAGGCGATGCACGGGTGGACGAGGCGACGAATCAGAGACCGCTGCGGCTGCTGGTGGTGATGCCGTCGTGGGTGGGGGACGCGGTGATGGCGACGCCCGCGCTGCGGCTGGTGCGGGATGCGCTGCGGGGGTCGCTGATCGGGGCGCTGGTGCGGCCGGGGATCGAGCAGGTGCTGGCGGGGTCGGGGCTGGTGGACCAGGTGCACGTCGAGCGGGCGCGGGGGATCATGGGGCCGAAGCTGGTGGCGAACAAGGTTCGGCCGGTGCGGTACGACACCGCGCTGCTGCTGACCAACTCGTTCTCGACCGCGCTGATCACGCGGCTGGCGTACATCCCGCGCCGGGTGGGGTACGACCGGGACGGGCGGGGGATGCTGCTGACGCAGCGGATCCCGCCGCGGCGGCGCGAGGGGGGAAGGGGGTTCGCGCCGGCGCCGCAGGTGGAGTACTACCTGGAGGCGGCGCGGGCGATGCTGGGGATCGAGGGGGGCGGCGGTGGGGGGGTGAGGCTGGAGCTGGGGACGACGGAGGAGGAGGAGCGCGCGGCGGAGGAGATCCTGAAGAGGGCGGGGGTGAGCGGCCGGCGG
>JBIQJK010000202.1:0-4646 GCA_044507535.1 Planctomycetaceae bacterium | reverse complement strand
GTGAGGGGGTGGGGGTGAAGAGGTGAGCAGGTGTGGAGGTGAGGGGGACGGGGTGGCATAAATGGCGTGGATGGGTTGATGCCCCTGCATGTATTTGATTCATGATGCCAAGGGGGCGAAGATGGGGGTAGACGCACCGATCTACTTCCAGGAGGCACCCATGGCACGCCGACCCGATCCGTTCAACGCCCGCGCGACGCTCAAGACCCAGCACGGGGAGTACACGTACTACGACCTGAACGCGCTGAAGCGGCAGGGGGTGGGGCACGTGGACCGGCTGCCCTTCTCGATCAAGGTGCTGCTGGAGGCGATGCTGCGGAACGTGGACGGGTTCATCGTGACGGCGGACGACGTCGCGGGGCTGGCGAACTGGGACGCGGAGTCGCCGGCGCAGACGGAGCTGCCGTTCATGCCGGGGCGGGTGGTGCTGCAGGACTTCACGGGGGTTCCGTGCGTGGTGGACCTGGCGGCGATGCGGGACGCGATGAAGCGCCTGGGGGGCGACCCGTCGGCGATCAACCCGGCGGTGCCGTGCGACCTGGTGATCGACCACTCGGTGCAGGTGGACGCCTTCGGGACGCGGGCGGCGCTGACGATCAACGCGCAGAAGGAGTTCGAGCGGAACAACGAGCGGTACGAGTTCCTCAAGTGGGGGCAGCAGAGCCTGAGCAACTTCCGGGTGGTGCCGCCGGCGACGGGGATCGTGCACCAGGTGAACCTGGAGTTTTTGGCCAAGGGGGTGTGGACGCGGGAGGTGGACGGGGAGACGGTGGCGTACCCGGACTCGCTGGTGGGGACGGACAGCCACACGACGATGATCAACGGCCTGGGCGTCGTGGGGTGGGGCGTGGGGGGGATCGAGGCCGAGGCGGTGATGCTCGGTCAGCCGATCTACATGCTCACGCCGGAGGTGATCGGGTTCCGGCTCAAGGGGAAGCTGCCGGAGGGGGCGACGGCGACGGACCTGGTGCTGACGATCACGGAGATGCTTCGGGCGCGCGGGGTGGTGGACAAGTTCGTGGAGTTCTGCGGGCCCGGGCTGGCGGCGCTGGGGGTGGCGGACCGGGCGACGATCGCGAACATGGCGCCGGAGTACGGGGCGACGATGGGGTTCTTCCCGATCGACGCGGCGACGCTGGGCTACCTTCGGCTGACGGGGCGGAGCGAGGAGACGGTCGCGCTGGTGGAGGCGTACTGCAAGGCCAACGGGCTGTTCTGGGAGGCGGGGGCGGCGGAGCCGGAGTTCACGGACCTGATCGAGCTGGACCTGGGGACGGTGCAGCCGTCGCTGGCGGGGCCGCGGCGGCCGCAGGACCGGGTGCTGCTGAGCCAGATGAAGTCGATGTGGCGGCGCGAGCTGGTGGACGCCTTCGGCAAGCCCGCGCCGGGGGAGGAGGTGCGGGTGGACCGCTGGGTGGGGGAGGGGGGCGAGAGCGGGCGGGCGCAGGCCGGCGGGGAGAAGATCGGGGCGGTGAATGCGCCGCAGGGGGTTGCGAAGGAGCAGTGCGTCCCGGTGACGCTGGACGGCAAGCGGTTCAGGATGTACCACGGGGACGTGGTGATCGCGGCGATCACGAGCTGCACGAACACGAGCAACCCGGACGTGATGATCGCGGCGGGGCTGGTGGCGCGCAAGGCGCGGGCGCTGGGGCTGACGCGGGCGCCGTGGGTCAAGACGTCGCTGGCGCCGGGGTCCACGGTGGTGACGGCGTACTTCGACAAGGCGAACCTGACGGAGGACCTGGAGGCGCTGGGGTTCCACACCGTCGGGTACGGGTGCACGACGTGCATCGGCAACTCCGGGCCGCTGCCGGAGGAGATCACGCGGGCGGTCAAGGAGGGGGACCTGGTGGTCGCGAGCGTGCTGAGCGGGAACCGCAACTTCGAGGGGCGGATCAACCCGGACGTGAAGGCGAACTACCTGGCGAGCCCGCCGCTGGTGGTCGCGTACGCGATCGCCGGCACGGTGGACATCGACCTGGCGAGCGAGCCGCTGGCGACGACGGCGGACGGGAAGGACGTGTACCTCAGGGACATCTGGCCGACGCACGCGGAGATCCAGGCGATCAAGAGCGAGGCGGTGACGCCGGAGCAGTTCCGCAAGCAGTACGGCAACGTGTTCACGGGGAACGAGACGTGGAACAAGGTGCCGGTGAGCGAGAGCGAGCTGTTCCCGTGGGATGAGAAGAGCACGTACATCCAGAACCCGCCGTTCTTCGAGGGGATGACGGCGACCCCGCCCGGGGCGGCGTCGATCCGCTCGGCGCGGTGCCTGGCGCTGCTGGGGGACAGCGTGACGACGGACCACATCTCGCCGGCGGGCGACATCGCCGAGAACTCGCCGGCGGGCGAGTACCTCAAGAGCCACGGGGTGCCCAAGTCGATGTTCAACTCGTACGGGTCGCGGCGCGGGAACGACCGCGTGATGACCCGCGGGACGTTCGCGAACATCCGCGTGAAGAACAGGCTCGCGACGGACCCGGCGACGGGGAAGATCCGCGAGGGCGGCTGGACGCGGGACATGAGCAGGAAGGGCGGGGGGAAGCTGGAGTGGATCTACAACGCGAGCCTGAACTACAAGGAGGAGGGGACGCCGCTGGTGGTGCTGGCGGGGAAGGACTACGGCATGGGCTCCAGCCGCGACTGGGCGGCGAAGGGGACGATGCTGCTGGGCGTCCGCGCGGTGATCGCGGAGAGCTTCGAGCGGATCCACCGGAGCAACCTGGTGGGGATGGGCGTGCTGCCGCTGTGCTTCATGAGCGGCGAGAACGCCCAGAGCCTCGGGCTGGACGGGACGGAGACGTTCGACATCGACCTGCCGGACCCGCTGGAGCCGCGGTGCGAGGTGCCGGTGACGGCGCGGCGCGCGGACGGGACGAGCCTGCGGTTCGCCACGCGGTGCCGGATCGACACGCCGGTGGAGGTGGAGTACTACAAGAACGGCGGGATCCTGCACACGGTGGTGCGGAAGAAGCTCAACGAGAGCCGGCAGCCGGCGGGGGCGTGAAGGACGCTGTGAGCGGACTTCACAGAAGACATACCGGCCCGCGCCGACGGTGGTCGGCGCGGGCCATTTTGCTGGTGATCGAGGGGCCGCGGCGGCCGCGGCGGCTGCCGTTGGCCGTGCTGGTCGCCGGGGTGACGGCCGTGGCGGCGGCGTGCGCGGCGAACGGTGCGCTGTTCCTGCTCATGGGGATGCTCGGGGGCGCTGCCGCGACGCTGTGGATCTTCGTCCGCATGTCGCAGTTCTGGTGCTACAAGAGCGTTGCGCGAACGACGGACTTCTCGCGCTGCATCCGCTGCGGCTACCCCCTGGAGGGGATCGACAGCGGCGTGTGCCCGGAGTGCGGGACGGAAAGCCGCCGGTTCGTCGAATGGGCGGCGAGGGCGACGGGGCAGCGGCAAGCCGCGGGGGCGGCGCATCAGACTCGGATCGAACTGGGCGCAGGAGGCGGCCGTGCTGCTGGGGCTCGATCCGGATGGGGATGGGGCGGGCTGACAGGGTCTTCATCCCGCGGCGTGCGGATCGCGGTTCCGGGGCCGGCGGGGCCGGTGGGCGCGGTGCGGCGGTCCCGGCGCACCGCGCGATCCTGCGCGTGGCCGGGTCGTATCATGTGCGGGGCGGTCAGCAAGGAGGCTGAGTCATGGGCGTATGGGGCAGGTTGGCGTCGGTCTTCGGGAGGCACGAGGGGAACGGGTCGCGGCTGCGCGCGGGCGCCGCGGGCGTGGCGCCCGAGGAGCCGGTGGTCATCAAGTGGCCGTCGCGGGAGAAGGGCGGGGACGAGGAGCGGCCCGGCGGCGAGGGGGCGGCAGCAGAGGCGCCGGAGGAAGGTGTTCACGCCAACGGCGCCGACGGCGAGGGGGCGCACGAGGGGAGCGGCCCCGGGATCGACGCCGAGCCGCGGCAGGAGATCGTCGCGCCGGCCTCGAGGCGGGCGCCCAGCCGCCAGGAGCTGATCGAGGAGCTGCGGCAGAACTACACCGAGGTGATCGACCTGGTCCGCAAGGTCAACACGCACCTGGACGTGCAGGGGAGCCGGCACGAAGCGCAGGAGCGGCGGGCGGAGCGGGTCGTGGAGCTGATGGAGAAGGTCCCGGAGGCGCTGGCGGTGCTGCCGGAGATCCGGGAGCAGAACGCGCGGCTGGTGGAGCTGTCGGGGCGGATGGTGGAGGCGGTCGAGGCGCTGGCCGCGGCGACGCGGGAGGGGCAGCGGTCGATCGAGGGGGCGATCCTCGAGCAGGCGCAGCTGGGGCGGGAGAGCGCGGAGCGGTCCGAGGCGCTGCTGGCGCGGAGCGCCGAGGCGCAGGACCGGTCGGCGGCGGGGCTGAGCGCGCTGGGGAAGAGCATGGGGGAGTCGTCGGAGCGGCTGGCGGGGCTGCTGCGGCAGGCGCAGGCGAGCGCGGGGGAGCGGGAGGCGAAGCTGGCGGAGATGATCTCGCGGAGCCAGCGGTGGCTGATCCTGGCGATCGTGCTGTGCGTGAGCGCGGTGGTGGTGGCGGGGGTGGCGCTGGTGATGCTGCTGACGTGATGGTGATGATGCAAGGAGGCGGGGCGGGCGGGGGGCGTTGGAGATGCCCCAAAGGGGAAGCGCGGGGCCGCGGGGGTGGGTCACCCCGGTGTGGAGCATGGCGACGTCCGCGGCGTG
>JBIQJK010000201.1:0-4684 GCA_044507535.1 Planctomycetaceae bacterium | reverse complement strand
CCCACCCCGCCCGCCGGGCGCAAACAAAACGGCCCCCGCTTGCGCGGAGGCCGCCTCCTAACTCCCCGACTAGGACTCGAACCTAGAACCTAGCGGTTAACAGCCGCTCGCTCTACCATTGAGCTATCGGGGACCGAACTGTTGTTCCGCGCCCGGGGCTGGCTGCCTTCCGGAAGGCAGACCGCCGGTCGCGGAGTCAAGGGTAGGCCGACCGGTGTATCGGTCAAGCGCGGCTCTTGCCGTAGCCCGTGGCCCGCCTATCCTTTCGGCCCGGCGATCTTCCGCCAAACCGGTCGCCGGGACCGGGGGCTCGGCCCGTGCCGCGACGGCTCGGACGGGGCCTCCCGGGCCGATCCAAGCGACCAAGCCGACCCCGCGGGCCCATCCCGCCCCACCGAGCGAGCCCTGCCATGAAAGAGAAGATCCACCCCCGCTACTACCACAGCTGCAAGGTCTACCACAACGGCCAGGTCGTGATGGAGGTCGGCGCGACCGTCCCCGAGATGCACGTCGAGGTCTGGTCCGGCTCGCACCCCTTCTTCACCGGCAAGCAGACCTTCGTTGACGCCGCCGGCCGCGTCGAGAAGTTCCAGCGGAAGTTCGGCGGCAACTACTTCGCCAAGGACAACAAGAAGAAGGCCTGACCCCCCACTCCGGCCGTCCGAAAATCCCAGATCCCCTCCCAAGCCCGCGGCCCTCGCCGCGGGCTTGTTCTTGCGCGCCCCGCTCCCATCAGCCCTCCATCTTCCCAGCTCTCCCTCGACCCAAGCGCCCCGGGGCGTATACTTCTCCCGCCTCCCATTCATCCATTTATCCGGATGAATGGATAATATGACGCTCCGCCCCTCCCCCGGCCCCCCCCGCCCCACCTCCCGGGAGCCCCCCCACCATGCCCAGCCGCTTCCTGACGGAACTCGCCCGCCGCGTCCTTGTGTTCGACGGCGCCATGGGCACCTCCATCCACAAGCACCCCCTCGACGTCGAGACCGACTACTGCGGCTGCGAGAACTGCACCGACATCCTCGCCCAGACCCGCCCCGACATCATCCAGTCCATCCACGAGTCCTTCCTCGCCGTCGGCTGCGACGCCGTCGAGACCGACTCCTTCGGCGGCGCCCCCCACGTCCTTGCCGAGTTCGGCATCGCCGACCGCGCCTTCGACCTCAACAAGGCCGCGGCCGAGGTCGCCCGCGCCGCCTGCGACAAGTTCTCCACCCCAGACAAGCCCCGCTTCGTCGTCGGCTCCATGGGCCCCGGCACCAAGCTCGTCACCCTCGGCAACATCGACTGGGACTCGATGTTCTCCTCCTACCGCGAGCAAGCCCGCGGCCTGATCGCCGGCGGCGCCGACGCCCTGATCATCGAGACCTGCCAGGACCTCCTCCAGGTCAAGTGCGCCCTCAACGCCGCCCTGGCCGCCATCGACGAGGCCGGCAAGACGCCCCTGGACATCCCGCTGATGGTCAGCGTCACCATCGAGACCACCGGGACCATGCTCCTGGGCACCCAGATCGAGGCCGCGGCCGCCGCGCTGCGCACCTACCCCATCGCCTCCCTCGGCCTCAACTGCGCCACCGGCCCCACCGAGATGGCCGAGCACGTCCACTTCCTCGGCCGCCACTGGGACGGCCACCCCCTCGTCGGCCCCGCCGTGAACGGCCCCAGGCCCGTCAGCGTCATGCCCAACGCCGGCCTCCCCATCCTCCACGAGGGCCGCACCGAGTACCCCCTCCAGCCCGGGCCGTTCGCCGAGGCGATGGTCCGCTTCATCGAGAACGACGGCGTCAGCATCGTCGGCGGCTGCTGCGGCACCACCCCCGAGCACCTCGCCGCCCTCGTCCGCGTCCTGGAGGACAACCGCCTCCTCGACCGCTCCATCATCGCCTCCCCGTCCCGCGCCGAACCCAAGCCCGCCTGCACCTCCCTCTACGCCGCCCAGGAGTACCGCCAGGACAACTCCTTCCTCATCGTCGGCGAGCGGATGAACGCCTCCGGCTCCCGGAAGTTCAAGCAGCTCCTGGAGGCCGAGGACTTCGACGGCATCGTCTCCCTCGCCCGCGAGCAGGTCCGCAAGGACGGCGCCCACGTCCTCGACATCAACGTGGACTACGCCGGGCGCGACAACGCCCGCGACATGGCCGAGGTCGTCAAGCGGGTCGTCCGCCAGGTGGACGCCCCGCTCATGCTCGACTCCACCCAGATCGCCACCCTCGAGGCCGGCCTCAAGCACGCCGGCGGCAAGTGCATCATCAACTCCGCCAACTTCGAGGACGGCGAGGAGAAGTTCGACCGCCTCTGCCGGATCGCCCGCGCCTACGGCGCCGCCCTGGTCATCGGCTCCATCGACGAGGACAAGGAAGCCTCGATGGCCCGCACCGCCGAGCGCAAGCTCGCCATCGCGCAGCGCGCCTTCGACCGCGCCACCGGGGTCCACGGCCTCGACCCCGCCGACCTGATGTTCGACCCCCTCGTCCTGCCCATCTCCACCGGCATGGAGTCCGACCGCCGCAGCGCGCTGGAGACCATCGAGGGCGTCCGCGCCATCGCCGGGGCCCTCCCCAGCTGCCAGACCGTCGTCGGCCTCTCCAACGTCTCCTTCGGCCTCAAGCCCGCCGCCCGCGTCGTCCTCAACTCCGTCTTCCTCCACGAGCTCCGCGAGGCCGGCCTCACCGCGGCCATCGTCCACGCCAGCAAGATCCTCCCCCGCAACCGCATCCCGGATGAGCAGTGGGCCGCCGCCCTCGACCTCATCTACGACCGCCGCCGCCCCCCCACCGCCGAGCTCCCCGAGGGCTTCGACCCCCTCCAGGCCTTCATCGCCCTCTTCAGCGACGCCGCGCCCGGCGCCGACGCCGCCGCGAAGGAGAAGAAGACCCTCACCCTCGAAGAGAAGCTCCGCGCCCACATCATCGACGGCGAGAAGGAGGGCCTCACCGCCACCCTCGACGAGGCGATGGCGAAGTACTCCCCCCTCGACATCATCAACGACCACCTCCTCGACGGCATGAAGACCGTCGGCGACCTCTTCGGCTCCGGCCAGATGCAGCTCCCCTTCGTCCTCCAGTCCGCCGAGGTCATGAAGCAGGCCGTCGGCTACCTCGAGCCGCACATGGAGAAGGCCGAGGGCGGCGCCAAGGGAACCATCGTCCTCGCCACCGTCAAGGGCGACGTCCACGACATCGGCAAGAACCTCGTGGACATCATCCTCACCAACAACGGCTACACCGTCCACAACCTCGGCATCAAGCAGCCCATCAGCGCCATCGTCGCCAAGTGGCGAGAGACCGGCGCCGACGCCATCGGCCTCTCCGGCCTCCTCGTCAAGAGCGTCGCCGTCATGGAGGAGAACCTCCACGAGCTCAACGCCGAGGGGATCGACGTCCCCGTCCTCCTCGGCGGCGCGGCCCTGACCCGCCACTACTGCGAGAGCCACCTCCGATCCATCTACAAGGGCCCCTGCCTCTACGGCAAGGACGCCTTCGACGGCCTCCGCGTCATGGACCACGTCGTCTCCGGCCGCATCCCCGACCTCGCGGCCGAGATCGAGGCCAGGCTCGACAAGCGCTCCGCCGCCGAGAACCTCATCAACGAGAACAAGCGCCGCCGCCTTGCCGCATCGCTCGTCGATGCGCCCGTGGCCGTCGGCGTCGGCGCCGACACCCAGTTCACCGGTGGCGGCTCGGACGTCGAGGAGCTCGACCCCAGCGAGATCCCCGCTCCACCCTTCTGGGGCACGCGGGTCGTCGACGGCCTCGACCTCGACGACATCTACCCCTTCATCAACCCCGTCGCCCTCTTCCGCGGCCAGTGGGGCGTCAAGAAGGGCGCCCTCTCCGAGGCCGAGTACGAGGCCATCATCCAGGACAAGGTCCGCCCCGCGTTCGAGGCGCTCAAGGCCCGCTGCCGCGACGAGCGCATCCTCAGGCCCGCCGTCGTCTACGGCTACTTCCCCTGCCTCAGCCAGGGCAACGACCTGATCATCTTCGACCCGGAGGACCACGGCCGCGAGATCGAACGATTCCGCTTCCCGCGCCAGGAGTCCGGCAAGCGCCTCTGCATCAGCGACTTCTTCCTCTCGGTCGGCTCGGAGTGGGGCAAGCGCGACGTCGTCGGCATGAGCTGCGTCACCATGGGCCCCCGCGCCACCGAGGCCGCCCGCGCCCTCTTCGAGTCCAACAAGTACACCGACTACCTCTACCTCCACGGCCTCGGCGTCGAGTCCGCCGAGGCCCTCGCCGAGTTCTGGCACAAGCGCATGCGCCAGGAGCTCGGCATCGCCGCCGACGACTCCCCCCGCATCAAGGAGCTCTTCACCCAGCACTACCGCGGCAGCCGTTACTCCTTCGGCTACCCCGCCTGCCCCGACCTCTCCGACCAGGAGAAGCTCTGGCGCCTCCTCCAGCCCGAGCGCATCGGCTGCACCCTCACCGAGAACTGGCAGATCGACCCCGAGCAGAGCACCAGCGCCATCATCGTCCACCACCCCAGCGCCAAGTACTTCAACGTCTGACCCCCCGCACCGGGTGCCACGCCTGCGCCCGCACAAGCATGCACGCTCACCAAGCACACGCCCCCACACCCGCCGGCCCCGGAGGGGCGGAGGAGGCGCCGCTCCGCACGCGCATCTCGCGATCCGTGCGCCCACCGCGGACGATCCCGCGCGCCCCATCTGGAGCGACCGAAA
>JBIQJK010000034.1:0-32582 GCA_044507535.1 Planctomycetaceae bacterium | reverse complement strand
GGCAGAGACGGAAAGCGGGGGAGGTGGGGGGCCGGTGCGGGTCATCGACGTCGGCGCCGGCGGCGGCGTCCCCGGCATCCCGCTGGCCATCGTCCTGCCCGGGATCCACATGTCCCTCCTGGAGGCGACGGCGAAGAAGGCCGAGTTCCTCCGCCACGCCGCGGCGGAGTTGAAACTGGACAACGTGAGCGTGATCAACGACCGCGCCGAGCGCATCGGCCAGGACCGCAGAGCCCATCGCGAGCGGTACGACGCCGCGATCGCCCGGGCGGTCGGTCACCTCGCCGTCGTCGTCGAGCTGGCCGCCCCGCTGGTGAGGGTCGGCGGGGTCGTGCTCGCGGTGAAGGGGGCCAGGGCGGAGCAGGAACTCGCCGAGGCGGCGAAGGCCATGACCACCGTGCGCGTGGCCCATGTTCAGACGGTGCCCACGCCCACCGGGCGCATCGTGGTCCTGGAAAAGATCTCCCCAACCCCTCGGGATTACCCGAGGCGCAACGGTGAGCCGAAGCGGGCCCCCCTCGGAATTCCCAAGCCCAGACCCTAAACTGAGTCTGTGTCTCGCGATACAACGCACGCCGCCGCGGGCTCGAGCCGAAGCCCGCCGTCCGCTGGCTGTGCGGCACCCCTCATGTTGTCGGCAAGGAGTACGTCCATGACGACGATCCGGGGTCGCTGCCCGAAGCTCTACGCCATGGCGATCCTCGGTGCGCCGCACTTCGTGCAGGGCCGCGGCCCCCGGAACGGGGCCGCCGAACCGATGGGGTGGGGCATCGGCCCCTTCCCGTGGGCGATGGCCGCCGCGGCGCTCATCCTCGTTCTGGACGTCAACACACCCCTGGGGCTCTGCATCGGCGCGCTCTACACCGTTCCCGTGCTCATCGCCTCGCTCACGCTCCGGCGCTCGGTCGTGCTGGGATTCGCCGGGATCTGCTCGGTCCTGATCGCCCTGGGCCTGCTCGTCTCCCCCGGCAGCGGACCCGAGCCGGAGCACCTCATCAACCGCGGGGTCGCGATGCTGGTGGTCTGGGCCCCGGCGGCGATCGCGATGCGCTTCGCGGCGGTCCGCTCCCGCGCCACAACCGCGGTCGAGCGCGAGCGCCACGCCGCCTCCGAGCTCCACGAGAGCATGCGGATCGGCCTCAACAAGCTCCTGACCCTCGCCGACCAGGTCGGCCGCTCCGGGGCCAGCGTGCAGGAGGCGGCCCGGTGCATCCGCGCCCGGGCGCAGGTCATGCTCACCGTCCTGGGCATCCTCTCCCGATCGCGCGGCGCCCCCGTGGACCTGGCGACCGTCCTCCGCTCCATGCTCCCGGCCACCTCCCCCGACGTCCTGAGCATCCAGGGCCCGCCGGTGATGATCTCGCCGCGCCAGGTGCAGGCGATCGTCCAGGTTTTCCACGAGCTTCTGGGCAACTGCCGGGCGCACGGCGCGCTCAGCACCGACGAGGGCCGCATCGAGGTCTCCTGGACCGCCGAGCCCATCCCGGGCGAGCGGGCGCAGCGCATCACTCTCACCTGGCGCGAGCGCGGCGGCCGGGCCGTCGCCGGCCCGCCCTCCCCCGGGTTCGGCACCTCGGTCATCTCCGGCACCGTCGTCCACGACCTCAGCGGCTCGGTGGAGCTCGCCTACCCGGAGGAAGGGTGCCGCCACCGGCTCCGTTTCATCCTCGACGATGCCCTCGCGGGCCTCCGGCGCGGCGGCTGGTGAGAGCCGGTCCCGAGGGCGGCCCCCGCGCTCGCGGTATGCTGCGGCGATGCTCCTCTACGCGATGCTCGCCCTGTGCGCCCTGCTGATCGGCCTGCTCGTCTACCGCTACGACCTGCACGACCGCGAGCCCTGGCAGATGCTCATCCTCGCCGTCGTGATGGGCGCCGGCGGCATGTTCCTGGCCGGCCGCGTCCAGGTTCTGATCCTCCTGAGGGTCGCCAACGCGGGGGCCGACACGAGCGGGTTCAACCTCGCCCTGGCCGCCTCCGCCGCCGTCACCGAGGAGCTCGCCAAGCTCGCCGTCGTCTGGATCATCGCCCTGGGGTGGAGGCGTCAGTTCAACGACCCCATGGACGGCCTCATCTACGGCTCCTTCGCCGGGCTCGGGTGCGCCATCGAGGAGGCGACGTTCCTCTACGGCTGGCCCGGCGAGCCGGTCTTCCTCCCGCTCCAGGAGCCGATCCGACTCTTCGGCCACCTCGTCATGGGCGGCATCGGCGGCTTCGCCGTCGGGCTCTGGCGCGTGCGGTTCACGGCGTGGCCGGTCGCCGTCGCCGCCGGGTGGGCGGCCGCGGTCGGCATCCACTTCGTGTGGGACGTCATCGCCCTCTCCGCCGGCGACCTGGGGCGGATGCTCCCGTGGCACACCGTCGGCGCGATCGCCACCATGTTCAGCGGCCTGGCCCTCTACGCGCTGCTGGTCTGGGTCGGCTTCGGGATGTCGCAGCGCACCTTCGCCCCGCAGTCGCGACGGTCGCTCCTGGGGTGGCCGTTCGTCCGCGGCGGCAGGCAGCGAGGGGGCGGCTGACGCCGCCGCGCCTCATCAGACCCACACCTGCACGATCAGGTTCGGCTCCTTCAGCTTCCCCGTCCAGTCGCCCACGGTGGACGTGACGAACTTCACCTCGAACTCCGGGTGGCTGTCGAGCCACTCGTTGATCTGCCGGTCGAGGTTCTCCAGGCAGTCGCCCGTCAGCTTGCAGTGGAAGCTCCGCATGTGCGTCGCGCCGGTCCCGGTGAGGCTGGGCTTGCGCTTCCAGTGCTCCTCGCTGTTGGCGACCGACAGCGACTGCTCGAAGGTGCGGATCTTCGGCTTCGCCTCCCCGTCCCCCGCGCCGTTGCCCCCGCTTCCCGGCAATCCCGACCCGAAGTGCCGGATCCCCCCGCCGGGGTTTCCGAAGCCTCCATTCCCCCCGCCTCCGCCGCCACCGATCGAATCGGGCGCGTAGCGCGGCTGACATGGTCCGTGCATCGGTCGTCCTCCTTTTCTCTCCGGCCCAACAGAGGGATCGCCGGCTGGAACCGCCGGCGTGGAAGAACCCGATGTCCCCGCCCCAATCCCGCCGCGGCACGCGCGGGCTACCCCGCCTCACCTCGCCCCCTCCGCCATCATGCCCAACCCCGCCTCCTACCGCAAGGAAAAGATCCAAATCTCGCCCCCCTCCCGCCGCCCACGAACCCGAAGGGGACGCTCGCCGGTTTCGAACGCCACCTCCAGATCGATCTCGTCATCGCCGCGGCCGCGCAGGATGTACGTCCCCCGGGCTGCCCGCCTGACCCATCCCCTCCCCCCCGACACCTCTCCTTCGTACGTGAGGTACGCCACGCGGTGGTCCGCCAGCCGCTCTCCCCGCAGCGGCCACGCGCCGGGTTCGTCCGGCCTGCTTTCAAGCCGGAACGTCATCAGCCGCCGCGCATCCTGGTCCTCCGGCTCCCCGGGATGCCCCTTCGTGTCAGGGGGAAGTTCGAGCATCCAGTCGTAATGCCAGGACCCATCGGGCAGTTCGTGGCGCAGCAGGACGGTTCGGAGCATCCCGGGAGCGTACGGTTGCTGCTCAGGTCGTGCCGGGCTCGCTGTAGGCGAGGCGGACGCGGTTCCGATAAACTCCCGGTCGGCTCTTTCCCTTGAACCCCTGCGGGAAACCTTTCATGCTCCAAACGCGAATGATGATTCCCCTGCTCCTGACTGCCCTGATGGCCGGGGCGCTCCTCGGCGGCTGCTCCGGGCCGCGGTCGCTGCTGGCCGTCCGCGAGAGCGGCGAAAGGGCGATGGAGGAGGGGCGGTACAACGACGCGGTCGTCGAGTTCGAGGAGTACGTCCAGCGTCTCCCCGGCGACCCCATCGGCCGCTACAACCTCGGCCGGGCGTACCTCGCCGCGAACCCTCCCAGGCCCGTTCAGGCGCGGGAGAACCTCTACCTCGCCCACTCCCAGCGTCTGGGCGACGATGAGATCTTCGAGGCCCTGGCCCAGTCGCTGCTGGCCAACGACCAGCACGAGGAGCTCTTCCGCCTCCTCCGCCAGCGGGCCTCCGACCGCCAGCGGGTCTCCGACTACCTCCGCCTGGGCCGGTACGCCCAGGAGCTCGGCGACCCCGACCAGGCCCGCCAGGCGTACCTGACCGCCGCCCGGATCGACGGCGGCCGCACGGCCGAGGTGCAGCTCGCCCTGGCCAACCTGTACGACTCCCTCGGCGACCGCGAGCGGGCCCTGCTCCGCCTCCGCATGGCGTACTACCTCGCCCCGGACAACCCGCAAATCGCCGCTAGAATCCGTGAGTACGGCGAGATCCCTGGGCCGAGCTTCGCTCTCCCCCCCGAGGAGCTCGACTGACCGCGCGGCCCCCCGGGGCCTCCCAGACCCTACCGCTTGGACGACCAAGCGTGAGTCGCTCTTGATTCGTGCCGCTGCGGTGGTACTGTTCCGCCGTCGGGTAGGTAGCTCAGTTGGTAGAGCACCGCACTGAAAATGCGGGTGTCGCCGGTTCAAGTCCGGCCCTGCCCATTCCCGGGTTTCTCAGCCCATTGGAGGACCAGAGGCCCCTGGCATCTCTCGGGGGCCCAGCCCGGCTGTCCATCTCCGTCGTCTGATGGTCCCCCCACCGAGAGCGGTGGGCGAGCACCTTCTTTCCACCTCCCACACCCGCTTGCCCCCCCATCAACACCAGGACGACTCCGATCTGATCCGCCGCTGCCTCTCCGGCGACGCCGCGGCGTGGCACATTCTTGTGGATCGCTACTCCGCCCTGGTCTACTCCGTCGCGGTCCGCCGCGGCCTGCCCCCGGACGCCTGCGACGACATCTACCAGGGCACCATGCTGCTGCTGCTGAAGAACCTCGCGGCCGTGCGGGACCACCGCTCGCTCGCGAAATGGCTCATCGTCACCGCCCGGCGCGAGTGCGCCAGGGCCGTCGCCGCCAGGCAGCGCGAGAACATGGCCATGGGCGCCCTCCCCGCTCCCTCGCGCGCCGATGAGAACGATCCCCCGCTGGCGGAGCTCGAGCGGCTCGAGTGGAACCGCCGGGTCTGGGCCGCCCTCGACCGCCTCTCGCCCCGCTGCCGCGAGCTGCTGACCGCGCTCTTCGCCGGGGGCGATCGCCCGGACTACCAGAGCATCGCGACGCGGATTGGGATTCCGGTTGGGAGCATCGGGCCGACCCGCGCCCGCTGCCTCGGGCAGCTGCTGGAGCTGCTCGAGGACGACGGGCCCCGCGCCGTCTGAGCCGCCTGCCCCGCGCCGGCCAGAAAAAGCTTCGATGGATGTATCTGCGCCGTCCCCTCGCGCCTCCTGTACCGCAAAAGGGGGGGCGCATCCGCGAAGGGAGGCCGGCTGTGGATGGTCTTGAGCAACTCATCTCGTTCGCCATGGGCGAGCTGGACGCGACGGAGGCCGCCGCCGTCGAGCAGCGGCTCGCAACCGACACGCGGGCCGCGCTCGCCTACGCGGCCCTGACCGACGTCATCGCGGCGCTGCGGTCGCGCACCGCCGCGGCGCCCCGGCCGGCGTTGAGGGCCCGCATCAAGTCCGCCTTTGATGCCGCCGGCCCCGCCGCTGGCCCGGGGCGAGCGACGCCGCGCTGGTACGACGATGGCGGGCAGCTCACCGCGACGGCCCTCCTCGACACGCGCGGCGCCGTCGCCCTCGCCGGGTTCCGCGGCGGGGCGGAGGGCTACCAGCTCGTGCTCGCCAGCGACGCCGCCGAGATCGACATCCAGGTCCGCGCGCCGCGCGACCCCGGCCGGCCCTGGGTCGTTCTCGGCCAGATCGAGCAGGAGGGCCTCGAGCTCCGCGGCACCGTCTTCGTCTGGCGCCCGGGCGAGGAGGAGGTGGCGTGGGAGACCGAGTCCGACGAGTTCGGCATCTTCCGGCTCGAGCTCCCCCCGGGCACGTACCACATGTCCGTGCTGATCGGCAGCACCGCCGTGAGGCTCCCGCCGCTGGAGATCGGATGATCGTCGACACGGAGGCAGACACGGAGCTCCTGCTCGAGCTCGCTGCGCTCAAGCCGGGCCTCGCGATGGATCGGCTGCGCGCGGAGCCCGATCCGCGGCCGCTGCTCATGCGGCTCGCCGCGGCGGCGGAGCGTCTGGTCATCGGCGATCTCACCCGGGCCATGTCCGTGACCGAGCGGCTGGTGGCGCTGGTCGATGAATCGGGCGATGCGCGGGCCCGGGTCCGGATGCGACGGGTCAGAGCCCAGGCTCTGGCGTACTCCAACCGTTTCGCCGAGGCGCTCGGCGTCCTCGATGCCGCCGTGGCCATCGGGCGCGAAGCGGGAGAGCGGGGCGAGACGGCGCTGGCGAAGCTGGCGAGCCTGCACTCCTTGGCGAGGCTGGGGCGGTTCGACGAGGCGATCGCCGCGGGCGAGGCGGCACGCCGGGTCTTCGTCGAGCTTCAGGAGACGGCCTTCGCCGGGAGAGCGGACGCCAACCTCGGCGCGACGCGCCGGATGATGGACGATCCGCGCGGCGCCCTGGCGCACTTTGAGCGCGCGCTGCACGCGCTCAAGGGCGATCCCGTGCTCTGGGCTCAGGTCGAGAGCAACAGGGCCGAGGCCCTGCTGGACCTCAACGAGTTCGCCGCCGCCGAAGTGGCCTTCGCGGCTGCGCTCGCGGCGTTCGAGCAGGCCGGCATCGCTCGCGCCGCGGCGATCGTCGAAGGAAACCTCGCGGACCTCATGGCCCGCCAGGGCCGCTTCCATCAGGCTCTGGCGTACTTCGAGCGAGCCCGCCGCCGCCTGGGGCAGACCGACGCCCCCGGCGATGTCGCGCGGCTGGAGGCCGAGCGGGCGGAGACGCTCGCCGCCGCCGGCCTGCATCAGGAGGCCGCGGACTGCCTGCGCGAGGTGCTCGACAGTCTCCGCCTCCACGGCATGGCTTGGGAGGCGACCAGGGCCCGCGCGGCGCTGGGGCGATCGCTCGTCCGGCTTGGGAGGCAGCAGGAGGCGGAGGAGGCGCTCGCCGCCGCGGCCGACGGGTTTATTGCTCTGGGCCACGCCAGCGGCGCCGCCCGCGTGAACCTGCTGCGGGCCGACGCGCTGGCCCGGGAGCGGCGCTTCGATGAGGCGGCCGACCTCGCCGCCAGTTCGCTCAGCGTGCTGCGGGACCGGCCGGCGGACCTGGCCGCGGCCCAGCTCCAGGCCGCGGTCATCTCCGCGATGCGGGGAGATATCCCGCGCGCCGAGCTTGAGGCGGCGGCGGCCCTCCGCGGGGCCGAGGAGCTCGACATCGCCCCTCTCAGGGCCGACGCCCTTCAACTCGTCGGACGCCTGCGCCGCGCCGCCGGCCACCGCGAACGCGCGGCGGCGGACCTGCACCGCGCCGTCGAGCAGGTCGAACGCATCCGCGGCACGCTCCTGGCCTCCCGCGTCCGGGCGGCGTTCTTGGGCGAGCGGGCCTCGCTCTACGAGGAGTGCTTCGCGGCCGAGCTGGATCTCGAGCCCGATCGCCCCTCCGCTCTGGCCGAGGCCTTCGCTGTCGCCGAGCAGGCCAAGAGCCGTGTCCTGCTCGACATGCTCCACGGCGGCGCCGACCTCGCGGCCCCCGCGATCGAGCGCCGCGAGAAGGTGGCCGCGCCGGAGCGGGAACTGCTCGCCGAACTCGAGGCCGCCAGGGCCGAGCTCAACGCCCTGTACACCCGCCTCGACAGCGCCCTGGTCTCCCGCCAGCCGCTGCGAGACCCTGCCCAGTGGCGCGAGCGGCTGCGCTGGTGCGAGCGGCGGATCGACTCCCTCCAGACCCGACTCGCCGCCGGGGACAGGGGCGTCGGCGGCGGGCGCTACGCGGGCGTCTTCGGCGTTCCCATCGGTCTCGACTCGGCCCGCGCCATGCTGAGTCCCGCAACGGCAATCGTGCAGTACTTCGCGGAGGAGGGGTGGATCTCGGCGATCGTCGTGCGCAACACGGGCGCGGCCGCGGTCCGCCGGATGGCCCCCATCGAGTCCGTGTCGATCGCGGCGGAGCGCCTGGGGCTTCAGATCGGCAGGGCGCTGGCGCGGGCATCGGTGTCCAGGGCTCGCGCCGCAGAACCAGCGGGAGCCCTGCGAGAATTAAGGAAACTTCATGCCTTTCTCCTCGCCCCGCTCCGTATGAACCTACGGAGCGTCGACCGGCTGGTCGTCCTCCCCTACGGGGTGCTGCACGGCATCCCCTTCCACGCGCTCCACGACGGCGAGCGCTACGTCATCGAGCGGTGGGAGGTCGTGCAGGCGCCCAGCGCGAGCGTCCTCGCGCAGCTCCGCGAGCGGTCGCGGTCCGGGCCCGCGGCGGGCCACGCGGTGGTCGTCGGCCTGGGGGAGGCCGCGCACGAGGCCCGGCAGGTGGCCGAGGCGATCGGCCGCGGCCGCACCGTCCTGCTGCTCGACGCCGATGCGACGCGCTCGCACGTGCTGGCGGCCGCGTCGGGCGCGGGGCTGCTGCACGTGGCGTCGCACGCCAGGTTCTCGCCCGCGGCGCCCACGGCATCCGGCATCCGTCTGGCGGACGGCTGGCTGACGGTGCGAGACGTTGTCACCACGGATCTGAGGGGTGCCGCTGTCACCCTCAGCGCCTGCGAAACCGGGTGCGCCGCCGTGGGCGCCGGCGACGAGGCCATGGGGCTTGCGCGAGGGTTCCTGGAAGCAGGTGCCTCGTCGGTGGTGATGAGCCTTTGGGCAATCCAGGACGAAAATACCACACAAATGATGGCGTCCGCGTATGGCGAATTGTATGCTGGGGCCAGGGGCGGCCACGGTGGTCTCCGGGGGGCGCTGCGGCGGGCGCAGCGCGAACTCATGGGTCGGCGCCCACACCCCGCCGCGTGGGCTCCCTTTGTGACGATCGGAGCACCATGAAGACCACGAGCGCAGGCAGTGGGTTCGGGTACAGGTTGGTGTTGTCGGTTGCTGTCACGCTGACGGCGCCAGCGGCTCTTCTTGCCCAGAGCGGGCAGGCGACTGGGGTGATCGTGCGGGTGGCGCCGGGCGAATCGATCGCCGCGTTGGGGGGCAGGCACGGCGCCACCGTGAAGGACCAGATGGCCGGCCAAGGCATCGCGCTGCTGACCACACACGGTCAGTCGTCGCAGGCCTCGCTCGCGGCGCGTCTTCGCGCCGACAGCCAGGTTCTCTGGGCGGAGGTCAACCGCGAGCACTTCGCCCCCGAGGGAGCTACCCAGAGTTTCTTCCTCAACGTCGCTCCCGCCGCGTACGAGCAGCAGTACATGGGGCAAACGCTCGGCCTTGATGACGCCCACGACGGCTCCACCGGCCAGGGCGTGATCGTCGCCGTGCTGGACACCGGCGTGGACCACAACCACCCGCTCCTGGCGGGCCGTGTGATGCCCGGCATGAACTACATCAACACCGGCTCGCCCCCCAACGACGCCGGCAACGGCGTGGACGACGACGGCGACGGCGTGGTCGATGAGATGGCGGGCCACGGCACCTTCATCGCCGGCCTCGTCCTGACCGTCGCTCCCGATGCGACCATCCTCCCCGTCACCGTCCTCAACAGCGACGGCGTCGGCTCCGCCTACTCGGTCTCCAAGGGGATCTACTACGCCATCAGCGCCGGCGCCGATGTGATCAACCTCAGCCTCGTCTCCCCCTACCCGTCCTCGATGGTCGCCGAGGCGATCGTCGCGGCCGAGGCTCAGGGGATCGTCGTCGTCGCCTCCGTCGGCAACGGCGACCAGGGCTCGGCGGTCTACCCCGCCGCGTACGACTCCGTCCTGGCGGTCTGCGCCACCGACAGCGCGGACGGCCGCGCGGCCTTCAGCGACTACGGCCCCCACGTGGACCTCGCCGCCCCGGGCGTCGAGGTTGTCAGTTCCTGGAAGGAGGGCTACGCCAGATCCAGCGGCGCGAGCTTCTCCGCGGCCCTCGTCTCCGGGGCCGCGGCCCTGGTCCGGAGCATGGACCCCTCGCTCCCGCCCGCCGGCGTCATGGGCGTGCTCGGAGCGACCAGCGCTCCCATCGACGGCCTGAACCCGGGGTTCGAGGGCCTGCTGGGCGCCGGACGCATCCAGCCGGACCTCGCGGTCCTCTCTCTGGGCGGGGCGATCCCCGCCAGCGGCCCGTGTGATGTGGACGGCGACGGCACGGCCACCTCCTCCGACATCGCCGCCTTTCTCATGCTCTGGAACCTCCAGGATGCCTCCGCCGACATCGATGCCAACAGCGTGGTTGATGGGGCGGACGTCGAGGCGTTCCTGCAGGCTTGGCTGGAGTGCGTCGGGGCGTAGCCGCGATCCCGCTCCACCCGGGAAACCCCGAGCTGCCACCGGAGCCCACCATCCAAGGGCGCGCCCGTGATTCGCGGGTGCGCCCTTGCCGCGCGCCCGGCCACGGAATACCCTTATTTGTTCCGAACATGTGGGTGCGTGGATGCGCCCGCAGGACAGTTCTGGCAAGGGACGACAGTCATGGATGCGACGACGACAGAGGCAGCGGGGCGGGCCGCGGCGGCGGGTGTGGATGGACAGCAGCAGGGGGGGATGACCCCGGAACAGGTGGACCTCCTCCGCCGCACGATTCTGGCCGGCGCGAGCCGGGACGAGGTGGACATGTTCGTCAAGATCTGCGAGCGGACGCGGCTCGACCCGTTCGCCCGGCAGATCTACGCCGTCAAGCGCTGGGACAGCCGCGCGAAGCGCGAGGTCGTCCAGCCGCAGACGAGCATCGACGGCTTCCGCCTCATCGCGGAACGGACGGGCAAGTACGCCGGACAGCTCGGCCCCTTCTGGTGCGGCGAGGACGGTGTGTGGAAGGACGTCTGGCTCGAGGACCGGCCCCCGGCCGCGGCGAGGGTCGCGGTGCTCCGGTCGGACTTCAAGGAGCCGCTCTGGGCCGTAGCCCGATGGGACTCCTACGTCCAGACGAGCAAGGAGGGCCGGCCGCTGAGCATGTGGGGGAAGATGGGCGACCTGATGCTGGCCAAGTGCGCGGAGTCCCTCGCCCTCCGCCGCGCGTTCCCCAACGAGCTGAGCGGGCTCTACACGGCCGACGAGATGGCGCAGGCCGACCTGGCGCACGCGGAGCCCGTTCCTCCCGCCCCCTCGCCGGCGTCCCAGCCGGCGCCGGTCCCGCGAAAGGATGACGGCCGGGCCGCCGCGAACAAGGCGGCCCTCGAGGAGGCCAAGGCGGTCCTCTGGGAGGCCGTCGAGGCCTGGGGCGGCGGACGCACCAGGCAGGCGGTCAAGGCGGACTTCTGGAACGTCGTCCGCCGACACGGCTACAGCAAGGCGAAGCCGCCGTCACCGGAGAACTACCGCGAGATGGCCGCGGCGTGCGACCGAATGCGGGCCGACGGCGTCGCGATCGATGCGTGGCTCCGCGAGGATGAGGGCGAGTCGAAGCCGCCGCAGCAGCGCGTGGCCTGACGCCGACGGCCGACCACAAGCTCAGAAGAACCCCGGGCGAAGGCCCGGGGTTCTTCATTTCCGGGCGGATGCCGCGGCTACTTCGTGATCCCGCACAGCTTGTAGAGCATCCGCGCCCCGACGTTGGCGTCCCACTCCGGCACGCCCCCCTCCCCCGCGCCGGGGCCGGGGGTCACCTCGACGAGGTCGAACCCGACGATGCGCCGCCCGGACTCGGCGAGCAGCTCGAGGATCGTCGCGGCCTGATGGAATCCCAGCCCGCCGGGGACGGGCGTGCCCGTGTGCGGACACAAGCTCGGGTCCAGCGCATCGATGTCGAAGGAGACGTAGACGTGCTTCGGCAGCGGCTCGAGCGCGGCGCGGACAAGGTCCGTGAAGCGGGCCCCGTCCATCATCGCCCGGGCCCAGAGGTGGTCGAAGTGCGGGAAGACCCGCCCGCGGTGCGCCTGGGCGAAGTCGATCTCGTTCTTGCCCGTGTCGCGGATGCCGATCTGCACGAGGTGCGAGACCGTCGGCAGCCGCGTGATCACGTTGTACATGATCGACGCGTGCGACCAGGTGAACCCCTCGAACGCCTCGCGGAAGTCCATGTGCGCGTCGAGGTGCAGGACCCCCAGCGTCGTCTCCCCGGCCTCGAGCCCGCCGGGGACCGCGTCGGCCCTGGCGACGTACTCGGCGCACGCCTGGATCGCGCCGAACGGCGTCGAGTGGTCCCCGCCGATCAGGCCGGGGGTCCGGCCTTCCCCGAGGATCCGGGTGAACTCGCCGTGGACGAACTCGTTGACGCGGTCCCCCGCGGCGTTCACCGTCGCCAGGGCGTGCTCGTCATCCGGGGTGTCGGCGGGGCCGCCCCGGAGGATGATCGGCTCGGCCAGGGCGCGGGCCCGCTGGGAGAGGTGGGCGATCGCGGGAGACTCCTCGAGCATGTAGATCCCGCGCCGGTAGATGGCGCCGAAGACCGGGTCGTGCAGGTCCACCTGCGCCGAGGCCGCGCGGATCGCCGCGGGGCCGCGCGACGCCCCGCCGCCGTAGGACGTGGTCGCGTCAAACGGGACCGGAACGAGGTGCACCCGGGACTCCTCGGCCGAGAACGGCAGGCCGAAGATCCCGGAGCCGGGCTGCGCGGCGGCGTCGGGGTCGAAGGTCGTCATGGCGGCAGTGTACCGCGGCCGGCGCAGCGGCGATGAAGCCCCGCGCGGGCGCCGGCCCGGGGGCGTGCGCCGGGCTCAGGCTTGCAGCGGCTCGCCGGAGACGGGGTTGTGGAAGTGCGCCTCCTGGATGGGGACGACCTGCTCGAGGATGTGCTGGAGCACCCGCGCTGGGGAGCCGAAGGCGTCCACCTTCCGGATGATCTCCTTCGGGTAGTAGTCCAGCACCGGCCGGGTCTCGGTCTCGTAGACCTCCCAGCGGCGGAGGATGACCTCCTCGCGGGCGTCGTCCACGCGGTTCTCCTTCAGGGCGCGCCGGCGGAGCCGCTTGATCATCTCGTCCTTGTCGTTGCAGCTCAGGTGCACGACGAGCAGCACGTTGATGTACTGCTCCAGCAGCTTCGCCTGGTTGACGTTCCGCGGGATCCCGTCCAGCACCAGCAGGTCCGTCGAGGGCTTGTAGTCGCTGAGCATCGTCCGGGCGTGCATGTTCTGCTGCCACATCCGCACGGTCAGGTCGTCGGGGACCAGCTCGCCCCGCGAGGAGTACTCGATGAACGTCTTGCCCAGCTCCGAGTTGGTGTCGATCGTGCGGAAGACGTCGCCGCAGGAGAGGTGGTAGAACCCGGGGATCTGCCCGAGGATCTTGCCCTGCGTCCCCTTGCCCGAGCCGGGGGCACCGAAGAGGAGGATGGTCTGATAGCGGTGGGCCATGATGGGTTCCTTCGTTCTCCTGCTGCCGAATCGGCGGTCCTGCCGGGGCGTGGGCGATCCCGCCCCGTGTGAAGTTAAGCCCCGAATATGAAAAGGGCAAGAAGAAACGGTGTGGGCCGGCCCCGCGCGGGAGGGCTGTGCGGGCCCGGGGGGCCCGGTGATCAGCCCGGGGCGGCCGCGCCGGCCGCGGGGCGGGCGATGCGGACCAGCAGCGTGTCATCCTCCGCGGGCCCGTCGCGGAGGGCCTTGATCCCCTCCAGGACCGCGCTGCACCAGCCATCGTCCCCAGACGCGGCGGCCGGGGCCGCGGCCAGGTCCTCCAAGCCCCGCAGGCCGAGCATCCCGCCCGCGCCCAGGCGGGCCTCGATCGCGCCGTCGGTGTACGCAAGGATCGCGTCCCCCGGCCGGAACGCCGCGGCCCGCTCGCTGGCGTCGAACTCGTCGGGGTCGGCGGCGCCCAGCAGGAACGTCGTGGACTCCAGGCGGTGGATCCCGCCCGCGCCGGCGCGGAGCAGCGCGGGCGGGTGGCCGGCGTTGGCCCAGCGGACCTCTCCGGCCGCGGGATCGATGCGCATGCAGATCGCCGTCGCGAAGACGGTGTCCCGCGACATCGTCAGGTGGATGTATCGGTTGAGCTCCGCGAGGACCCGGCCCGGCGGCGGGTCGGACTCCGAGCCGAAGATGCGCGACAGCTCCCCGTGCAGGCGGTTGACGGCCAGCGCCGCGGCGATGCCGTGGCCGGTGACGTCGATCAGCAGGACGCTCAGTGGCCCGCCCGCGTCTCCGCCCGGGGCCGCGCCGGGCGAGGGGTCCGAGCCGACGAACAGGAAGTCCCCGCCGATGTGGCGCATCGGCTCGTACACGTAGTCGAGCCTCACCGGGCCGTCCCTGATCGGGGCGGGGAACAGGCGGTCGTGGATCCGCCGGGCGGTGGCGAGCTCGTGCCGCAACTCCCCGTAGCGGGCCCGCACGGCGCGATCCTCGAACCGGCGCGAGAAGCGCGAGTGCCGCAGGCGGCAGACGAGCAGCCCCGGGGTGATGATCAGCGCCATGACGAGCGCAGCGGCGGGGACCGTCTCGACGCCGCTGTCGCCGACGGCGGCGGCGACGACCGACCCCGCGATCACGACCGCCATGAACGGGAGGATCGGGCGGAGCGCCTCGCGCGGCGTCCACGGGATCAGCAGCGAGGCCAGGAAGTGGATCAGCAACGTCTGGATCACGACCGGGACCGCGGCGCCGAGGCTGACGCTCTCCGCACCCGCGCTCCGGGCGAAGCGCGTCAGGATCTCCGCGAACGCCCGGGCGGGGATGAGCTGCACGAGCGAGTAGCCGACGAGCATCCAGAAGACGTACCGGATGATGGTCTCGCGAGCGGGCGGGGGGAGCTTCGCGCGGAGCACCCGGAAGAACGGGATCCCGAACAGCGCGGCCTTGAGGACGCCGGCGGGGATGGTCAGGGCCGCGGCCTTGCTGATCGAGCCGGGGGCCACGAGGGCCAGGGCGATGAGCACCGCCGAGCCGGCCGCCCAAAGCGAGCCCAGCGACCCGGCGAACCACAGGAAGCGGACGCGGAGCCACCGGAGGCGTTCGGCCTCGTACTCATGGCGGAACTCGGGCTCCAGGAAGGGCGTGGGCTCTGGCACGGGGGCGTGCAGCGTACCCGCGGCGGGGGAAAAGAAAAACCCCCGCGCTCTCGCGCGGGGGCTTGGTGGATCGCGGGGGGGGGCGGCGGGGGCCGGGGGGCACTCGCCCGTCCGGGGCCGGTCAGACCTTGCCCTCGATGACCTCCTTCATGAGGTTGTTGGGCATGGGGCGGTAGGCGAGGAACTCCATGGTGTTGGAGGCCCGGCCCTGCGACATGCCGCGCAGCGCCGTCGTGTAGCCGAACATCTCGCTCAGCGGCACCTCGCAGGTGACGAGCTTGACCACGCCGCGGTCCTCGGAGTCCACGATCATGCCGCGCCGCGAGGAGATGTCGCCGGTGACGTTGCCGAAGTACTCGTCCGGCACGGTGACGACGACCTTCATGATCGGCTCGAGCAGGACCGGGCCCGCGGCCTTGACGGCCTCCTGGAGGGCCAGGCGGCCGGCCTGCTCGAAGGCGACCTGGGACGAGTCCACCGGGTGGTACGAGCCGTCCACCAGCGAGACCTTGACGTTGATCAGCGGGAAGCCCGCGAAGACGCCCGTGGTCGCCGTCTGGCGGATGCCGTACTCGACGGAGGGGATGAACTCCTTGGGGATGGCGCCGCCGACGATCTTGTTCTCGAAGGCGATGTTGTCCGTGAAGTCCAGGCCCGCCGCGGCGGCCTCCTCGGCGGTGAAGGGCTCGATGGTGATGGTGCAGTCACCGAACTGGCCGCGCCCGCCGGTCTGCTTGACGAACTTGCCGCGGATGTTCTCCGCCCGGCGGGTGATCGTCTCGCGGTAGGAGACGCGCGGCTTGCCGACGTCCACGCCGATCTTCATGTCGCGGACGAGCTTGTTCTTGATGATCTCCAGGTGCAGCTCGCCCATGCCGGCGATGATGGTCTGCCCCGTCTCCTCGTCGAAGTGCGAGCGGAAGGAGGGGTCCTCGCGCCGGATGACGCCCAGCGCCTCGGAGAGCTTGCGCTTGTCGTCCGAGGTCTTGGGCTCGATGGACATGGAGATCACCGGCTCCGGGAACGCCATGCGCTCCAGGAGGATCGGGTGCTCGGGGTCGCAGAGCGTGTCGCCGGTGTAGGAGTCCTTGATGCCGACGATCGCGACGATGTTGCCCGCGCCGATCTCCTCGAGGGGGATGCGGTCCTTCGCGTGCATCTCGAAGATGCGGCTGGCGATCTCACGCTTGTTGTTGCCGGGGTTCAGGATGCGGGAGCCCTTGGTGAGCTTGCCCGAGTAGATCCGGACGTACGTCAGGTCGCCGTGGGCGTCCGAGACGACCTTGAAGACCAGGCCCGCGAACGGCGCGTTCGAGTCGTGCGGCCGGCGGAGCTTCTTCTCCTTGTCGCGCGGGTCGGTCCCCTCGACCTCCTCGACCTCGTTCGGGGCGGGGAGGTAGTCGATGACCGCGTCGATCACCTTCTGCACGCCGATGTTCCGCAGCGCGGCGCCGCAGAGGACGGGGTAGCACTTGCGGGCGATCGTGCCCTTGCGCAGCGCGGCCCGGATCTCGTCGGGCGTGATGCTCGACTCGTCGGTGAGGAACTTCTCCGTCAGAGCGTCGTCCAGCTCCGCCGCCTTCTCGACGAGCTGGTGGTGCCACTTCTCGGCGGTCTCGCGCCACTCCTCGGGGATGTCCTTCTCGGTGATGACGGCGCCCTTCTCGTCCGCGTCGTAGTAGTACGCCCGCATGGTGATCAGGTCGATGATCCCCTCCAGCTGCGGGCCCTTGCCCATGGGGTACTGGACCGCGATGGCGTTGGCGCCCAGGCGCGTGTGGATCGTGCGGAAGCTGAAGTCGAAGTCCGCGCCCAGCTTGTCCATCTTGTTGATGAAGCACAGCCGCGGGACCCGGTAGCGGTCGGCCTGCCGCCAGACCGTCTCGGACTGGGCCTCCACGCCCTCCTTGCCGTCGAACACCGCCACCGCCCCGTCCAGGACGCGCAGCGACCGCTCCACCTCGATGGTGAAGTCCACGTGGCCGGGGGTGTCGATCAGGTTCAGCTTGTAGTCGATCCCGTTGCGGGTCCAGGGGCAGGTCGTCGCCGCCGACTGGATCGTGATGCCGCGCTCCTGCTCCTCCTGCAGGAAGTCCATGGTCGCGGTGCCCTCGTGCACCTCGCCCATCTTGTAGTTCTTGCCCGTGTAGAACAGGATGCGCTCCGACGTCGTGGTCTTGCCCGCGTCGATGTGGGCGCAGATGCCGAAGTTACGGATGCGACTGAGTTCGCTGGCCATGGTCCTGGTTCCTGGCGTCGAGCCTGATGCGATCGTGGTCATGGTTCTTCTCTGGTGATATCTGAGGGGGCAACTGTAGCAGAGCCCCGTCGCCAGGCACGCCATCGGCCTGACCAGTCGGGTTTGCAGTCGAACCCGGCCTCATGGGGATGGAGTGCCGAGAGCACCCCAAGTGACAGGGGCCGCACCCCCCTCGCCCTCCTGAAAACACCCCCTCCGCCGGACCCCCCTCGCACACCCTCGCGGGCGGATGGTAGCGCGCCAAGGCCCTCGATCAAGGTCCTGATAGGGCCCGCTCGATCGCCGCCCGACGCTCGGCCGGCATCGCACGCCCCGCGACGTCCAGCCTCGCCAGGTCGTCGATCCGGAGCGCCCGCCGGCCCCATTCCGCCGAGGTCTGCGCCTCCCCCAGCTCTTGATGTATTTCGAACAGATCGGCCGCGATGGATGCATTGTACGGGTCCAGTCCGGCCGCCAGTTCATACGCTCCCGCCGCGGCACGGAGGTGCTCGGGGCGAGGGGCCAGCCCGTGGCAGGTCCGGTAAACCAGGCCAAGCCAGGCCTGCTCCGTCGCCCCCGGCGGGGGAGCCGCCCCCGCTCCCGGCCGCCCCGCCCGGGCGAGGGCGACCGCGTGGTCCATCAGCCGGCCCGCCGCGGCGGCGTCGCCCGCGCCCCTGACCGCCGAGGCGGCCCGGAGCAGCAGCCGGCTCGCCTCCCGGCGGGTCCGCCATTCGGCGGGCTCCAGCGCCGACGCCGCTTCGAGGACCTCCGCCGCCGCGGTCAGGTGGCGGACCTCGAGCTCGAGCAGCGCCCGATCCACCGCCGGGCCGCTCGCCTCCACGCGCCGGCCCAGGTGCGAGGACAGGTGCGTCAGCAGGGCCTGCTGCGCCGACCGGCGGGCCTGCGGGTCCGGGGCGGACTGGACTGCGCGGAGGAGGTGGCCGGCCTCCGCGACCGGGTTCGCGAGGCGGGCGGCCTCGGCGAGCATCCCGCCCCAGCGCGAGGCGGGCACGGCGGTCGTGACGCCCAGGGCGAGCCCAAGCCCGACGACCGCCGCGCCCGGCGCCAGGACGAGCCAGCGACGGCCCGTCGGGTGCGGTTCCGTGCTGTTCTCCGCCTTGGCGGGGGCCGCCGCCGTAGCGATCAACACCATCATCAGCCCGGCGGAGGCGGGGAGCGTCGGCGTGACGTCGATCTGCGCGTGCGCCGCCAGCGTCAGCGCCGACCCGGCAAGGGCGAGGCTCAGCGCCAGGGCGCTCCGCCCCGCGACCACGATCCCCCACGCCACCGCGCACCACGCGAGCAGCCCCACGAAGCGCACCACGGCGACGTCGGGCGTCGCGTGGGACCGGTCGATGAAGGTCGCCAGCAACGTCGCCGCCGCGATCACCAGCCCGGCGGCGCGGAGTTCCGGCCGCAGTGGGGGGGCGTGAGGCTCGCCCTTCGGCGTGATTCCCCCGAGCGCATCGCTCAGCGGCCGCCGGCTCGCTCCCCAGACCCACCCGAGCCACAGCAGCCCCCAGGCGACCAGCCCGATCATGCCGAGCGTCGCGCCCCAGTCCGCGAGAAGGCTGTGCGGGCTGCGGACATCCTCCGGGCTCAGAGGGTTCTTCGCCGCGAGGTACGCGCCCTGGAAACTGTCGGGCCCGACGCCCAGGAGCGGGTGCTCCGCGGTGATCCTCGCCGCGGCCTGGAGGTAGAACCATCGGAAGAGCAGGCTCCGGTCGCCGAGCTCCTCCCCGGCAAGGCCGCGGACGACCACGAGCAGCAGCGGCCCCGCGACCGCGAGCGCCGCGACCATCGCCGCCGCCGGCGCACCCCACGCCGGGGCCGCGCCGCCACGAGCCCGCCGAACGACCAGCACCAGCGCGCCCGCGGCCATCACCCCCGCCCCCGCCGCGATGAATCCCCCCTTGGAGTCGCTCAGCAGCAGCGCCGCGATCGCAGCGACCAGCCCCAGCGCAACCGCCGCCGCGACCGCGGGCGACACGCGCCCGCCCTCCTCGGCCTTCCCTCGCAGACGCAGCGCCGCTCCCCCCGCGAGCACGAGCATCCCCACCGCCGACGCCGCCGCGAAAGATGCGTACACGTTCGCCAGCCCGAACCACCCGCTCGCCTCCGGCTGCATCAGCCGCCGCTCGTAGCTGCGGGCCATCGGCGAATCCGGCGACCACCCCTGGGCCGCGAACAGCAGCTCCCGCTCCCGCTCGAACTGCTCGACCGTCCGCGGGTGGGCGATGAGCACGTCCTGCGCCCCTTTCAGCGCGAGCACCGCGATCAGACCCAGCCCTACGGCGGCCACCACCCGCCGGTTTCGCTCATCGCGGCAGATGTGCCAGCACGCCACCCCCGACAGCACCGCCGCCCCCCACGCCGAGCCGACCCGTCGATCGCCGAAGGTCCCCGCCGGGCTGAGCCACCCGTGCCACACCACCACCGCGCACCCGATCGCGGCCAGCGCCAGCGGCACGGGCCGTACCCCGCGCCCCGCCCTCGCCTCGCCCAGCAGCGCCAGCCCCGCCCCCAGCACCGCCGCGACGTCCAGCCAGAACGACCACGCCGGCCCGATCCCGCTGATCGGCGCGACGACCAGCGTCGGGTCCAGGTCCCACCCCGGCAGCTCGGCCCCCGTCGCCAGCGCCCTCGCCGCCAGCGCGGCGAGCATCAGCCCCACGCCGAGCCAGCGCAGCGGATCCCCCGCGGAGTCGTGTGGCGTCCCTGAGTTCGTCATGCGCCGGGCCCTTCGACCGCGGCCGCGGCAGGAACCGTTTCTTCGTCCCTCGCCGGCGTCTCCACCCGGCGCGACCGCTCGCGGGCCCCCGCGTACTCCTCGATCGCCAGCACCATCAGCACCAGCCCCGTCTGCACCCCCACGAGCACCGCCTGCCACGCCTCGAGGCTCCCCAGCGACACGCCGCCGATCGCCGTCACCGCCGTCAGCCCGTAGATCACCACCACCGCCGCCCGCTTGCTCAGCCCCCGCCGCACCAGCCGGTGCGAGAGGTGCTGCAGGTCGCCCACGAACGGGCTGCGCCCCTGCGAGAGGCGGATCAGCGAGACGGAGACGAAGTCGTACAGCGGCACCGCCAGGACCACCAGCGGCATGAACAGGACGTACCACCCGCCCCCGAGACCCCCGCCGACCCCGGCCTCCGGGTCGTAGTACGTCGTCCTCGCCGTGAGGAAGCCTAGGAGGAAGCCCACGACCAGCGACCCGCTGTCCCCCATGAAGATCGTCGCCCCCCCGCGCCGGGGAAAGTTGAACCACAGGAACCCGAGCAGCGACCCCAGCAGCAGCGCGAGGCACGCCCCGACGAACCACTGCTGGTTGATCATCGCCGCCAGCAGGAAGAACGCCGACGCCACCGCCGCCACCCCCGCCGACAGCCCATCCATGTTGTCCAGGAAGTTGAACGCGTTGGTCACCACCCCCAGCCACAGCACCGTCAGCAGCAGGCTCAGCCACGCCCCGCCGACGTAGGGGTCCAGCAGCATCAGCAGCCTCGTCTCCGTCCGCCACGCCACGAACGCGGCGACGCCGAGCATGACCACGAGCTTGAGGTACGGCCCCAGCGGCCGCCGGTCGTCCACCAGCCCCATCAGGTGCAGCAGCGCCAGCCCCGCCAGCAGGACGCCCGCGTCCGTCGTGCGCGCCCGGATCCCCGGCCAGTGCTCGCGCAGCGGCTCAAACAGCGACACCGGCGAGGGCGACTCGCCCAGCAGCCCCCACCCCAGCGCCAGACCCCCCAGCATCGGCAGCCCGATCCCGAGGAAGATGGCGATCCCCCCCGTGTTCGGCACCCGGCGCGGGGCGGCCTTGATCTGCCCGGGGACCCCCGCCCCGTCCAGGGCGTGCAGCCGGTGCCCGATCGCGCGGGCCGCGACCGTCGCCGGGAGCGAGATGCACAGCGCGACCGCGATGAGCAGGAGGCAGAGGAGGAGCATCCGCGGGAGTTTACGGGCCCGGACGGTCGGCGGGCGGGGCCGCTCGCCTCCTGAACCGCCGCTTCGGCAGCCGGAGCCGGTGCCGAGGCAGCCGGACCCCGCGCCGGCGCGGGACGTCCTCGGCCGTGTCGGCGGTCCGCTTGCCGAAGCGGTCGGCCAGCAGCCACGGCAGGTAGACGATCACGAACGCCCCGAAGACGAGCGTCGCCAGCGGGATCAGCCGGAACGGCCACGGCCCGAGCCGGTCGATGACCGTCGGGGCGTCCGGCGTCCCCCGCCCGATGTACCCGTAGTTCCAGCCGTAGAAGATGTTGATCGGCAGGACCACGGCCGTGTACGCCAGCGTCGCCAGCACCCCGGCGATGAAGTCCCGCCCGTGCGGCCGGTACCCGCGGACCGCCACGGCGTAGATCGCCGAGCCGACGATGATCGTGTGGCTCTCCCAGAAGAGCCAGAACCGCGCGTGCGCCGGGCCGACCGTGACCACCGGCGTCACGAACGCCTGCGTGGAGAGCGCAAAGGCCCAGAAGTACAGCGTGGTGGTCAGCAGCCGATTCCCCGTCAGCAGCGCAAGCCCCGCGACCAGCCCCGCCAGGTCGCACAGCTGCAGCGGCAAGCGGAAGTCGTTCCCGTAGCGGACCGGGAACTGCCACCACAGCTGGTACAGCACCCAGTGCCCGACGGCGATCATCCCGAGCAGCTGCCCGGGCCCGTCCGCCACGCCCCGGGCCAGCCGGTTCAGCCGCCGCTGCCGCCGCCCGATGTACACCACCCCGGCGATCATCAGCATGCAGCACAGCACGGTCACGCCGTGCATCAGGGAGAACTGCTCGAATCGGTGCCCCCAGGCGATCTCGGGGGGCAGGGGCGCGGGGGCCTCGGCAGGGGGCGACGCGACGGCCGCATCAGCGATCGATACAGGCTCGGCGGATCGGGAGAGTGGGGGGGTCATGCCGGCTTCTTCGTTGACTCATGCCGCAACTGCCCGCACGCCGCGGCGATGTCACGCCCGCGGCTGCGGCGGATGTGCGTGTTCACGTGCCGCGCCCGCAGCAGCGCCTGGAACGCCAGCACGTCCTCGGTCCGGGGCCGCTTGAAGTCGCGCCCCTCGATCCCCAGCTCCGGCACCTCGTTGTACCGGATCAGGTTGACGTTGGCCCGCAGCGTCCTGGCGACACGGGCCAGCTCCGCCGCGTGCTCCGGGCGGTCGTTCACCCCGCGCAGCAGCGTGTACTCCAGCGTGATCTCCCGCCCCGTCTTCTGGAACCACTTGTCGCACGCCGCGAGCAGCTCCGCGATCGTCGTGTACTCCGCCCACGGGATCAGCTTGCGCCGCAGCTCGTCGTTGGGCGCGTGCAGGCTCAGCGCCAGCGTGACCGGCAGCTCCAGCTCCTCCGCCAGCCGCTCGATCGCCCTGGGCAGCCCCACGGTCGAGATGGTGATCCGCCGCGCGCCGATCCCGAAGGCCCACGGCGCGGCCAGCGTCCGCACCGCGTGCATCACCGCCTTGAAGTTGCTCAGCGGCTCCCCCATACCCATGAAGACGATGTTCGTGATCCGCCCGACGCCCGGCAGCCGCTGGAGCCGGTACACCTGCTCGATGATCCGCCCCGCGGAGAGGTTCCCCCCCAGGCCCCCCAGCCCCGAGGCGCAGAACCGGCACCCCACCGGGCACCCCACCTGCGAGGAGATGCACGCCGTCCTGCGCTCGGCCTTGCCGGTCTGCTCGGAGGCCGCCGGGATCATGACGCACTCGGTCTGGCGGTCGGGGTCGCCGGCGGGCGCGGGGGAAAGGAGCTGGAGCGGGAGCGAAGCGGGAGAAGATGAATCGGAGGAGGTGGAAGGAGGGGGAGCCGTGTGCTGGAGGCCCGTGCCACCGGCCTCGTCGTCCCACTCGATCAGCAGCTTCCGCGTCCCATCCGTCGCGGCCTGCTCGGCGACCGTCCGCCCCGAGAGGAACGTCATCTCCGCCCCGAGCGCGGCCCGGTCCTTCGCCGAGAGGTTGGTCATCCGCGCCGGGTCGATCTCGCCGCGCTGGTAGACCCACTCCAGGATCTGCCCGGCGCGGAAGGCCGGCATCGAGCGCGCCGCGCACCACTCCCGGAGCGTCTCCGGCGTGAACTCGAAGATGTGGCTCGATGGATGTCGCATGCCTGCGGCGGGCCGGGCGCCCCGGTCGGGGAGAGGGGGGCGGGGGCGGGCGGCCCGTGTGCCTAGTTGAGCGTCCGGCCCCCGACCGTGATCGGGACGGCCCCGTAGCTCTCCTGCGTCAGCTCGTAGTTCCCCACCCGGATCCGCCGCCCCTCCGGGTCCACGCCCTGCTCCCGCATCAGCCGCTTGAGCGTCGCCGGGAGCCCGAACTCCACGTCCTCGTTGAACACGTCCCGCTGCTCGATCTCCCCCCCGTACCGCTCGATCAGCGTCCGGCACAGCGCCGCCACCAGGTCCTCCGGCGCGGACGCCCCCGCGGTGATCATCACCGTCGCGTCCTCCGGCCCGCCGGGGATCGCCTCGAACCACTCGTCCCGCAGCTCGCTCACGTCGTCCAGCAGGTACGCCTTCACCCCCACGTTCGCCGAGATCTCCGTCAGCCGCACCGAGTTCGACGAGTTCTTCGAACCCACCACCAGCACCAGGTCGCACTCCGGGGCGATCTGCCGCACCGCCTGCTGCCGGTTCGTCGTCGCGTAGCAGATGTCGCTGCTGGGGGGCTCCTTGATCTGCGGGATCGCCGCCCGCAGCGCATCGACGATCACCCCCGCGTCGTCCGTGCTCAGCGTCGTCTGCGTCAGGTACGCCACCCGCGACGGGTCCTTGATCTCCAGCCTCGCGATGTCCTCCGGGCTCTCCACCACCTGGATCGACTCGGGCGCCTCCCCCCGCGTCCCGATCACCTCCTGGTGGTCCGCGTGCCCCACCAGCAGGATGTCGTACCCCTGCCGCGCGTACCGGATCGCCTCCGAGTGCACCTTCGTCACCAGCGGGCACGTCGCGTCCACCGCCGTCAGGTTCCGCGCCCGGGCCTGCTCCCGCACCGCCGGGCTCACCCCGTGCGCCGAGAAGACCACGATGCTCCCCTCCGGCACCTCCTCGATATCCTCCACGAAGCGCACGCCCCGCTCGATGAACCGGCGGACCACGTGCTTGTTGTGAACGATCTCGTGGTACACGTAGATCGCCCGGCCGGGGAAGAGGTCCAGCACCTGGTTCACCACGTCGATGGCCATGTGCACACCGGCGCAGAAACCGCGGGGGTTGGCGAGAATGATCTTCATCGCCCGGATCGTAGCGGCAGTAGGGGGGGAGCGGGGGAGTCAGATGGATGGATGCAGCCGGGGGGAGGGGGGCGGGCCCCGCGCCGCCCGTGCACGCCCCGGAGCCCCATGACCGCCATCGACCTCAACCCGCGCACCCCGCCCATCACGCTCCTGGAGCGCTTCGGCCCCGGCGCCGCAGCGACCGCGAGCGTCTCCCCCGACGACGCCCTCCGCTACGTCCGCGGCCTGGCCACCTGCCACTACGAGAACTTCTCCGTCCTTTCCTCCCTCGTCCCAGCGCGACTCCGCGACGACTTCGCCGCCGTCTACGCCTACTGCCGCTGGGCCGACGACCTCGCCGACGAGACCGGCGCGGACGATCACGCCCGCGCCAGGGCCTCCGAACTCCTCGCCTGGTGGCGGGCCGAACTCGAGCGCTGCTACGCCGATCCCGCCGCCTACCCCGACCTCCCCGCCGCCCACCCCGTCTTCGTCGCCCTCGCCCAGACCATCCGACGCCATGGCCCCCCAATCGCCCCCTTCCTCGACCTCTTGACCGCTTTTCAGCAGGACCAGCGCGTGACCCGCTACCACTCCTGGGACGAGCTCCTCGGCTACTGCCGCGGCTCGGCCAATCCCGTGGGCCGCCTCGTGCTCCACCTCGGCGGCTACCCGGACACGCCCGAGAACGCCCAGCGCTACGCCATGTCCGACGCCACCTGCACCGCCCTCCAGCTCACCAACTTCTGGCAGGATGTCCGCCGCGACATCCTCGAGCGCGACCGCGTCTACATGCCCAGCGACCTGACCGGCCTCACCGGCGAGCAGCTCCGAGACTGGGCCCTCACCGCCTCGGACAATCCCGAGGCCCGCATCCGTTTCATCAAGGCCCTCCGCCCCCTCGTCGAGCGCACCTGGGACCTGTTCGCCGCCGGCGCTGAACTGCCCCGTACGCTCGACCGCGGCCTGCGTCCCGTGGTGTGGTTGTTCGGTGCCGGCGGCCGCGCCGTCCTCCGCAGCGTCGAGCGGGCCGGTTGTGCCACCTTATGGGATCGCCCTAAGCTGGGAACCATGCACAAGGGGGCGCTCGTCGCCCGGGCCTGGGCCGCTTCGCGCCTGACCCGGGGTAAGTCCGAGGGGTAGCAGCAGCGCCGGGGCACACCGGTGTCTGCGTCGGAGTCGCGGGTTGAGCACCATCAGCGTGGCGGAGACAACGGGCACCGACGCGGCGACCGCCGCCCCAGACCTTCCCGCGCTCGCGGGCGTCCCCCGCCAGCGGCTCGCCGCCGCCTTCGCCCAGTGCCGCCATATCACCCGCACCCGCGCCCGAAACTTCTACTACGGCCTCAAGCTCACCCCCGAGCCGCGCCGTTCCGCCATCTTCGCCGTCTACGCGTGGATGCGCGCCGCCGACGACGCGGTGGACGACGCCCCTCCCGGCGGCGCGGAGCAGGCCCTCGCCCGGTTCAGGCTCATCTCGGAGCTCGCCTACCGCGGCGACGCCGACGCCCTCGCCTCCTACCCCCTCTTCTGGACCGCCTTCGCCGCCACCATGGCCACCTACCCCCTCGATCGAGGGATCTTCGACGACGTCATCGACGGCCTCGAAGAGGACCTCGGCCACGCCGGCTACGAGAACGAGACCGAGCTCGACCGCTACTGCTACCGCGTCGCCTCCACCGCCGGCCTCGCCTGCGTCGCGATCTGGGGCCTGCGCCCGGGGGCCGACGGCGGCGTGGTCCACGACCTCGCCGTCCGCCGCGGCCGCGCCTTCCAGCGGACGAACATCCTCCGTGACTTCTGCGAGGACTACGACGCCGACCCCCGCCGCATCTACCTCCCGCGCGACGCCTTCGCCCGCCACGGCCTGACCCCCGACGACCTCCGCCGCTGGCGCCGCCCCGGGGCCTGCCGCGCCCTGGTCGCCGAGCAGGCCGCCCGGGCCCGCGCCGAGTACGTCGCCTCCGCGCCGCTGGAGGGGATGATCGACCCGCAGTGCGTCCCGACCCTCTGGGCCATGACGCGGATCTACTCCGCCCTCCTCCAGGTGATCGAGCGCGAGCCCGAGCGGATCGTCTCCATGCGCCGCATCCGCGTCCCCGCCCCGCGCAAGGCCTTCATCGCGCTCCGCGCCGCCTGGCGCTCGCGCCGGTCGGAATGGTGAAGATGCCCATGGGCCGCCCGCGCAGCGTCGTCATCGTCGGTGGGGGCATCGCCGGCATCGCCGCCGCCCTGCGCCTCGCCGAGGCCGGCGTCGCCGTCACGCTCCTGGAGACCCGCAAGAAGCTCGGCGGCCGCGCCACCTCCTTCACCGACGTCCGCTCCGGCCTCGTCCTCGACAACTGCCAGCACGTCATGCTCGGCTGCTGCACCAACTTCGCCGACTTCCTTCAGCGGCTCGGCGCTGCGGGCATGATCCGCTGGCACCGCCGGCAGAACTGGATCGAGGAGGGGGGCCGCGTCAGCGTCCTGGCGCCGGGCCCGCTCCCCGCGCCGCTGCACTTCGGCCTCTCCATGCTCCGCATCGGCTTCCTCACCCGCGCCGAGACCCGCGCCCTCGCCCGCGCCTGCCTGGCCATCCTCGCCGCCGACCGCGCCGAGCACGCCGATGAGACCTTCGCCGACTTCCTCGCCCGCCACGGCCAGGGCGAACGCGCCATCCGCCGCTTCTGGGCCCCCGTCGTCGTCAGCGCGTGCAACCTCGCCGTGGACCGCGTCGCCGCCTCCGCCGCCATCCACGTCTTCCAGGAGGGCTTCCTCGCCAACGCCCGCGCGGCCGACCTCGGCGTCCCCGCCGTCCCACTCGTCCAGCTCTACGACCGCGCCGAGGCCGCCATCGCCGAAGCCGGCGGCACCGTCCTCCTCGGCGAGAGCGTCGTGCACCTCGACGAGGCCGGCGCCACCACCGCCGAGGGCCGCCGGTTCGAGGCCGACCGCGTCGTCTGCGCCCTCCCCGTCGAGCGCGTCCGCCGCGTCGTCGATGCGAGGATCGTCGCCGATGACCCCCGCTTCGCCCGCCTCGACGACTTCACCCACAGCCCCATCCTCGGCGTCCACCTCCTCTTCGATCGTCCCGTCCTCCCCCTGCCCCACGCCGTCCTCGTGGACCGCCCGACGCAGTGGCTCTTCCGCAAGGACGACCAGGGCCGCTCCATCCACGCCGTCATCAGCGCCGCCGACGACTGGGTGGACCTCACCGAGGACCGCATCGCCGCCCGCATCCTCGAAGACCTCCGCGCCTGCCTTCCCGCAGCGTGCATCGGCGAGTCCGGCGGCGCAACGCTCCTCTCCGCCCGCGCGGTGAAAGAGAAGCGGGCCACCTTCGCCCCCGTCCCCGGCATCGAGGCCTCCCGCCCCGCCGCCGAGCCCCCGCACCCCCGCGGCGTCATCCTCGCCGGCGACTACACCGCCACCGGATGGCCCGCCACCATGGAGGGCGCCGCCCGCTCCGGCTACGCCGCCGCCGCCGCCGCGCTCGGCCTCCCCGCCGAGCGCCTCCTTGTCCCCCCGCTGCGCACCGCGGCCATTTCGCGGGCGCTCGCCGCGGTCTAGCCCCCAGCGTCCCCGGTTCCCGAGATACCCTGTGCCTCCCCAGCACAGGGAGGAGTTCGAGCATGACCCCACCCACGGCGCGGACCATCATCCCGGTCATCCTCCTCGCGGCGGCCCTCCTCGCGCCCGCCTGCGACCGGTCTTCGACGGCCCCCGCCGCGTCGGAGACGCCCGCCCCCTCCACCGTCGGCGTCCCCCTCGCCGAGACGCCGGCGCCGGCGAAGGCCGAGCCCCGCTCCCCCCGCTTCGGGTCCGCCGAGGCCCGCCCCAAGCCCGAGGGCGCCCTCCGCCTCGTCTCCTACAACGTCGAGAACCTCTTCGACGACCACGACGACCCCGCCCTCTCCGGCCGCTACGAGGACATCGACGACACCAAGCCCGCCGACCACCTCAAGGCCCTCGCCGACACCATCCGCCTCCTCGACCCCGACGTCCTCGCCCTCCAGGAGGTCGAGTCCGAGCAGGCCCTCCTCTGGTTCCGCGACGGGTACCTCAACGGCATGGGCTACGACTACTTCGCCTCCCCCGACGCCGGCGACGAACGCGGCATCGAGCAGGCCGTCCTCTCCCGCTACCCCATTGTCGAGACGAAGAACTGGGTCGGCCTCCCCCTCGGCGGCGAGCACCCGGAAAAGTGGGGGAATGAGGAGAACTGGAACGCCGGCAAGCCCATCACCTTCCACCGCTCCCCCCTGCTCGCGACCGTCGAGGTCCCCGGCCGCGAGGCGGGAGACCAGCCCTACCGCCTCACCCTCCTGGTCGTCCACAAGAAGTCCGGCCGCCACGCCGGCTACTGGCGCGAGAAGGAAGCCGCGAAGACCGCCGAGATCGTCGCCGAGCTCCGGCGCGACGACCCGCAGCGCAACATCGCCGTCCTCGGCGACTTCAACTCCGAGCCGGATGAGCAGCCCGTCGTCCGGTACCTCAGCGACGGCCTCATCGACGTCTTCGCCGCCCGGACCAAGGGCGACCCCGCCTGGGTCACCCACGAGTCCGGCCGCACGATCGACTTCATCCTCGTCACCCCCGCGCTGGCGCGGAACCTCGCCCCCGAGCCCCCCTTCATCCTGGGCACCCCCGCCCGCCCGGAGGGCTCCGATTGGCGACGCACCCCTCCGCCTGTCGGTTACGCCTCCGACCACTACCCCCTCGTCGTGGACATCATCCCCAGGGATCGCTAGCTAAAGCCTTGGGGCATAAGAACTTCAAGCACGAGACCCGGGCCCGATAACCGCGGCCGTTCTGCAAAGCTTCCATCAGCCGGCGCCGCCGCCGCGCGGCGTCCGCCGAGGCCGAGTAAACTCCGCCGCGGCGGGCGGCCAGATCTGGCCGACTCCCCCGTCGGACACGACCGTTCGCATTCATGCCGGGCTCTCGCCCGCTGCCCGCCCCGGAACGTGTGGAAGGCAACCGGGGAGAGCAGTGGGGGAGGAGGGGGGGACCAGGAGCGCACCCGATGACGGGGTCATCACATCGACGCGGCCGGGAACGCCGTCGCCTGACCATCACCCGCCGCGGCGCCTTCACGCTCATCGAACTGCTGGTCGTTGTCGCGGTCCTCGCGCTGCTGATCAGCCTGCTCCTCCCGGCCGTCGGCTCCGTCCGCCACGTCGCGCGCCAGGTCGTCTGCTCGAGCAACCTGCGCCAGATGGCGATGGCCATCAACAGCTACGCCGGTGAGTACAAGGACTGGATCGTCGGCAGCCCCGAAGGGTCCGGACGCGACGCGGCCAACGGAATCTTCAACGGCGTCGCCATCCAGACGTACGACTTCTACGGCCCGCTCCTGCACCACCTCGGATACTCCGGCCCCGGCGAGGGCGACGGCGGCTCGACCGAGGCGGAGCGCTACGAGCGCTTCAACTGGTACCGCGACGGCTTCAAGCCCTTCATCTGCCCGTCGAACAACATCACGGCGACCGCCCACAACAGCGCGTGGAGCTCCGGCCGGATGATCGGCTACAACATGTCCACCCAGTTCACATCCTCCGACAAGCCCCCGCCGCTCGGCACGGGCCACTGGGCCGCGCAGGACCGCAGCCGCTATTCGCCGAAGCTCAGCAACCTCGGCGTCCTCCCCCACATGAAGATCGCCGTCTTCGAAGGGCACCGGTACGCGAACGAGAGCAACAAGCCGGACTTCGACGCAGCGATCGACGCCGACTACGGCGGGGCTTTCGGTGGCGTCGGCGGTTGGAAGAACGACAGCAAGGAGTTCAACCGCTGGCTCGCCCCCGGCGAGCCCGGCGCGGCCCTCGGCGGCCTAGGCACCTTCTTCGACGCCCGCACCTGGGCGTTCCGCCACGGCCGGAAGCAGGATGGGGCCCCGGGTCAGGTCAAGGTCTACGGCAACCTCGCCTTCTTCGACGGCCACGTCGCCCTCTACGACGACGGCGAGGCCACCAACCCCGACATGTGGTTCCCCGGCAACACCCGCATCGGCAGCAGGACCGTCTTCTGGAGATACACCCAGAACCGCTGGGCGGACAAGCTCAACGGGATCAGCATCTCCCAGCCGTACATCGTGCCCTGAGCAGGCCCATCCGTTCGTTCACCAGGTCGCACCGCAAGGACACGGCACGCCATGGCCGCACCGAGCCCGAAACTCCCCTCCCTCGTTGATGAGTCTCACGCGGCCGAGGCCGGAAGCAGGAGGCCCTCGAGGCCCGTCCGGGTGGGGGGCTCCAACCGGCGCGAAATTATCATGATCGGCGGCGCGGCCATCGCCCTCATCGCCGCCGCGGCCATCGCCTACTCCACCCTCGGCGGCGGCAATGACCCCGGCGCCGCCTCCCGCCGCCGCACCCTGATCGACGCCCAGACCGGCGAGGTCTTCAAGGACTTCCCGATCCGCGACGGCGATGCGTACCCCAGGCCCAACCCCAAGACGGGCACGGACACGCTCTACCCCGCCGAGGCGTGCTACTGGAACAGGGACGGCACCGCCAAGCTCACCCCCACGTACGTCTTCGTCCGCGCCTACCTCGGCGAGCCCGGCGAGACCCGCTGCCCCGACTGCGGCCGCGAGGTCGTCCAGCACAACCCGCTCCCCCCGGACGACCTCATGCTCCAGGCCGCGGCCAGGGCGCAGGACTCCGGCGGCAACTAGGCCCCCACGCTCCCGCTCGCCCGCGCTACCCTCGATTCGGCCGCGACCCTCCCCCTCTCCCTGTCGCCGCCGAGGAGACGCCGCATGCCCGCTGACACCCCGGCCAGCCCGGTCCTCGACAACGTCCTCGCCCACCTCCAGCGCGACGAGCCCGCCGCGATCGCCCGCCTGACCGACTGGCTCCGAATCAAGAGCATCTCCACCGACCCCGCCTACCGCGACGACTGCCGGCGCGCCGCCCAGTGGGCCGCCGACCAGCTCCGCGCCGCCGGCCTGCGCGCCGAGCTCCGCGAGACCGGCGACGTCGGCCCCGACGGCCGCGGCAGCGGCCACCCCGTCGTCATGGCCTACTCCGACCCCGGCGAGGGGTACATCGGTCCCCACGTCCTCTTCTACGGCCACTACGACGTCCAGCCCGCCGACCCCCTCGACCTCTGGGAGTCCCCACCCTTCGAGCCCGTCATCCGCGACGCCCGCCCCGGCGAGGAGGGCGGCAAGCGCATCGTCGCCCGCGGCGCGGTGGACGACAAGGGCCAAGTCGCCATGTTCCTCGAGGCCCTCCACGCCTGGAAGGCCGCGGGCGAGCCCTTCGGCGGCGTCAAGTTCACCGTCCTCCTCGAGGGCGAGGAGGAGTCCGGCTCCGCCAACCTCGAGCGCTTCATCAAGGAGAACGCCGCCGAGTTCGAGGACTGCGCCTTCTGCCTCATCTCCGACACCGGCATGCTCGGCCGCACCGAGCCCGCGATCACCTACGGCGTCCGCGGCCTGGTCTACACCGAGATCACCCTCCACGCCGCCGACCAGGACCTCCACTCCGGCCTCTGGGGCGGCCGCGCCCCCAACCCCAACAACGAGCTCGCCAAGGTCCTCTCCCGCCTCTGGGACAAGGACCGCCGCGTCACCATCCCCGGCTTCTACGACGACGTCCTCCCGCTCACCGACAAGGAGCGGGAGATGTGGCGCCGGCTCCCCTTCAGCGCCGCCGAGGCCCTGAAGCGCATCGGCCTCCCCCCCGAGGCCGACGTCGGAGAGGCCGGCTTCACCGCCATGGAGCGCGAGTGGGCCCGACCCACCGCCGACGTCAACGGCATCTGGGGCGGCTACACCGGCCACGGCGCCAAGACCGTCATCCCCGCCAAGGCCTCGGCGAAGGTCTCCTTCCGCCTCGTCGCCAACCAGGACCCCGCGAAGATCCGCGACGCCTTCTTCGCCTGGTGCCAGGCCAACACCCCCCCCGGCTGCCGCTGGGAGCTCCACGACCACTCCGGCGGCCACCCCGCCACCGTCCCCACCGACTCCGCCTACCTCGCCGCGGCCAGCCGCGCCGTCGAGAAGGCCGCCGGCAAGAGGCCCTGGCTCATCCGCTCCGGCGGCTCCATCCCCGTCGCCGGCATGCTCGCCGCCGAGCTCGACCTCGACACGGTCTTCATGGGCTTCGGCCTCGACGACGACCGCGTCCACTCCCCCAACGAGAAGTTCGAACTCGACTGCTTCCGCATGGGCGCCCGCTCCCACGCCATCCTCATCGACGAGCTGCGCCGCATGCGGGCCGGGGTGTAGACGCCGAGCAGACGCCGCGCGACACGACAGCCGGGCGCAAAGGGCGACCCTCTAGTGTCCCCCC
>JBIQJK010000033.1:27002-32634 GCA_044507535.1 Planctomycetaceae bacterium | reverse complement strand
GGTTGGGGGGGGACGGGGGGGCGACGCTCGTCTTCACCAACACCCGCTCGCAGGCGGAGATCTGGTTCCGCCGGCTCTTGGAGGAGCGGCCCTCGCTGCTGGGGGCGCTGGCGATCCACCACGGCTCGCTCGACCGAGACCTGCGGTGGGAGGTCGAGGGGCTCCTCTCCGACGGGCGGATGCGGTGCGTGGTGTGCACCTCGAGCCTCGACCTGGGCGTGGACTTCTCGCCCGTGGAGCGCGTCGTCCAGGTCGGCAGCCCCAAGGGCGTGGCGAGGCTGCTGCAGCGCGCCGGCCGCAGCGGCCACCGCCCCGGCGCCGCCAGCCGAATCTACGGCGCGCCGACGCACGCGCTGGAGCTCGTCGAGTTCGCCGCGGCCAGGGACGCCGCCGCCCGCGGCGAGATCGAGGGCCGACGCCCGCTGGAGCGGGCGCTCGACGTCCTCGTGCAACACCTGGTCACCGTCGCCTGCGGCGGCGGGTTCGCCGAAGCGGACCTGCGCGAGGAAGTCCGATCCACCTGGGCCTTCCGCGACCTCTCCGACAATGAGTGGGACTGGTGCATGGACTTCGTCCGTCGCGGCGGCGAGTCGCTGCGGGTGTATCCGCAGTACGCCCGGGTGAAGGAGGAAGCCGGGGCAACGGGGGAAGCGCGTCGATGGACCGTCGCCTCCGACGCGATCGCGCGGACTCACCGCCTCGGCATCGGCACCATCACCTCCGATCCGGCGATGCAGGTCCGGCTCGTGCGGGGTGCGCGGACGACCGGCGGAACGAACATCGGCGCCATCGAGGAGTCGTTCATCTCCCGCCTGGCCGTCGGCGACCGCTTCATGTTCACGGGACGCGTGCTGGAGCTCGTCAAGGTCCGCGGCATGGTCGTCTACGCCCGCCCGGCGCAGCGCAGGAGCGGCGTGGTCCCGAAGTGGGGGGGCGGCAAGATGCCCCTCTCCACCGAGCTGGCCGCGGCGCTCCGGCGCAAGCTCGAAGAGGCCCGGCTGGGCGTCTACGACGACCCGGAGATGGCCGCCGTCCGCCCCGTGCTCGAGCTGCAGCGCGCCTGGTCGGCGCTCCCCGCGCCGGATGAGCTCCTCGTCGAGACGGTGCGCACGCGCGACGGAGACCACGTCTTCCTCTTCCCCCTCGACGGCCGCGCCGTCCACGAGGGGCTCGGGGCCCTCGCGGCCTACCGCCTGACGAAGCTCGCGCCACGAACCGTCACCGCCACCGCCAGCGACTACGGCCTGGAGCTCCTCTCCCCCGAGCCGCTGGAGGTGGACGAGGGCCTCATCCGCGCGCTGCTGAGCGAGGAGAACCTCCTCGAGGACCTCCTCTCCTGCCTGAACGCCACGCAGATGGCCCGTCGGCAGTTCCGCGACATCGCCCGCATCGCCGGGCTGATCATCCCCGGCTACCCCGGCGCCGCGCGGCCGATGCGCTACGTGCAGGCCTCCAGCGAGATGTTCTTCGAGGTCTTCGAGCAGTTCGACCCCGGCAACCTGCTGCTGGACCAGGCTCGGCGCGAGGTGCTCGAAAGCCAGCTCGAGGTCCGGCGCCTCCGCGCGACCATGCAGCGCCTCGCCGGCATGCGCATCCTCCTCAAGCGCCTCGACCGTCTCACCCCGCTGTCGTTCCCTCTCTGGGCCGAGCAGCTCCGCGAGGTGCACGCCTCCAGCGAGCGGTGGTCCGACAAGATCGCCAAGATGGTCGTCCGTCTCGAGGAGGCCGCCGACCGCGAGTCGCGCCCGCGGAAGAAGCAGGCCCGGAAGGCGGCCACGAAGAAGGCCGCCGCCGCACATCCGAAGCGCAAGGGGGCCGCCCGTGCGGGTTGACTTCGCCGGAGAGTCGATCGACCTGCTCCCCGAGCGCGCCGCCTGGTGGGAGCGCGAGGCGACGCTCTTCGTCGCCGACATCCACTTCGGCAAGGCCGCGGCCTTCCGCAGCGCGGGCCTCCCCGTCCCCGGCGGGACCACCGCGGCCGACGTCGCCCGTCTCGACGCCCTCGTGCGCCGCCACCGCGCTGCCCGGCTCGTGATCCTCGGCGACCTCCTCCACGCCCCCACCGGCCGCGCCGAGGCGACGATGCAGACCGTCCGCGCCTGGCGCGACGACTCCGGCGGCCTCGATGTGCTCCTCGTCCGCGGCAACCACGACCGCCGAGCCGGCGACCCGCCGGCGGACTGGCGCATGGCCTGCGTGGACGGCCCGCACCCCCTCGGCCCCTTCACCCTCGCCCACGAGCCCGACGCCGCCCGCCCCGGCGACTTCCTCCTCGCCGGCCACCTCCACCCCGGCGTCGCCCTCCACCGCGCCGACGGCCGCAGCGGCGGCATGCGCGAGCGGTGCTTCTGGATGACCGGCGCGCCGCACGCGGCAGCGGGGCGCACGCGCCGTGCGGGCGCATCGCTCATCCTCCCCGCCTTCGGCGCCATGACCGGCCTGCGCGCTGTCCGGCCCCGGTGCGGCGACCGCGTCTTCGTCGTCGGCCCCGGTGAGGTCGTCGAGGTTCCCGGCGCGGCCCCGGTCGAGCTCGATCACCCGCGCTCTCGATCGCCCGCGCGCAGAAGAGCCCCGGGGTGAGAGGTCCCCGGGGCCCCGTGGCTGTCGCGTCGTGGCGACGATGCGTCGTCGCTCCCGCCGCGCAGAGCGCGTTACGGGTTCGGGTGGTTGTCCACGTCCGAGACGCGCTCGCGGATCTGCTGCTGCTCGTGCGCCTGGTGCTGGCCCGTCGCGGTGCGCGAGACGACGGTCGTCGGCTCATCCCAGCTGGAGAACATCTTCCGCCCCGCCGAGCCGCCCCACGCCGCGGCGACGGCGCCCAGCGTCAGCGCGAAGAAGCTCCACAGCGCGGCCTGGCCGGTGGTGCTCGCCGCCTCCTGGACGTCCTCCTCCCGGATCTCCGCGCCGGGCCGCTGCTGCCCGTCGAGCCCGCCGACGCGCTCGCCCGCCGCGGGCTGGTCCGCGCCGGGGCCCTGCCCCGCGGGCTCCTGCGCGCCCACGCGTCCCTGCTCCTGCCCGGTTGCGCCCGGGATCATCTGGCCGACGTCGGGCGCGTTGGGGCTGCTGAGGTACTGGGTCATCCCGCTGAAGGCCCCGCCGATCAGGTTCGCCGCGGCGGTGGTCAGCAGCCAGGCGCTGAAGACCGTCGTGACCGACCACACCAGGAGCCCGTGCAGCAGCCCGTCGATCGGGTAGCCGGCCCGCGACAGCCGGCCCGCGGCGAGCCCGCCGATGAACAGCGAGATCAGCCCGGTCAGCAGCCACCAGATCGCCGCCCCGATCCCGAAGGGCTCGGCGCTCGCCCCCTCCGTCGCCCCCAGCGCCACCAGGCCGATCCCGACCCCCAGCAGCGTCAGGAGCATCTGCGTGGCGATGGCGAGCGTCGCACCCGCGAAGATCGCCCCCCACGAGACGTGCCGCCAGTACGCGACCGGCCGCTGCACCACCGTTCCGGCTTGATCGATCTCCTGGATCCGCGGGCCCACCGCGGCCCCGGCTGATGTGACGAACTGCTGTGCCATGAGGCCACTCCTTAAAAACGTCGACTCCACGCCGGGTCTTCCCCCGCGCCGCGACGCCATGCCGCGGCTCCTCGGGCGCCCGCGACGACGGGCGGGCGCCCCAGGGCCGGTGCGCACAGACGGGACGCGCCGCGGCCCCCCTCCGCGACGACGCCCCGCCCGTGCTGTGCCCGTCCCTGCCGGTGCCCCATAACCGAGTCCGTCGATCGATCCGTCGTCGTGGACCCGGGGCCGGGGCGGCCGGAGCCGCCCCGGGCCACCGGGAAGTTCCGTGCGCCTACCTCGGCGACCGCGGCGTCTGCTGCTGGTTCGGACCCCGATCCTGGTTCTGATTCTGCTGCTGCGACTCCCACGCCGGCTTGCCGTCCGGTCCGCGGAGGTTCACGCTCTGGCCGTTCTTCTGGACCTGGCTCGCGATGATGACCTCCTCCCCCTCCACCGTGGCCTTGCGGCCCTGGATGGTCACCTGGTCCCCCTGGCTGAGCGTGATGTTGCTCCGCTGCAGGAACTGCTGCGGGGCCAGGTGCACCTTCTGCTGCTTGCCGTCCTGGCCCGTCACCGTCAGCACCGTGATCGCCTCCAGCCCCTGCATCGGCGCCGACTGCTGCATGTTCTGCACCGTGCCGGTCACGTTGGCCTGCTGGCCGGCCGTGAACAGCTGGATGTACCGCTGCATGAGCTGGTCCTGCGCGGCGTCCTGCTGCCCGGGCTGCTGCTGCATCCCCGGACGCTGCAGCTGGGCCCCCTGCTCGAACGGATTGCGGGCGCCGAAGTGCTGGTACACCGAGCTCACCACCCGCGGGTCCTCCAGGTCGTCCCAGTCCTCGATCTTGGGCGCCCCCTCGAGGCGGGCCCGATCGATCTGGCTGGCCAGCAGCCGTCCGTCGGGCTCGACCCGCACCATCTCCCACGGCAGCGCCGTGTCGTCCAGCTCCCCACCGAGGGCCCCCGCGGAAAGGACCACGAACGCGACCTTCCCGGAGTTGGCGTCGAAGACGATGTCCTTCACCTTGCCCAGGTCCTCCTCGCCCAGCGTCGTCACCGTCTGGCCGTCGAGGTCGGAGACGAGGATCTTCTGGCCCCCACCCTGGACGCCCTGCTGCTGCTGCCGCTGCTGGTTCTGCTGATTCTGCTGGTTCTGGAACCGGTCCTGGTTGCGGGGCTGGCCCTGCTGCATCCCGCCGCCGCCGGAGGGCTGGGCCATCGCCAGGCCGGGGTTGTCACGGTCGGGGGTGTTCTGGCCGGGCTGACCGGGCTGCTCCCGGTCCTGCTGCTGCTGGCCGGGGCGCTGCCGGTTCGGCTGCTGGCCCTGCTGACGCTGCTGCTGCTGGTTGCCCTGGCCGATGTTGGTGTCCCACACCGGCTTGCCCTGCTGGTCGCGCAGGCGGAACTCGCCGTGCGGGCTGCTCAGCGAGTGCGCCACCACGACGCGCTGCCCGTCGATCTGCGCCTGCACCCCCTGGATCTGCACATCGTCCCCCAGCCGCAGCATGACGTCCTGGCGGTCGATGAACCACGCCGGCCCGAGGTGGACCTGCATCTCCCCCTGGTCCCGCGTCTCGACGGTGATGATGATCCCCTCGTTCATCCCGGGCATCGGCGCCTCGCGGGAGATGTTCGTCGCCGTGCCCTGGATCCGGGTCTGCTGGCCCCGCTGGATCATCGACTGGTACTCGCCGTCGGCGCCCCAGCCGTCCTCGTCGGCGCCCTGCTGGCCGCGGAGCAGCCCCGTCCCCCCGCGCTCCCCCTCGCCACCCTGCCGCGTGAGCTGGTCGCGGTCGAACTCGGGGGCCTGCTCGAGCTGCTGCCGGTTCATCCCCAGGACGAAGTGCTCCTGCTCCGAGTCCCACCGGAACGACTGCCACGGGACCGCGACCTTCTTGCCGCCGATCCCCAGCACGCCCCCGTGCGAGACCACCCCCTGCACGATCCGCCCGGAGCCCGTGTCGAGCACGAGGTCCTCCAGCGAGCCGAGGTTCTCCTCCTGCGCGTCGACAACGTCGGCCCCCAGGGCCCACTCCGTCGGGATGAGCTGGTAGCCCCTCGCGGCGGCCTCCGTCCGGCTGGGCTGCTGCGCCCGCCGGTCCTGCTGCTGCTGCTGCTGCTGCTGC
>JBIQJK010000033.1:0-26992 GCA_044507535.1 Planctomycetaceae bacterium | reverse complement strand
AAGAAAGCATACAAATATGACAAACCGACAAACCCTCTTTTTGGTTTCCTTTTTCTTGAAAAGGCATGAAAAAGTCTACTTTTTCTTCTTTGACTGCTCATAATGGGCGTTATCCTGCTGCTGCTGCTGCTGCTGCTGCTGCTGTTGTTGCTGTTGCTGGCGGTCGGGCTGCGCGGGCCGCGAGGCGTCGCGGGGCTGCGTGGCCGGCTGCGCCGGGACGGCGCTCCCGGCGACCAGCAGCAGCGCCGTGGCGGTGAGCATGAGGCGGGAAGTCTTCATCAATCGCTCCTTGTTGATCGTGCGTGAACGGCTGTTGCTTCGGTGTGGTCCTTGGCCTGGCGCGGCTCCAGGAGCCCGCCGGCTACCGCAGCGGGCGGACGTTGACGGTGGCGGAGTCCCGGTCCACCTCGCGCCCGTCCACGACCAGGATCGCGGTGACGGTGTACGCGCCCGGCTGGTCGAAGAACGCCCGGGCGGTCTGCCCGTTGTCCTCCGTCTGGAGCTGCCCGCCGGTGCTGATCCACTCGACGTGGGCGTCCCGGCCGAGCGTGTTCTGGCTCTGGGTCGTGAAGGTCGCGATCTCCCCGGCGACGAGCTGGCGGGTGCTGGCCGTCAGGCTGATCGTCGGCGTCGCGGCCGCCATCGGCGTGGTCGTGCCGCGCCCGGTCGTCTCGCACCCCGCGAACGTCGCGAGCGTCGTGGCCGCGAACGCCCCCAGCAACACGGTCCGAATTCGACGGTTCATCGTGGTCCTCCCCGGACCGCGCCCCCCCGGCGGGGACACCCCGCCGCGGACGCGGCCGCGTGATCGCGGCCCGGCCCTGGTCAGGTCAGGGCCCGCGTGTTGACGAATCCCTCGGCGATCCTGGTCAGTTGCTCGTCCGCCTGCTTCTCCTCGTCCAGCGTCTCCTGGAGCAGCGTGGCGTCGTCGAAGCGGCGGAGGAGCCGGGCGTACGTCCGCAGCGAGCCGTACGCCGCGATCTCGTAGTGCTCCGCCTTCTGCGCCGCCGTGATCAGCCCCGCGTCCAGCACGTCCGGCTGCGCCTCGGCGTCCAGCAGCTCCTGCCCCTCGGTCACCAGCCCCTCCATCGCTTCGCACTTCTCCCCGCCCGAGGGCTGCCCGAGGCTCTGAAAGATCGACTCCAGCCGCTTGACCTGCGCCCGGGTCACCTCGGCGTGGTTCTCCAGCACGCTCCGCAGCTCCTCGTTGCTGGCCCGCTGCGCCATCTTCGGCAGGGCGCGCAGCAACTGCTGCTCGGCGTTGTACACGTCCTTGAGGTCGTGCAGGTACAGGTCCGAAAGGCTGTTGAGCTTCATGGTCCGGTCGTCCTTTCCGCCGCGAGCCGCGGCGCTCCCCGGGCCCGCCCCCACGCTCCGCGCTGCCCTACAGCGGCGCGCCGCGCCGGGTCAGCCCCATCACCAGCGCGACCAGGAACAGCACCAGGAAGATCAGGAACAGCACCCGGGCGATCATCCCCGCCCCCGCCGCGATCCCCCCGAACCCGAGCGCCGCCGCCACCAGGGCGATGATCAGAAAAATAAGTGCCCAGTACAGCATCACTGGCCTCCGTGTCCGTGTCCGCTGTATCCGCCCCCCCGGCACACGTCGCCGGAAGCTCGACGCCCCGTCGCCATGCGAGAGCCGCCGATGCCCGAAGGTTTGGCCATGCCCGTAAAAGGTCGGTGAAACACCCCTAAAACAGCAGACATGGCCTGGTGGGATCGGCGCGGCGCGGTTGCTCCCCCGAGCGCACCGGGCCGGCCGACGCTTGGAACTGTGTGGACACCGCCCGAGGGCGCCTAGCGCGGCCCGGGGCGGGCGCAGACGTGCCGGCCGTCCCCCGACGCCGATCGGCTCGCCCCGGCGTCGCGCCCGGCGCGGACGGGGTCCACGCGCAGCGCCGCGCTGTCGAGCCGCTCGGAGCCCCGCCCCGCGGCGTAGCGGCCGGCCGGGGCGTGCTCCGCCCGCCACGGCCGGCGGTCCATCGTCAGCGTGAAGCGCGACGCCTCGTGGTGCGCCTCCACCTCGACGGTGTGCCCGTCCGGGTCGGTGATCGTCGTCGAGAGCGACCCGCGCCGGAAGCGCAGCTCCCCCGTCCGGTACCCCCCCAGCAGCGCCAGGAAGTACAGGTCCAGCAGCTCGTTGGTCGTCTCCAGCTCCACGTGCACCCCCGCGAGCCGCACCGGGACCGCGCCCGTCGTCAGCCGGATCGAAAAATGCCGGTTCCCGGGGAGCGGCGAGGTGAGCACCACGGAATCACGGGTCGGGGGCGCCTCCGGCGCGGGCTGGAGCCCGAAGAGGTCCTGGAAGAACCGGCGGGTCACCGCCAGGTCGGAGACGCGGAGTGCAACGGGCTGGCTGAGAGCCGGAGAGGGAACGCTGGGGCCCACGAGTGTCTCCTTTTCTCCCGTTGCGCCTCCCTGCGCCGCAGTGCGGTTGCTGCATGCCATAACTCTCGCTTGGTTCCCTGAACCAAGGCTAAACACGGCATGAACCTTGCTGCATCCAAGCGACCGAGCCACCGAGCCACCGGGCGTCCGCGCGCCGCTGCCCCGACCCCGGGCCTACCGCGGCGAGGGGATGGCCACCCCCTCGGTGACGTACTCGAGCTTGCCGTTGACGGGCTTGAGCTTGCCCCGCTCGGTCGCGATCGGGAGGCGGACGATGAACGCGCACCCCCCCTCGGGTCGGTTCTCCACCTTGATCGTCCCCCCGTGCAGGTCCACCACGCCCTTGGCGATCGTCAGCCCCAGCCCGGTGCCGCGCCGGCCGGCGTCGGGGACGCTGGGCGCCTGCACGAAGCGGTCGAAGACCTTCTGCAGGTACTCCTCCGGGATCCCCGGCCCCTCGTCGAGCACCGAGAGCATCACGTGCTGGTCCGCCGCGTCCACGATCACCTGCACCCTGTTCCCCGGCTTGGAGTGCTGGATCGCGTTGCGGATGAGGTTGTCGATGACCACCCGGAGCAGGTCGTTGTCGCCGCGGACCAGCGCCTCGGGCCGGCTGGTGCCGGGGTCGTAGAGCGTCAGGTTGAGCGTGACGCCGTGCTGCCAGGCGAGCATCGACGAGTGCTCCACCGACTCCAGCGCGATGTCGTTGATCGGCAGGACCGTCTCGGCCAGGAAGCGACGGCCGTGCCCGAACCGGGCGAGCATCAGGAAGCTCTCGACCATCCGCCCCAGCCGGCGCATCTCGTCCTCGACGCTGAGCACGAAGCTCTCGAAGGCCTTCTCGTCCGGGCGGACGTACTTGAGCACCTGCGCCTCGGTCAGCAGCGCCGAGACGGGGGTCTTCAGCTCGTGCGAGACGTGCGAGATGAACCGCTCGTGGCTCTGGACCGCCACCGCGATGCGCTGCAGCATCGCGTTGACCTCCGCCGCCATCCGCCCCACCTCGTCGTCCCCCTCCGGCAGCTCGATCCGCTCCTCCAGCCGGTTGGGCGAGACGTCCCGGACCGCGCCGGTGATCCGCTTGATCCGCGACACGATCGTCCCCGCGACGATCCACCCCGCGATCCCCGCCCCCACCGTGCCCGCCAGCAGCGCACCAAGCAAAGACCACCGCAGGAACGCCTGCATCCGGTCCGCCATCGCCAGCGACATCCCCACCTGCAGGTACACCGGCCGGCCCGAGGCGGTGGTCACGGGGTAGGTCGCCAGCCGCACCCGGTGCGTCCGCCCCTGGCTCCGCTGCTCTGGGTCCAGCGAGGGGATCGTCGCGGTGTGGAACCGGCCGGCGTCGGCGTCGCTCTTCACCGGGGCCGGCGTGGGGGGGACCTCCTCCGGCGGGACGACAAAGGGAAGCTCGATCCCCTCGGCCAGCTCGGTCGCCGCCAGCACCCGCCCCTCGGCGTCGCGCAGCACCGCCACGACCTGGTCGGACTGCTCGGAGCCCAGGGTGAAGCGCGGGCCGACGAAGTCGTCGATCTCCGCCGGCGGCTCGGGGAGCTCCTCCAGCCGCTGGCGGACCTCGCGGGCCTCCTCGGCGATGGCGCGGTCGATCTGCTCGTAGATGTACCGCTCCCGGATCAGCGGGACGCCGAGGACCAGCGCGAGCTGGAACAGCCCTGTCCACAGCACGAATGCCGCCGCGAGCCGGAACTGGAGTGTGCTGAACAGACGGGGCATGACGTGGCCGTGACGCTCTCGCGGGAGGAACCGGGATCAGGGCTTGTTCAGGCTGAACATGTACCCCGTCCCGATGATGGTGTGGATCAGCGGCTGGTCGAACCCCTTGTCGATCTTGCGCCGCAGCATGGACACGTACACGTCGATCACGTTCGACGAGGGGTCGAAGTTCAGGTCCCAGACGTGCTCGCCGATCTGGGTGCGGGTCAGCACCCGGTCGGCCTTGCGCATGAAGTACTCCAGCAGCGCGAACTCCTTGTTCGTCAGCTGGATCGTCTGCCCGCCGCGCTTCACGCACCGCTTGGCCAGGTCCAGCTCCACGTCGCCGACGCGGAGCACCGCCGCCTCGGTCGCCTGCCCGCGCCGCAGCAGGGCGCGCACCCGAGCGATCAGCTCCTCGAACTCGAACGGCTTGGCTAGGTAGTCGTCCGCGCCCGCGTTGAGCCCGGCGACCTTGTCGTTGGTCGCGCTGATCGCCGACAGGATCAGGATCGGCGTCTTGACCCCGCGGCGCCGCAGCGCCCGGCAGATGTCCAGGCCGTCGCGGTCCGGGAGCATCAGGTCCAGGATCAGCACGTCGTACGGGCTGAGCACCGCCGCCTCTTCCCCCTCGAACCCCGTGTGGAACGTGTCGACCGCGTACCCCTGCTCCTTCAGGCCCTGGGCGATCGCCGACGCCATCTTGGGGTTGTCCTCAATGACTAGCGTCCGCATGGTGGTTCCTTTGTCGTCCACGGGCTCGGGTTCGCTACGCGGGACCTGGCGAACCGCTTTCCCCGGCGCAGCCGGCATCGCCTTGGCGACAGCCTTCTGAGTAATGCCTCCACCTTCTCGAAGCGTATACAGGTTTCCCATTTTACCCGGTCCTTGTTGGGAGTGTCGGTCGAAAAACAGGCTGCCCGCCCACGACGCAAGGCGGGGCAGCCCGAACAGATGGAACAATGTGTCAGCGGACGGGCCTCAACGCGACCTCGTGCCGCCGCCCCTGGACGTCGCCCCCCCCGACTCTGTGCCCGCCCCGCCGTAGGCCGAGGCCGTCGCGCCGGCGCGGGCGCCGCTCTCCGGCTCCACGCGCCCGCCCTCCGCGCCGTCGCCCCCGCCCGAGCGGACCCGCAGGTTGTTGTGAATCTCCTTGACCCCCCACACGCTGTCGACCAGGTCCTCCATCCGGTGCTTGGTCTGCCGGTCCTCCACCGTCCCCGAGAGCGTGACCTCCCCCTTGTCAACGGTGACCTCCATCTGCGCCAGGTCCAGATCCGTGTGCTGGATCAGCCGGTCGATGATCTCCTCCCGGATCCGCTCATCCGAGCGCTGGTACCCCTTCGGCCCGCGGCGTTGCCGGATCGATCGCGTTGTCGATGCGCGGTACGGGCCTCCCCACTCCGTCTCCCCGCGCCCGCGCTCGGCGTACTCCAGCGACCCGCCGCGCCCGCCCATCCCCGCGCCGTACCCCCACGCGCCCCCCTGGCCCCCGTACACCCCCTGCCCGTAGCTCGTCTGGCCGCTGTACCCGCCCGGCCCGTACCCGCTCTGCCCGTACCCCGACTGGCCATAACCACCTTGGCCATAACTACCTTGGCCGTAACCCCCCGGGCCGTAGCCGGCGTGCCCGTACCACCCCTGCTGCTCTTGCCCGTACCCCTGCCCGCCGCCGAAGCCGCCCGCGCCGGTGCCGCTGTAGCCGGTCCCCCCGGCGTACCCGCCCGGCCCCTGGCTGTAGCCGGTCTGGCCGTAGCCCCCGTACCCGCCGCCGGCCGTTCCGGTCGTGCCGTAGTACCCCTGCCCCCCGTACCCGTACCCCTGCCCTCCGGAAACCTGGCTCCCCGATGCGTGGCTGCCGTACATGGAGCCGTATCCCCCGCCGATGCCGTAGCCCCCCTGTCCGTATCCCTGCCCGTATCCGCCGGAACTGGAGTACCCGCCCTGGTGCTGCGAGCCCCCGTAGGGGCTCCCCTGCCCCCCGCCGTAGCCGCCGCTCGCCCCGTAGCCGGGGGAGCCGCCGTACGCGCTCCCCTGCATGCCCCCCGCACCGGGTGAACCGGGCGTCTCCCCCCCGTAGCCGCCGTAACCCCCGTAGCTCGTCCCCTGGTACTGCGTCCCCTGATAGAGCGACGACCCCAGCCCATAGCCGCGGTCTTGGCCCTCGTGCTGCCAGCCGTACCTCCCCTCACCCTCGTACTGCCCGCCGCGTCGGAGTCCGTTCCGATCATCCTGGCGCATCAAGCCCGCTCCTTTCACCGTGTATTGACCGACCGTGGTGACCAGCGGGTCCGGGCGTGCCGCGGTCGGACGGGAAACCAGATCCGCTCCTCGTGAATCCGACGGCCGCGGCCGCTCGTTCATGAGTCGTTCTTACATCGCGGAGTTAGTCTTTGCGGATTGGCTGAGCGATCGGTGAAGGTAACATGAAAGAACATTCATTCTTCACCCAGCGGCCGTGTGGCTCGGATAACGCCGTTTCGCACGGTGCGCCCGGCCTCTCCCCTTTCCCGGTCGCGCCATTCCAGCTGACCGACCGCATCGCCCGGTTCTGCCGGTGAGCCGCTGTCGATGACCGGGTTTTTACTGGTTGCTTAGCACGCCCTCAGTCGCTGCGCCAAGAGTCCCGTAAGCGCCCACGCCGCTCGCGGCCGTCGCCGCGTGCGCCTCGCTCGGCGCCCAAGGAGGACGCATGGAGCGCGACAACCCCCCGACCCCGCCGCAGAATCTCGACCGTTCCGTCCCGAAGCCGCTGCAGAAGAGCCGCCCCCCGGTGAACCCTGATCCCGAGGCCGACCGGGCCGGCGTCCACGCCGCCGGAACGGGGATCGGCGCCGCGGCCGGCGGCATCGCCGGGGCCGCCGCGGGCTCCGCGGCCGGGCCGCTGGGCGCCGCCGCGGGGGCGGTGATCGGCGCCATCGGTGGGGGGCTGATGGGCCGGGCCGTCGCCGAGACGATCGACCCGACCGTCGAGGACGACCACTGGCGGCGGACGTACACCGACCGCCCCTACGTCGAGGAGGGGACCGACTACGAGGTCTACCGCCCCGCCTACCGCTTCGGCTGGGAGAGCTACGGCCGCTACGGGCAGAAATACCGCTCCTTCGACGAGGCCGACAGCGCCCTGGCGCAGGACTGGGAGCGGGAGCGGGGCAACTCGAACTGGAACTGGCCCCGGGCCAGGGCCGCGGCCAGGGACGCCTGGGACCGGATCGACGAGAAGACCAGGCGGGCCGCCGATCCGGGCGGGAAATGAACGCCCCTCCTCCCCCACCCTCTTCCCGATGGCACGAACGGCTTGATTGACACACGCATGTGTCAAAATGGGCCGGGCGGCCCTTGGGGATCACTCGGTGTCGCGGGCGGTGGGCTGCGGGGCCGCGGCCCCCTTGGGGACCACCACGCTCACCGAGTCCGCCTTGGCCGGCAGCGTCGCCGCCTCCAGCCAGAAGTCCTTGAACCGCCGGATCATCTCCACGAAGTCCTCCGGGCTGGAGGGCTTGACCATGTAGCTGTTGGCCCCGGCGAGGTAGCACGACTCGATCTCGCGGGCGCTGGATGATGTGGAGAGGACGATCACCGGGATCGCCCGCAGCGCCGGGTCCTCGCGGATCCCCCGCAGCACGCGGAGCCCGTCGGTGCCGGGGAGATTCAGGTCCAGGATGAGCAGCCCCGGCCGCTCCTCCGCCCCGTGCTTGAAATACCGGCCCCGCTGCTTCAGGAAGTCGTACGCGTCCTCCCCGTAGGAGAAGCGGTAGACCGGGTTGGGGATCCCGACCTTGGCGAAGGCCCGCACCAGGGCCTCGTAGTCCTCCGGGCTGTCCTCAACGATGAGGATGGGCAGTCTGAGCTGCTGCATGCTCTTCCCTTCCCAGCGTAAAGCAGAACGTGGTTCCCTCGCCGTCGGTGGATTCGATCCACACCCTGCCTCGGTGCCGCTCGATGATCCGCTTCACGAAGGCTAGCCCCGAACCGGTGCCGCCGCCGTACTCGTCGCGTCCGTGCAATCTCTTGAAGATACCAAAGACCGTGCCGTAATGCCGGGCCGGGATCCCGATCCCGTTGTCCCGCACGTAGAGCACCGGCCAAGCCCCTTCCCGGTCCGGCTCCGACGTGGGCGGCCGCCAGGAGATCTCCACCCAAGGGTCCGGCTTGTTGTTGTACTTGACGGCGTTGCCGATCAGGTTCCGGTACACCTCCGCCACCCGCACCCGGTCGCACCGCACCGTCGGCAAAGGCCGCGGGAGCCGCACGTCCACCCCGCGCTCCGACAGCAGCGGGCCGAGCGACTCGAGCACCTCCAGCACCACCTGGTTCAGGTCGGTGTTCTCGATCGCCAGCTCCGTCCGCCCCACCTGCGAGTAGTACAGCAGCGAGCTGATCAGGTCGTCCATCCGCTTGCCGAGCCGGTCGATCGTCCGCAGCTTCCGCTGCCCCTCGGCGTCGAGGATGTCCCCGTAGTCCTCCATCAGGAACGAGCTGTAGTTGCGGATCCCCCGCAGCGGCTCCTTCAGGTCGTGCGAGGCGATGTGCGCGAAGTCCTCCAGCTCGCGGTTGGACCGGTTCAGCTCGTCCACCAGCTCGCTCAGCCGCTGCTGCGCGATCTTCTGGTCGTCGATGTCCGTGGATGAGCCGTACCACCGGGCCACCGCCCCCGATGCGTCCCGCACCGGCACCATCCGCCCCAGGTGCCAGCGGTACCGCCCCGTGGCGTGCTCCCGCACGCGGTACTCCACCTCCATCGGCCGGCCCGTGCGCACCGACTCCCGCCACGCCGCCGCGTGCGCCTCCACGTCGTCCGGGTGCAGCACCGGCGCCCACGGGTCCTCCCCATCCTCGCACGGCGGGCCGCCGGTCAGGTCGAACCACCGCTGGTTGCAGTAGTCCAGCTTCCCCTCCGCCGTCGCCGACCAGACGATCTGCGGCATCGCGTCGGCGAGCTGCCGGAACCGGTTCCCGCTGGCCCGCAGCGCCTCCTCCGACTCCCGCCGGGCCGTCACGTCCAGCATCGCGCCGATCATCCGCGTCGGCGCCCCCGACGCGTCCCGCACCATGTACCCGCGGTCCAGCACGTGCGCGTACCGACCGTCGGCGCGCCGGAAGCGGTACTCGTCGCTCCACGTCCCCGACCCGTTCTCCAGCGCGATCTGCAGCCGGGCCGACACCCGCTCGCGGTCCTCCGGGTGCACCCGCTCGGCCCACCACGCGATCGTGTTCTCCACCTCCCCCTCCCCGTACCCGAAGAGCGTCCGCACCGCGTCGTTCCACTCCAGCCGCCCGTCGGCCAGCGACCAGTCCCACACCGCGTCGTTGGTCGCCCGGAAGACCAGCCGCAGCCGCTCCTCGCTCCGCCGCAGCGCCTCGGCCGCCTCGCGCCGGTCGTGGATGTCCGTGCACGTGCCGAACCACCGCACGATCCGCCCTTGCTCGTTGCGGATCGGCACCCCGCGCACCTGGAACCACCGGTACTCCCCCTCGGTGTTGCGGAGCCGGTACTCGATGTCGTACCCCGCCCGGTCGTGCACCGCGTCGGCCCACGCCGCCCGCACCCGCTCCCGGTCGTCCGGGTGCAGCAGCGACATCCAGCCGTCCCCCCGGATCGACTCGACCCCCAGCCCCGTGTACCGGCGGTACTGCCGGTTGACGTAGTCCATCCGTCCCTCGGCGTCGCACGTCCACACCAGCTGCGGCAGCGCATCGGCCAGCTCGCGGTACCGCCGCTCGCTCTCCCGCAGCGCGGCCTCCGCCTCCTTGCGCCAGGTGATGTCGATCGCGCTGGGGATCAGGTGCGTCACCGACCCGTCGGGGCCGAACTTCGGCGCGATCATCAGGTCCACGATGAACCGCCGGCCGTTGGGCGCCCACACCTCCACGTCGAACCGCGCCGACTCCCCCGCCGCCGCCTGCCTGATCGCCGACCGCAGCTGCTCCCGCGTCCGGGGCGAGTCGCCGAACCACGGCAGCTCGTCCAGCCGCCGGCCGACCACCTCCTCCGCGCTCATCCCCGTCGCCTGCAGCGTGTCCCGGTTGGCCTCGAGGATCACCCCCTCCGGCGTCAGCACCCCGACCGCCACCTCCAGCGCATCGAGCACGCCCCGCAGGTGCCGCTCCGACTCCCGCAGCGCCTCCTCCGCGCGCCGACGCCCCGTCGTGTCCTGCACCACCGCCACGCACCGCAGCGGCCGGCCCGACGGGTCCCGGACGATCGCCGTGCTCACCTCCACCCAGATCACCCCGCCGTCCTTGCGGATGTACCGCTTCGACAGCGTCAGCTCCTCCACCTCGCCTCGGAGCAGCCGCTCGTAGTCCTCCCGGCTCCGCTCGCGGTCCTCCGGGTGGGTGATCTCCAGGAAGCTCCGCCCCAGCAGCTCCTCCTCGCTGTACCCCGTGATCTCGCAGAGCTTGCGGTTGACCCGCAGCAGCCGCCACGTCTGCGGGTCGGCGTGCGACTGCCCCACCGCCGAGAGCTCGAACGTCGTGCGGAACTCCTCCTCGCTGGTCCGCAGCGCCGCCTCCATCCGCTTGCGATCGTCGATGTCCGTGCCCGTGCCGAACCAGCGCACCACCCGCCCCTCGGCGTCGCAGAGGGGGAACGCGCGGGTCAGGTGCCAGCGGTGCTCCCCGTCCCTCCGGCGGATGCGGTGCTCCAGCTCGTACGGCGTCCCCTCGCGCACCGCCTGCCGCCAGCGCCGCAGCGTCGGCTCCCGGTCCTCCTCGTGCAGCAGCGGCAGCCAGTCCAACTCGGCGGCGTTCTCCGCGCTCAGCCCCGTGTACTCCTCCCAGCGCCGGTTGAACGAGTCCAGCGTCCCGTCCGGCCGGGCCGTCCAGACCAGCTGCGGCAGCGACTCCGTCAGCGCCCGCAGGTTCCGCTCGCTCTCGCGGAGCTTCGCTATCGCCCGCGCCCGGTCCACCGCCAGCCACGTCCGCCGCCCCACCTCCTCCACCAGCGCGACCTCGTCGTCCGTCCACGCCCGCGGCTCGCGCTGGTGCACCAGGAAGAACGCCACCAGCCGCCCCTGCACCACCACCGGCGCGCACACCCCCGCGCGCAGGTTGATCGCCGCCAGCCGCGGCGCCGCCGCGCCCCCCATCCGCTCGTCCGCCAGCACATCGCGGACCACCAGCGACCGCCCCGCCGCGAGCTCCGCGAGCGCGTCCTCCCGCAGGTCCGCCATGCAGAACGTCGCGCCCTCCGGGGGCGCGGGCGCCCCGCCCCCCCAGGCGCGCCGCGCCAGGCTCCCGTTCTCCTCGACGTCCGCGAACAGCGCCCGCGTCACGCCCAGGTACGCCACCGTCGCGCTCGCCGCGGCCTCCATGATCTCACGCGGGCCCTCCAGGTCGCGCAGCAGGTCGCTCAGCTCCGCCACGAACCGCTGCCGCTCCTCCGCCGCCCGGCGCACCGAGATGCTCCGCACCACCACCTGCACCGCCGCCGCCCCGTCCCACGGCAGCGACGAGAACGCGATCTCCACCAGCTCCACGCCGCCCCCCGGGCGCACCCAGTGGCACTCCATCGGCCCCTCGCGCCGCCCCGACCGCACGCTCCGCCGCAGACGCCGCAGCACCCGCGCCCGGTCCTCCTCGGCCACCCGCTCCAGGAACGACGCCCCGAGCACCTCCCGGACCTCCGAGGCGTCAAAGAGCCCGGGCGCCGCCCCGTTGGCGTACACGATCCGCCCGTCCATCGAGGCCGCGAAGACCGCGTCCGGGCTGGACTCCACCAGCTGCCGGTACCGCTCCTTGCTCTCCCGCAGCGCCCGCTCGTGACGCTCCCGCTCCGCGAGCTGGTCCCGCAGCTCGTACTGCCGCCGCCTCGCCCGCAGCGCCATCGTCAGCACGCTCGCCAGCGTCGCCCCCGACACCGGGCGCTCCAGCACCACCGCCGACCCCGGCGACCCCAGGGCCTCCAGCGTGCGCCGCCCCGTCTCCGCGTCGGGCGCAATCAGGATGACCGGGAAGTCCGACCACCGCGGCTGCCCCGCCAGCGCGCGGGCCACCGCCTCCGCCCCCGCGCCCGTCAGACGCTCCGCCGCGACCACCGCGACCATCCCCCCCTCGTGGATCCCCCGGCACAACTCCTCCACCGCCGCGCAGCGCTCCAGGCGTACCCCGGACTCGCCGAGTGCACCCGCCGCGCCCTCGTCCGCGGCCGACGCCAGGACGAGGATCCGCTCCTGGAGCAGGCCGTGCTTGGCGGTGATGACCGTCATGCGATCGCCTCGCCCGCCCCCCCGGACCTTCGGCATCGCCGGGTGCGAGAGGCCCGGCTCCCGCGGCGTGTGGGCGTGAAACCAGTTTCATGGGAGCCGGCCGCCGGTGCCGCACCCTCGCTCATCCCGACGAGCCGAGAGGTGTTCGGGGCGATCATCCCCTCCGTGGGAGCAATCCGGATCACACGCAGTCTCCCAGCCGCTCCGGCGGCGGCCCAGTTCGACAGATCATTCATAGTACCGCCTCACGCACTCTTCACCAAGAGCCGTCCGCCCCGGGAAGTAATAAGGGCTTCACCCGGGCGGCCTGTGCGGGCAGGGGAAACCGGCTGGACGACACCGCCTTCTCCCCAGGGCCGCCGCCGCGGCCTGCCCCCGTTCGTCCTCGCCGCCGCGTGATCCGCAGTTCGATGCAAGCCCGTTCCGAGGTCGTCCCCGCGATGCCGCGCACGCAAGATGCGGGGAGAGTCCGCGCCGGAGGCGAGTCGTCCATCGCCCTTCCTGAACACGATTTTATGGCAACGCGCGCACGGTTCGGATACAACACACCGTCGGATGCGCTCCCCCGCATCCGATCATGGATGCCTCATCCGGGGCCCGTCCCTCGCTGCGCCGCGCGGCCCGTCGGACGCCCCACGACCGGCGGGAGGAGGACGCATGCGACTCATCGAGGAGACGGCAACGAGCGATCGTCGATTCCTCGACCGGACGTCGCCCCCGTGGCTTGCCCCGCGCCCCCTCGCGGACGAACGGTCCGACGCGGATCCCCCCGCCCCCCCCACGATCTCCATCGTCGTCCCCGTCCTCAACGAGGAGGAGAGCGTCGGCCCCCTCTACGCCGAGATCGCCGAGGTCATGGACGCCACCGGCCTCGCGTGGGAGCTGATCGTCGTGGACGACGGCAGCACCGACGCCAGCCTCGAGCGCCTCTACGAGGCCGCCCGCGGCGACCCCCGCGTCTGCGTCGTCGAGTTCTCCCGCCGATTCGGCCAGACCGCCGCCCTCGCCGCGGGTTTCCGCTGCGCCCGCGGCCGCTACATCGTCCCCATGGACGCCGACCTCCAGAACGACCCCCGCGACATCCCCCGCCTCGTCGAGCGCCTCGACGCCCCGCCCAGGCTCGACGTCGTCAGCGGCTGGCGCCGCCAGCGCCAGGACCGCCTCCTCTCCCGCCGCTTCCCCTCCGTCGTCGCCAACCGCCTCATCGCCCGCCTCACCTGGACCCCCATCCACGACTTCGGGTGCACCCTCAAGGCCTACCGGCGCGAGGTCCTCGACGGGCTCGACCTCTACGGCGAGATGCACCGCTTCCTCCCCGCCCTCTGCCGCTGGCGCGGGGCCCGCGTCGGCGAGATCGTCGTCAACCACCGCCCGCGCCGCTTCGGCGCCAGCAAGTACAGCCTCCGCCGCACCGTCAAGGTCCTCCTCGACCTCGTCACCGTCAAGTTCCTCGGCGACTACCTCTCCAAGCCCCTGTACTTCTTCGGCAAGCTCGCCCTCGCCAGCCTCGCCGTCTCCTTCGTCTCCGTCGGCCTCGCTCTCTTCCAGCGCTTCGGCCTGCTCATCCCCGGCGGCGAGCCGCTGCACCTGAACCGCAACGTCCTCGTCCTCTTCGGCATGATGCTCTTCCTCATGTCCCTCATGTTCATCATGCTCGGCGTCGTCTCCGAGCTGCTCGTCCGCATCTACCACGAGAGCCAGGGCAAGACCCCCTACGTCATCCGCCAGGTCGGCCGCCCCGCCCGCGTCCACCCCGAGGCCCAAGGCGCCCTCGGCGCCCTCGCCCCGTCGCACACCGAGGCCTGAAGCTCCCTTCCTTCTGCTCCCCGTTGCCCGAGGAACCCATCTCCGTGCCATCCCCGCTCGCACACGGCTCCCTCGCTCTCCTGGCATGGCCCCCCCTCCGGGGCCACCCGCCCGCCGCGCTCCCCCTCTGGCGCCGCGCCGCCCTGCTGGTCCTGCTCGTGGGCGCCCTGGGCGCGCCCGACCTCGACGTCCTCGTCGACCCCCTCCTGGGCAACCGCTGGTTCGCCAACCACGGCGGGCCCTCCCACAGCCTCGCCGCGGGCGTCGCCTTCGCCTTCCTCTTCGCCGCCGCCGCCAGGGCCCTGGCGCCCGTCCCGCTCCTCAGGCTCTGGACCGTCGGCCTCCTCGCCTACTGGTCCCACGTCCTCCTCGACGCCTGCACCTCCGGCCGCGGCGTCATGATGCTCTGGCCCTTCACCAGCGAACGCTTCGCCACCCCCTTCCCTCTCTTCGTCGGCGTCCGCCACAGCGACTGGGGCGACTGGCGGGCCCACCTCATCACCCTCGGCACGGAATCCCTCTTCGCCGCCTTCATCTGGTTCATCGCCGCCCGCACCCGCCGCTGTGCACCGCACCCCTCGCCCCAGGCCCCGGACCCGGCGCCCCCCCGCGCCAGCCTCCAGGGAGCCCTGAGGTGAGCCCGCGCCCCGGCACATTCCAGCGGCCGCCCCTGCACCGCCGCGACCCCTCGGCCTCGTCCCCCGCCGCATCGGCTTCCAGCGCGGCCCCCATCCTCCTCGACGCCCACGCCCACTACTACCCCTGCTTCGACGCCGCCCACTTCCTCGACCACGCCGCGGCGAACTTCGCCCGCGCCGCCGCCGACCTCGGCCTCCCCCTCCACGCCCCCGCCCACCTCGTCATCGCCTCCACCCCCCGCAGCCGCGGCCTGGCCGACCTCCGCGAACAAGCCCAGCGCCGCGGCCCGTGGCGACTCGAGCCCACCGCCGAACCCGCCTCCCTCCTCGCCGCCCGCCCCCCGCGCGCCACACCCGAGCTCGTCCTCCTCGACGCCATCCAGGCCGCCACCGCCGAGGGGATCGAGGTCCTCGCCATCGCCGGCGACCATCCCATCCCCGACGGCATGCCCCTGCGCGACGCCGTCGCCGCGGCCCGCGACGCCGGCGCCCTCGTCGTCATCCCCTGGGGATTCGGCAAATGGTGGCTCGCCCGCGGCCGGGCCGTCCGCGACCTCCTGGGCTCCCTCGCCCCCGGCGAGGTCCTCCTCGGCGATTCCGCCAATCGCCCCCGCTTCTCCCCCACGCCCACCCCGCTCAGGCTCGCCGCCGCTCAAGGCCTGCGCATCCTCCCCGGCACCGATCCGCTTCCACTCAAATCCGAGTCGGGCCGCGCCGGCCGCTACGGCTGCATCATCGACGCTCCGTTCGACCCGGCCCACCCCGCCGCCTCCCTCGCCCGCGCCCTGGCCGACCCCGCGGTCCGCACCCGTCCCTACGGCCTCCGGGAGCCGCTGGCCTCCTTCGTCCGCTCGCAGCTCGCCCTCCGTCTGGCCCGCGCCGACCGGCAGGCCCGCATGCAGGAGGAAGCCGCATGACCGGCCTGCTCCGCCGCAACATCCCCGACGCCGCCGGCCGCGAGCACGGCGTCATCGTCGTCGGCGGCGGCATCTACGGCGCCCTCGTCGCCCTCGAGGCCGCCCGCCGCGGCCTGCACCCCCTCCTCCTCGAGCGGGCCGACTTCGGCGGCGCCACCAGCCGCGCCAGCCTCCGCATCGTCCACGGCGGCCTCCGCTACCTCCAGTCCCTCGACCTGCGCCGCTGCCGCGAGTCCGCCCGCGAGCGTGCGTGGCTGCTCCGCGAGTTCCCCGACCTCGTCCGCCCGTTGACCTGCCTCCTCCCCCTCCGCGCCCGCTCTCTGCACCGGCCCGCCGCCTTCCGCCTCGCCCTGGCCCTGGATCGCCTCATCACACGCGGCGCGATGCGCGACGGGGGCGCCCTTCCCCCCGGCGAGGTCCTCTCCGCCGACGAGGTCGCCGACCTCTTTCCCCTTGTCGAGCGAGCCGGCCTCCGCGGCGGCGGGCTCTGGCACGACGGCCTCATCACCTGCCCCGAGCGCCTCATCATCGAGGTCCTCCGCTGGGCCGTCGCCCGCGGCGCGACCGCGGTGAACTACGTCGAGGCGATCGGCCTCCTCCGCTCCGGCCCCGCCGTCGCCGGCGTCAAGGCGCGCGACCTCGCCACCGGCCGCGCCGTCGAGTTCCTCGCCCCCGCCGTCATCAACTGCGCCGGCCCCTGGTGCGGCGAGGTCAGCCAGCGATTCGACCGCGACCTCCCCCTGCTCTTCCGCCCCTCCCTCGCCTTCAACGTCCTCCTCGACATGCCCCCGCCGTGCCCCCACGCCGTCGCCGTCGCCCCCGCGCGACCCCGCGCCGGCCTCTACTTTCTCGTCCCCTGCCACGGCCGCGTCATGGCCGGCACCGTCCACCTCCCCTGCGACCCGGAGGACCCGCGCACCGAGCCCACCGGCGCGCAGATCGAAGCGTTCCTGAGCGACCTCGCCGCGGCGATCCCCGGCTGGTCCCCCGCGCACCGCAACGTCGCCGCGGTCCTCGCCGGTCGTCTGCCCACCGACGCCCCCGGCTCCGCGCGCCAGCGCACCCGCCCCGTCATCCTCGACCACGCCACCCTCACGCCCCCCGGCCCCCGCGGCCTGTGGAGCGTCAGCGGCGTCAAGTTCACCACCGCGCGACGCATCGCCGAGACCGTCGTCCGCCGCGCCTTCCCCCGCCGCGGGCGCGAGATCCGCGAGGACACCGGCCGCCCCCCTGCCGAAACCTGGCCCGCGCTCCTGAGCCCCGACGGCCTGCTCCGCGAGGCCCCCGGCGTCGCCGCCGACCGCCTCCGCGCCATCATCGAGGAGGAGGCCGTCATCCACCTCGACGACCTCATCCTCCGCCGCTCCGCCTGGGGGCTCGATCCCTCCCTCGCCGCGGCGGCCGCGGAGCGCGCCTGCGACCTGCTCGGCATCGACGACCCCGTCCGCCGGGCCGAGATGTCGCGGCTCGAGGCCGCCCTCGGCCCCCGCCCCGCCCCGGCGCGCCCCGCGCCGACGCTCCAGATCGCCTTCGGCCCCACCCCCCTCATCCCCGCCCTCCCCGGCCGCATCCGCCCCGGCGAGGTCGTCGGCGGAAACGGGACGGTGGGGGGGAGCGGGAAAGTGGCGGGGGCCCGCCAGCCGGGCGGCACGGGAGGGGGGCCATGAACATCCTCTTCCTCGCTCCCCAGCCCTTCTACGTCGAGCGCGGCACGCCCATCGCCGTCCGCGCCGCCGTCGAGGCCCTCGCCGCCGACGGCCACCGCATCGACCTGCTCACCTACCACGCCGGAGAGGACGTCCCCCTCGGCCCGAACGTCCGCGCCATGCGCACCGCCCGCCCGCCGCTGGTCCGGCGCGTCCCCATCGGCCCCTCCTGGCAGAAGGCCGCCTGCGACGCCGCCCTCCTCCGCGCCGCGTGGCGCTGCTGCGCAGCCGGCCGCTACGACGTCGTCCACGCCGTCGAGGAGGCCGCCTTCATCGCCCGCCTCCTCCGCCGCCGCTTCCGCATCCCCTTCATCTACGACATGGACTCGCTCATGAGCGAGCAGATCGCCGACAAGTCGCGCCTGCTCCTTCCCGCCGCCGCGGCCTTCTCCCGCCTCGAGCGCGCCGCCATCCGCGAGTCCCTCGGCGTCCTGGCCGTCTGCCCCGCGCTGGTGGACTTCGCCCGCGCCCACCACCCCGCCGGCCGCGTCGCCCTCCTCCCCGACACGCCGCTCGATCCCGGCCCCGCCCCCGCGGGCGCCGCAGGCGACCTCGCCGCCATCGACGGCCTCAAGATCCTCTACGTCGGCAACCTCGAGCCCTACCAGGGCGTGGAGACCCTCGTCCGCGCCTTCGCCATCGTCGCCCGCGAGCGCCCCGGCGCCGCGCTCGCGATCGTCGGCGGCCCCGCCCCCGCCGCGGGCGCCCTTGCCCGCCTCGCCCCGGACTTGTGCGAGGCCGGCCGCATCCGCTTCCTCGGCCCCCGCCCCGTCTCGCACCTGCGCGCCCTCCTTGCCGCCGCCGACATCCTCGTCTCCCCGCGCTGCGCCGGCCGCAACACCCCCATGAAGATCTACAGCTACCTCGACGCCGGCCGCCCCATCCTCGCCACCCGCCTCCCCACCCACACCCAGGTCCTCGACGACGGCGTCGCGCTGCTCACCGACCCCGCCCCCGAACCCATGGCCGCGGGCCTGCGCCGGCTCATCGACTCCCCCGACCTCCGCCGCCGCCTCGGCGAGGCCGGGCGCGACCTCGTCCGGCGCCGCTACAGCCCCGCGGCCTTCCGCCGGCGCCTCCGCGAGTTCTACGACGCCCTCGCCCCCACCCTCACCCCCGCCGGCGCGGAGCGATCGTCGCCCCGCGCCGCCGTCACCCCGGCCGCTCCATGAGATCGGAGCCAACCATGCGAACACTCATCACCGGCGCAACCGGGGTCATCGGCGGCCACCTCGCCCGCGCCCTCCTCGCCCGCGGCCAGCAGGTCCGCATCCTCGCCCGCCCCACCTCCGACCCCTCCGACCTCGCCGCGCGCGGCGCCGAGGTCGTCACCGGCGTCATCGAGCGCGCCGCCGACGTCCGCCGCGCCGCCGAGGGCGTGAACCGGATCTACCACTTCGCCGGCGTCTTCCGCACCGCCGGCCACCCCGACACCTACTACCACGAGATCAACGTCGGCGGCGTCGAGAACGTCCTCGCCGCCGCCCAGCGCTACGGCGTCGAGCGGACCATCCACGGCAGCACCATCGGCATCCACGGCGACGTCGTCGAGATCCCCTGCACCGAGAACTCCCCCCCCAACCCCGGCGACGTCTACCAGCGCACCAAGCTCCTCGGCGAGCAGGCCGCCATGCGCGCCTTCACCCACGGCCTCCCCGGCGTCGTCGTCCGCCCCTCCTCCGTCTACGGCCCCGGCGACACCCGCTTCCTCAAGCTCTTCCGCACCATCCAGAGCGGCGCCTTCCGCATGATCGGCGACGGCCGCACCCTCCTCCACCTCGTCTACCTCGACGACCTCATCGACGGCCTCATCCGCTGCGGCGAGCGCGAAGAGGCCCTCGGCGAGGCCTTCATCCTCGCCGGCCCCCGCTACCTCCCACTCTCCGAGCTCGTCGCCATCGTCGCCGGCGCCGTCGGCGCCCGCCCCCCCCGCGGCAACCTCCCCGTCTGGCCCTTCCTCGCCGCCGGCGCCGCCTGCGAGGCCATCTGCCGCCCCCTGGGCCTCGAGCCCCCGCTCCACCGCCGCCGCGTCCACTTCTTCACCAAGAACCGCGCCTTCTCCATCCACAAGGCCCGCCGACTCCTGGGCTACTCCCCCCAGATCGACGTCGCCGAGGGCGTCGCCCGCACCGCCCAGTGGTACGTGCGCAACGGCCTCCTCCGCCCCCTCCGCCCCGGCGCCGAGCGCCGGCCCGGACGACACGATGCACACCTCGAAGGAAGAGCGCATGATCCAGACCGCGACCCGCGCCGCGCGACCACGCCGTACGCTGCGCAAGGAGCCGGTGATTGACGGCCTCGCCCGCACCGACCGCTCCGCGCTCGACAAGTACCGCGACTTCTTCATCGGCCGCCCCGGCCTCTGGCCCCTGCTGCGCTTCGAGCTCGTCATGGCCCTCGCCGCCGCGCGCACCGGCGCCGCCGGCTACCTCCTCCGCAAGGCCCTCTTCCCCCGCCTCTTCGCCTCCTGCGGCCGCGGCGTCCAGTTCGGCCGCAACATCGCCCTCCGCTGCCCCGCCCTGATCCACATCGGCGACCGCACCGCCATCGACGACGACTGCCTCCTCGACGCCCGCGGCGCGGACACCCCCGTCGAAGCCGCCCCCGAATCCGAGGGCACCCCCGCCGACCGCCCCGCGGCCCTCGCCTCAGGCCTCCGCCTCGGCGCCGACGTCCTCATCGCCCGCTCCACCATCGTCCAGTGCAAGTGCGGCCCCATCTCCATCGGCGACGGCTGCTCCATCGGCAGCGGATGCATCCTCTCCTCCGCCGGCGGCATCTGCATCGGCAAGAACGTCCTCGTCGCCGGCGCGTGCTACATCGGCGGCGGCCGCTACCGCACCGAGCTCACCGGCGCCCCCATCATGCACCAGGGCCTCTACTCCCAGGGCCCCGTCGTCATCGGCGACGGCGCGTGGATCGGCGCGGGCGCCGTCGTCCTCGACGGCGTCGCCATCGGCCCCGGCGCCGTCATCGGCGCGGGCGCCGTCGTCCGCAAGGACGTCCCCGAGAACTCCATCCTCATCCCCGAGTCCGACTTCTCCCTCCGCCCACGCCCCGTCCCCCCCGAGATGGCCCGGCTCTTCGCGCAGATGCGCGACGACGCCGCCCCCCCCGCCCCGCGCAAGGAGCCCGCCCGATGACGACGACCCACCCCCTCCGCGTCCTCATCGTCATCGACCACCTCGGCTTCGCCGGCGGCGTCGTCCACGGCCCGGGCCGCCTCCTCCTCGAGCAGCTCCCGCGTCTCGACCCCGCCCTGGTCCGCCCCACCCTCTGCGTCCTCCGCGAGCCCCACCCCCTCGCCGCCCAGTTCGAGCAGCGCGGCTTCCCTCCCGTCTTCCTCGGCCGCGCCAAGTGGGACCCCCGCGCCCTGCCCGACCTCGTCCGCCTCGTCCGCGCCACCGACGCCGACCTCCTCCACCTCCTGGGCGAAAAGGCCATGATCCTCGGCCGCATCGCCGCCCGCCGCACCCGCCGCCGCGCCATCATCCACCTCCGCGACACCAAGCATCCCGGCCGCGCCGTCCGCCTCCTCGCCCGCCTCCTCGCCCCACACACCGACCTCGCCCTCGGCTGCGCCGACGCCGTCACCGACCTCGCCGTCTCCGACTGGGCCATCCCCCGCGACCGCGCCCGCACCCTCCTCAACGGCATCGACGTGGACCGCTTCGCCTCCCCCTCCCCCGGCGCCCGCGAGCGCATCCGCGAGGAGCTCGCCATCCCCGCCGACGCCCCCGTCGTCGCCGTCGTCGGACGCATGGCTCCCGAAAAGGGCCACGAGCTCCTCATCCGCGCTGTGCCCTTCCTCCGCGCCTCCTGCCCGAGCGCAGTGCTCCTGATCGCCGGCGACGGCCCCACCCGCCCCGCCTGCCAGACCGCCGCGCGCGAGCTGAACATCGCGGGCGCCATCCGCTTCGCCGGCCAGCGCACCGACATCCCCGACCTCCTCGCCGCCTCCGACGTCGTCGCCCTCCCCTCCCTCTGGGGCGAGGGGCTCCCCGGCGTCGTCGTCGAGGCCATCGCCGCCGCACGCCCCGTCGTCGCCTTCCCCGTCGCCGGCACCACCGACGTCGTCCTCCACGGCCGCACCGGCCTGGTCGTCCCCCAGGGCGACGCCCCCGCCATGGCCGCGGCCATCGCACGCCTCCTCACCGACCACGCCCTCCGCGCCCACCTCCAGCGCGGCTGCACCGAGCACCGCGACACCTTCCGCATCGAGGAGAACGTCCGCCGCCTCCAGTCCATCTACCTCGAAGTCGCCGGCCGCCCACCCGCGGGCGCCGCCGAACGCCCCGCGCCGACCCCGCACCACCGGCCGGACGCGCCCATCCACCTCGAGCACGCCGCACCCGCCACGCGATGACCGCACGCGCCCTCACCCCCGCCGCCGCCCATCAAAGCGCCGCCCCCAGCGCCGCCGCATCCTCCCACTGGCGCCGGGCCCGCATCGCCGTCACCCTCGCGCTCCTCGCCCTCGTCGCCTCGCGCATCGACTTCCGCGACCTCGCGGCCTCCTTCGCCGCCGCCCGCCCCGCGCCCCTGCTCCTGCTCGTCGCCGTCATCTGGGCACAGCGCTACCTCGCCGCCGTCCGCTGGTGGCTCCTGCTCCGCTGCAACACCCCCGGACTTCCACTCTGGAGCGTCGTCCGCGTCACCTTCGCCAGCGACTTCGCCGGCCAGTTCCTCCCCGGCACCGTCGGCGTCGAGCTCCTGCGCCTCGTCGGCATCTCCCGCGCCACCGGCAACACCGCCGCGGCCGTCTCCTCCATCATCGCCGACCGCCTCCTCTCCACCGCCGCCCTCGCAGCACTCGTCCTTTCCGCCCTCGCCGCCGCCCCGCGGACCCTCCGGGTTGACCCCGCCATCGCCGTCGCCGGCTGGGCCTGCCTCGCCCTCGCCCTCGCCGCCGGCGCCGCCGCCATGAGCCCCCGCGCCCGCCGCGCCGCCGAGCGTCTCCTCCCCCGGCCCCTCGCCGACCACCTCCAGTCCCGCCTCAACCGGCTCTACGCCGCCTTCGACCAGTACCGCGCCCGCCGCGGCCTGCTCGCCCTCGGCGCCCTCCTCGCCCTCCTCTTCCAGTCCATCCGCATCCTCATGTACTTCATCGGCGCCGTCGCCCTCGGCATCGACGCCCCCCTCTCCGCCTTCGCCGTCTTCATCCCCATCATCATCTTCCTCACCCTCCTGCCCATCTCCATCGGCGGCTTCGGCGTCCGCGAGGCCGCATTCATGTACCTCTTCGCCGGCGTCGGCGTCCCCGGCGAGCAGGCCGTCGCCCTCTCCCTCTTCGTCTACATCGTCCACATGCTCTGCCGCCTCCCGGGCGCGTGGTTCTGCGCCGTCGCCCCCGCCGCCCCACCTTCCCATCGCAACGTCCCCACGCCTACCCCCGCATCCCCCTGCGAGAGAGCCTGACTCATGACCGCGCCCCTCAACCCGCCCGCGGCAGCGCCAAGCCCCCCTGTACGCGGCCGCATCTTCTGGTCGCTCCTCCTCGCCGCCACGCTCCTGGCCGCCGGCCTGCGCCTCCACAACCTCGGCAGCGCCAGCTTCTGGCTCGACGAGCTCTACAACGTCCGCACCATGAACAGCATCTCCGAGGGCCGCTGGCAGCTCACCAAGGTCCTCGGCTACCTCCCCAGCTACGCCGGCCTCCTCGCCGCCGGCGTGGACCCCTCCCAGCTCGACCGCGTCGACACCTCCGGCTGGCGCGCCGCCGGCGTCACCGAGCTCAACGCCCGCCTCCCCACCGCCCTTTTCGGCATCGCCAGCGTCCCCCTCCTCGCCCTCGCCTCCCGCCGCCTCCTCGGCGACCGCGCGGCCCTCCTCCTCGCCCTCCTCCTCGCCGTCTCCCCCTGGCACATCTACTGGTCCCAGGCCGCCCGCTTCTACATCGTTCAGTTCCTCTTCTACAACGCCGCCCTGGCCGTCTACTTCACCGCCACCGTCCCCGGCCGCCCCATCGCCCGCGACCGCCTCCTCACCGCCCTCGCGCTGGCCGTCCTCGCCTTCATGTCCCAGCCCACCGCCCTCGTCCTCGGCGTCGTCTTCGCCGCCGACTGGATCGTCGCCGCCCTGCGCCTCCACCGCACCGGCCCCGTCCGCCTCGGCGCCTTCGGATGGGCCGCCTCCCTCGGCGCCATCGCCTGCTGCATCCTCCTCTTCGCCGGCGACGCCCTCGCCGGCCGCAACACCCTCGGCCACGCCATCAGCGACCCCATCCACCAGACCCCCGCCCGCCTCATCCTCGCCAGCGTCTACCTCATCTGGCCCTCCGTCGTCGCCTTCGCCGGCCTCGCCGGCCTCTACCTCCTCCGCGACGACCCACGACTCGCCGTCTACCTCGGCGCCGCCGCGGCCATCCCCATCCTCTTCTTCGCCGCCCTCTCCGTCGGCCTCCCCGTCGGCTCCCGCTACGCCTTCATCAGCACCTTCGCCGTCCTGGCCCTCGCCGCCATCGCCCTCGACCGCATCTGGGGCCTCGTCCGCCCCCACGCCGGCCTCGCCCTCGCCGCGGCCCCCACAGCCGCACTCCTCGTCGGCTCCCTCACCGCCACCTTCATCGCCCACGAGAGCGGCGGCAACCTCCACGCCCGCTGGCGCGAGGCCGTCGCCGCGCTGGTCGCCCGCCGCGCCCCCAACGAGCCCGTCTACGCCAGCAGCGTCTACATCGCCTCCTACTACCTCGGCGAGCGCGCCCTCCCCCTCCCCGCCTCCCCCGACGAGGTCGCAGCCATCCCCCACACCGCCTGGTTCGTCATCGACAACACCAGCAGCCGCCCTACCCGCCGCTTCTGGCTCCTCCCCCACGCCGAACTCGTGGACTACTTCCCCCTCCGCGCCCCCCACGCCGGCTCCTGCGTGCAGGTCTACCGCCACTCGCCGCCGTGACGCGAACTCCCCCGCGCCGGTACCATGCTCACGCCGCCGCGCCGAATCCCCTCAGCGCCCCCTCCCCGCGCCGGCCGACACGCATGAACGTCGCCCTCTTCATCACCTGCCTCACCGACAACTTCTACCCCCGCGCCGGCATCGCCGCCGTCAAGGTCCTCGAGCGCCTCGGCTGCACCGTCTCCTTCCCGCAGGCCCAGACCTGCTGCGGCCAGCCGATGTACAACAACGGCTTCCACCCCGAGGCCCGCGACCTCGCCCGCCGCATGATCGCCGTCTTCGCCGATGCGCCCTACGTCGTCACCCCCTCCGCCTCCTGCGCCGCGATGCTCCGCGAGTCCTACCCCCACCTCCTCCCCGGCGACCCCTCCGCCGCGGCGCTCGCCGCGAAGACCTACGAGTTCGCCGAGTTCCTCGCCCGCATCCTGAAGCCCGACCTCCGCGCCCTGGGCGCCTCCTGGCCCGGCGCCGCCACCTACCACCCCTCCTGCCACCACCGCGCCCTCGGCCCGGACGACCACGCCCAGGCCCTCATGCGCCAGATCGACGGCCTCACCTTCATCCCCCTCGACAAGGCCGAGCAGTGCTGCGGCTTCGGCGGCGCCTTCGCCATCAAGTACCCCCAGATCTCCGCCGCCATGGCCCGCGACAAGGCCGCGTGCATCCGCGCCGCCGGCGCGCCCACCGCCGTCTGCAACGACGCCGGCTGCACCATGAACATCGCCGGCGCCTGCCGCCGCGCCCACGCAAGTGGGGGGGGCCGGGGCAGCAGCGGGGGGGACGCAGGAGACGCCCTCCCGCACTTCACCACCCTCGCCGAGATCATCGCCGAAAGCCTCAACCTCCTCCCTCGGTCTCCTTCGACGGGCGCCGCGGCCGGCGGCTCTGCGCCGGGCGTGCTCCCCACCTTCACTTCCTCCTCCTCTTCTTCGCCCCCTCTCCCCCTGGGAGAGGCCGGGTGAGGGCTCCATGGCCTCCCTCCCCGACCTCCATGGCTTCCCGAATCCGGACGCAACCTCCCAGATGACGCCTCCAACCACTCAACCTGCTCGTTCCCCCCGGGAGCACCCCCTCGACCCCACCCTCCCCTACGCCATGGCCCCGCGCGTCCGCCGCGCCGCCGCCGACCTCCAGCTCCAGCAGTTCGTCAACACCGCCACCCGCAACAAGGACCGCGCCCGCGCCGCCGCCTTCATGGCCGCCTTCGGCCCCCGCCTGGACGACGTCCGCTCCCTCGCCGCCCGCATCAAGCAGCACACCCTCGACCACCTCGACCACTACCTCGAGCGGTTCATCGACAACGCGACGAAGTCCGGCGCCGTCGTCCACTTCGCCAAAGACGCCGCCCAGGCCAACGCCGTCACCCTCGCCATCGCCAAGGACGCCGGCGCGAAGCTCTGCGTCAAGGCCAAGTCGATGGTCACCGAGGAGACGCGCCTCCTCCCCGCCCTCGAGGCCGCGGGCGTGCGCACCGTCGAGACCGACCTCGGCGAGTTCATCCTCCAGCTCGACGGCGACGCACCCTCCCACATCGTCACCCCGATGATCCACAAGGACCGCACCGCGGTCGCCCGCGCCTTCGTCCGCGAGCTCGGCGCTCCCTACACCGAGGACCCCGCGCAGCTCACCCTCATCGCCCGCGCTCACCTCCGCTCCCTCTACCAGAGGGCCGACCTCGGCATCACCGGCGGCAACTTCCTCATCGCCTCCACCGGCTCGCTCGTCGTCTGCACCAACGAGGGCAACGCCGACTTCTGCATGAGCGGCCCGCGCACCCACATCGCCATCGTCGGCATCGAAAAGCTCATCCCAGCCCCCGAGCACCTCGGCGTCCTCCTGAAAGTCCTCGCCCGCAGCTCCACCGCCCAGCCCCTGACCGTCTACACCACCATCATCACCGGACCACGCCGCCGCGGCATGGGCTTCCAGCCCCTGCGCTCCCCCTCTCCCCCCTCTCCTCAGCCTCTTTCTCACCAGGACGCCGACCAGGACGGCCCCACCCACCTCCACATCATCCTCCTCGACAACGGCCGCACACAGCTCCTCTCAGACGCCGGCGACGGGGGCGCACGCGAGATCCTCCGCTGCATCCGCTGCGGCGCCTGCCTCAACGCCTGCCCCGTCTACCGCAAGGTCGGCGGCGGCCACGCCTACGGCGCCGTCTACTCCGGCCCCATCGGCGCCATCCTCACCCCCTCCCTCAAAGGCCTCCACAACTACCCCGACCTCCCCCACGCCTCCTCCCTCTGCGGCGGCTGCTCCGAGGCCTGCCCCGTCAAGATCGACATCCCCCGTCACCTCATCCGCCTCCGCCGCGACATGGTCGCCACCGGCCTCACCGGCCCGCGGCAGCGCATCGCCATGCGCCTCTGGGCCGCCATCCTCCGGCGCCCCGCCCTCTACCGCCTCGCCGCCGCCGCGCAGCGCCTCCTCCTCCGCGCTGCCGCGAGCCCGGATGCCCCCCCGTCCGACCCCTACACCGACCGCCGCTGGCTCACCGACCTCCCCGCCCCTTTGGACGGCTGGACAGACGAGCGCGACTTCCCCACGCCCCCATCCTCCTCCTTCCGCGACTGGTGGCGCACCCGCCCCTTCGAGGAGGACCGCCCATGACCACCGGCGCCACCACAAACACAAACCTGGGCGAACCCCGCGAAGACTTCCTCGCCCGCGTCCGCGCCGCCCTCCGCCGAAGCGGCTCCACCCCTCCCCTT
>JBIQJK010000032.1:0-32705 GCA_044507535.1 Planctomycetaceae bacterium | reverse complement strand
AGGGCCAGGGCGGAGGCGAGCAGGGCGACGGCGGGCCGCGGCGAGGTGGGCATGGAGTCGTGCTCCGTGGAAGGATGGGGGAACTGGGTGGGATGGCGACGCTTGCGACAGAGGCAGCAATACGGCACGACACCTCTCATCAGGGAAAGGCGACGTTTTGAATGATGCCCGAATGTACCGGAAGTGCCAATCCCCTGTCCAGAGCGGGGGCTGAACTTAAGTATGGCTCGCTGACGGGTTTGGAGCAGCGGAGGGCTTCGTGGGAGCGGTGGCGCCTTCGAGGATCAGCGAGCCGGAAGCCCATCCTCGGCCTGAGCGATGGAGGACTGGAGGCGGCTCCATCGCTGGCGTGCCGCGGCCTCGCTGATGCCGAGTTCTCTCGCGATGCGGTCCCACGGCCAGCCTCGCCGGCGGAGGGACCACAGCGCACGGTCTTCCTCGCTGAAGGTTTCGAGGGCCGCGTTCGCGGCTTCGGCGAGGATGATGCCGCTGGCGGGGCCGGGGGTGTCCGCGGCTGGGATGGCCGCGGCGGAGAGGGGCAGGGCGGGGGTGGGGACGTCGCCGCCGCGTTTGGCCGCGCCGTCGCGGCGGGCGACATCGGCGAGCTTGTGGTGGACGACGCGGCGGAGGTAGGCGACGAGCGCGGCCTCGGATTCGAAGCGGATGCGGGAGGCCTGGAAGTCGGCGATGAAGGAGCGGGTGACGGACTGGCAGACGTCCATGGAGTCGCGCTGGCCGCGGAGGCGGCGGCTCATGCTGGCGCGCACGAGGAGTGTGAGCAGGCGGGTCAGCTCCGCGTAGGCCGCCTCACGCTCCGCCTCGGTGGGGGCGTGCTGGCCACGGTCGAGGAGGGCTTGCAGCTTAGACGACATGGTTGGTCCGAAGGGCAGTGTACCGCGGGGGCGTTGGTGGACCAAGGGAGATGCGGGGGGCGCTGTCACACCGGGACGCCGACTCCGCTGGCTTTTTCCGGTAACCTGGGGGGTGGGAGCGGACGGGAGGACCCGATGAGCGACGTGGCAGCCGGTGCGCCGGGGGGGAGTGCGGCGGACGTGGTGGTCCGCCTGCGCGGGGCGTGGGCGCGCGGCGGCGGCGCGGCGGAGCCGGACCTCGCGGCGTTCGTGGCGCAGCTTGACCCCGGGGATGAGGCGGGGCTGGTCGAGATTGTCGCGGCGGATCTTGAGGAGCGCCGCGAGCGGGGGTTGCCGGCGGGCGTCGGGCACTACCAGCGCGTGCTCGGGGGGTTGGGGGGGCTGACGGTCCGTTCGTCGGTCTGCCAGGCGGTGCTGACGTACGAGCTCGTGAACCGGCCGGACCGCGGGGAGGCGGCGGTCCGGGAGCGGCTCAAGGCCCAGTATCCGGAGCTGGCGGACCAGATCGACCTGGTGGTGGATTTGTTCGAGGCGGTGGGGGAGGAGCTGGAAGACCCGCCTGCGCCGGAGGAGACGGGGAAGTACGACCTCGTGGAACACCTGGGGAGCGGGACGTTCGGGGAGGTGTGGCGGGCGTGGGACCGGGAGCTGGAGCGTTATGTTGCGCTGAAGCTGCTGCGGCGGCCGCGGGATGAGGGGGAGGAGGCGGGGATCAACCGGCTGCTGGCCGAAGCGCAGGCGGCGGCGGCGCTGGACCACGAGAATGTGGTCCGGGTGCACGCAGCGGGGCGGCTGGGGAGTGGGGGGGCGTTCTACATCGATGCGCAGCTCGCGGGGGATCCGGCGCCGACAGCGGCCGACCCGCGGGCCGTCGCGGTGGCGCGGCCGCTGGACCGGGCGGTGGGGGAGATGGGAGGAGTGGGGGGGGTAGGGTGTCGGCGGGCGGCGGAGATCGTGGAGCGGGCGTGCCTGGGCGTCGCGGCGGCGCACGCGCGGGGGATCACGCACCGGGACCTGAAGCCGTCGAACATCCTGCTGACCCCGTCGGGTCGCGTGCTGGTGACGGACTTCGGCCTGGCTGCGCCGGGGGCGAGGGCGGTTGATGATGGGGATGTCGCATCAACGGTGGCGATTGACACCGGCGATGGGCGGATCGTGGGGACGCCGGCGTACATGGCGCCGGAGCAGGCCCGCGGCGAGGGGGCCACGCCGCTGAGCGATGTGTACGCGCTGGGGGCGGTGCTGCGGTTCCTGCTGACGGGGCGGCACCCGTACGAGCCGAGCGGGAGCTTCCACGATGACGGCCGGCTGGACGTGATCGCGCAGGTGCGTGAGGGCTCCGCGGGGCCGCCGCCGCTGCCGGGGAACGTGCCGGCGACGCTCTCGGCGATCTGCCGCAAGGCGATGAGCCGCGAGCCGGAGGGGAGGTATGTGTCAGCGGACCAGATGGCGGCGGACCTGCGGGCGTGGCTGGAGAACCGGCCGACGCTGGCGCGGCCGCTGGGGGCGATGGGGAGGTCGGGGCTGTGGTGGCGGCGGAACGCGGCGGCGGCGACGGCGGCGGGGGTTGTGCTGCTGGGGGCGGTGGGGGGGACGGCGTGGTACATCACGGCGGTGGAGCGCGAGCGGGCCCGGGCGGTGAGCGCTGAGACGGAGACGGCGAGGGCGCTGGAGCGGGCGCGGCTGGAGATGGCCAAGCTCGAGGCGGTGCAGGGCTTCCTGGAGCGGATGCTGGGTGCGGCGGACCCGCGCCGCGCGGGGGGGAAGGCGACGGTGCGGGAGCTGCTCGACGCGGCGGCGGTGCGGTCGGAGGTGGAACTGGCGGAGCAGCCGGAGGTTCTCGCGGCGGTTCGCGCGGTCATCGGCGACACGTACCGCACGCTGGGGCTGTACGAGCAGGCGGCCCCGCACCTGGGGGCCGCGCTGGGGATTCGGCGCGGGGTGCTCGGGGAGGGGCACCCGGAGACGCTCGCCTCCCTGGGGATGCTGGCCCAACTGGAGCACGAGCGGGGCGAACTGGCCGCGGCGGAAGCGAAGCTTCGCCAGGTCGTCGCCGGGCTTGAGAGAGAGCTCGGACCAGAGGCGGTCGAGACGCTCGCGGCGGTCGCCAAGCTCGCCTACGTGCTGCAGGACCGGGGGACCCTCGACGAGGCCGGCGAGCTGCACCGGCGCGCGTACGAGGGGCGGCGGCGGAAGCTCGGAGACGAGCACCTGGAGACGCTCGTCTCCGAGAGCGACGTCGCGGGGGTGCTGCTGCTCCAGGGCAAGCCGGACCTGGCCGAGCCGCTGCTGCGCGACGTGCTGGAGCGGCAGGAGCGGATCCTGGGTTCGGACCACCCGGACACGCTGGTGACGGTCAACGACCTGGCGCTGGCGCTGAAGCGGCAGGGGAGGCTGGAGGAGTCGGGTGCGCTGCAGCGGCGGGCGGTCGAGGGGATGGTGGTGCGGTTCGGCGAGGGGCATTTCGACACGCTCATCGCGATGAACAACCTCGCGGGGCTGCTTCGGGCGACGGGGGAGCTCGAGGAGGCCGCGGCGGTGTACGAGCGGTTGATCCGGGTGGGGGAGGGGTCGCTGGGGGCGGAGCACTACATCCCGCAGGCCGCCCGGGGGGGCTACGGGCTCTGCCTGGAGAAGCTGGGGCGGATCGAGGAGGCGGAGCGGGAGCTGCTGGCGAGCTACGAGGGGCTGCACCGGAGTTTGGGGGCGGAGCACGCCTACTCGGTGGGGATCCGCGGCCTGCTCGGGCAGTTCTATGAGCGGCGGGGGAGGCCGGAGCTGGCGGAGCGGTACCGGGAGCCCCCTGGGGGCGCCGCCGGCGGGGATTGATCCGCGTCACGAGCGAACTTTTTCACTCCACGGTCACACGGGCGTGGATGCCGCGCTCTTCTGGTCGTGCGGTGTCGTGCCCTCGCGCCGTTGCCGGCCCGCACTCCGGAGTCACGCACCCCTCAGTTTGGAGGTCCGCATGTTCAGAGCGATCCTCGCGGCACTGGTGACTGCCACGCTCGCCGTCGTCGCGGCCGCCCAGCCCGTGGGCACCGCGTTCACGTACTCGGGCGAGCTCACCCAGAACGGCTCGCCCGTCAACGGCAACGCCGATTTCCTCTTCACGCTGTACGACGCCCCGGTGGGGGGGAACCAGATCGGGGTGACGCAGTCGCTCCCGAACCGGGCGCTCGCCGGCGGGCGGTTCACGGTTGACCTCGACTTCGGCGCCGGCGCCTTCGTGGGGCAGGGGCGGTGGCTGGAGATCGCGGTGCGCGCCCCCGCGGGGAGCGGCTCGTACTTCACGCTCTCGCCGCGGCAGCCGATCAGCCCCGCGCCGTATGCGCTGTTTGCGCTGGCCGGCAACGAGGGGCCGCAGGGGCCTGCTGGGCCTCAGGGGCCGCAGGGACCCGCCGGGCCGCAGGGGCCGCCCGGGCAGACGGGCGCGCAGGGCCCGGCGGGGCCGCAGGGGCCGATCGGGCCGGAGGGGCCGCAGGGTCCCCCCGGGCCTCGGGGGGACATCGGGCCGGCAGGCCCCCCCGGGGCGTCGCCGTTCACGCTCAACGGCTCGCACGCGGTCTACACCCAGGGGAACCTCGGCGTCGGGACCGTCAGCCCGCAGGCGGAGGTGCACATCCGCGGCTACACGCCGCTGGGGCGGATGATCATCACGCCGAGCATCTCCGACGCATCCTCGCAGATCCTTCTCGCCGAGAACACCTCCGCCTCGCTCGGCGCCATCGTGCGCTACGACGGGGCGGACAACTACCTGAAGTTCCTGGGCCTGAACTCGGACGGCGAGACGCCGCCGAGTCTGATCGTCCACCGGAGCACCGGCAACGTCGGCATCCAACGGGCCACCGCGACCGCGGCGCTGCACGTCGGCGGCGACATCATCGCCGAGGGGACGACGGGCTTCCGCGCCAGCAACCCGAACCTGCTCTCCGACCGCATCGTCCTGGGGTGGGACAACAACGTTCCCCGCATCCGCATCGCCGGGGCGTCCACCGCGGGCCTGGACATCCAGACGCTCAACAACGTCAGCCTGATGCGGCTGCTGCACAACGGCAACGTCGGCATCGGGACGACCAGCCCGCAGACCCGCCTGCACGTCAACGGCACGACGCGTACGAGCGTGCTGGAGATCACGGGGGCCGACCTGGCCGAGGAGTTCCCCTTCAGCGAGCCGGTCGAGCCGGGGATGGTCGTCGCCATCGACGCGGACAACCCCGGGCACCTCTGCCTGGCCCGGGGCGAGTACAACCGGCGCGTCGCCGGGGTCATCGCCGGGGCCAACGCCTTCTCCACCGGCGTGGTTCTCGGGCGCGAGAGCGGCAACGAGCACGCCGCGCCGGTGGCCCTGTCGGGCCGCGTCTACGTCCGGTGCGATGCGACCGATCGGGCCATCGAGCCGGGGGACCTGCTGACCACCTCCGACACGCCCGGGCACGCGATGCCCGCGGCGGATCCGTCGCGGACCCCCGGGGCGATCATCGGCAAGGCGATGACCGGCCTGGAGAAGGGGGAGCGCGGGCTGGTCCTCGTCCTGGTCACGCTGCAGTGAGCACGCCGCGGCAGGAGGATTCGCCATGATGAAGACCACACGACACGCGCCCGCCGCGGCGATGCTGGCGGCGCTTCTCGCAACCGTCGGGACGGGCTTGGGGCAGGAGGTCCCGCTCGCCCCCGGGGAGCTCGTGGAGTTCGCCGACGGGCTTGACGGCGCGGGGCTGCCGCAGTTCGATCCCCGTGCGCCCGCGACGCTTGTCGCGCCGGAGCTCGAGCCGACGCGGATCGAGCTGCCGCCGACGGTCGTCCCGCGGCACCGGCTGGAGGAGATGCGGGTGCTTGCCGCGGACCTTGACGGGGACGGGGCGGTCACCGGCGCGGATCTGGCGCAGCTCGTCGGGTTGCTGGGGGAGTGCGCCGGCGGGGCGCCGTGCCGCGGGGACGTCAACGCGGATGGGCGGGTGGACCAGCTCGACGCCGCGGCGATCGCCGAGCTGATCGGGCGGGCCCGTCCGGCGGGGGCGTTGATCGCCGACAAGAAGGAGGTCGGCTACGTCAACGCCGCCCCCGCGCAGGCGGCGGCGCCGATCGCCATGCAGGAGCGGCGCGACGGCTCGCTGGTTGCGAGGCTCGAGCTGAGCTCGCGTGACGCCCGGGGGCTGCGGGTGCAGGTCCGCGGGCTGGCGGGGAGCGACATGCAGGTGCGGGTGTACGACCCCGCGGGGACCGCGGTGCACGGCCCGTACGAGGCTTGGCGCGTGGACGACGAGGGCCTGTGGTGGTCGCCGAGCATCTTCGGGGACGTGATCGGCCTGGAGTTCTACCTTCCGGCGGGCGGGAAGCCGTCGGCGGACGAGCTGAGCATCGTGCAGGTCGCGTACGTCTACACCTGCGACTGCCACGGCGGGCCGGGGAGCGCGCTGAGCTGCCACAACGACGTCATGTGCTTCGGCTTCGGCAACGAGGCCCGAGCCGTGGGCGCCCTCGGCTTCGTCTCCGGCGGGTCCTGTTTCCTCTGCACCGGCGCGCTGCTCAACCGCCAGGCGGGCGACTTCGTCCCGTTGCTGATGACGGCCAACCACTGCATCAGCACCCAGGCGGAGGCGGGCAGCCTCGAGGTTCTCTGGCTGTGGCAGCGCGACGGGTGCGGCGGCGACCTGCCGGACTTCGACGACCTGCCGCGGACGGACGGCGCGGTGCTGCTGAAGCGTCGATCCGACAACGACTGGACCCTGCTGGGCCTGCTCGAGCGCCCCACCGCCAGCCCGTATTTCCTCGGGTGGACGACGGCGACCAACTGGTCCACCTCGGCGGCGGACGGGATCCACCACCCCGCCGGCTCGTGGAAGCGCATCAGCTTCGGCACGGAGAACGGCTCGAACCTTTTCCCCGGCGTCTTCTGCGACGCCGGCGGCGAGAACTGCTTCACCATCCCGTCCTTCGGCCTCTGGGATGTGGATTATTTCGATGGGACGACTCAGGGCGGCTCCTCCGGCTCGCCGCTGCTCGACGGCCAGCGCCGGGTCCGCGGCACGCTCACCGGCGGGCCCTCCGGGTGCCCGAACCCGGAGATCCGCAAGTCGTACGGCCGCCTCGACGGGGCGTACCAGAACATCCGCTACTACCTCGCCACCGCGGACATCCCCAGCATCGTCCACGTCAACCGCAACTTCAGCGGCGACGCCGGCAACAACGGCAACACCGAGCGGGGCACCTCCGCCAACCCGTTCAACACGTTCCGCGAGGGGGTCTACCAGGTCATCAGCGGCGACGAAGTCCGCGTGCAGGCGGGGAACTACAACGAGCGGGTGACCATCTGGCGCCCGATGACCATCACCCGGTGGGGCTCCTCGGGCATCGTCCGGATCGGCGCCCCGTGACCGGCGGCCGCGGGGAGGTTCAGCAGACCCACGCCGGCCGCGGCCGGCGACGGAGCAGACTCATGGCAAACTCCACCCATGCATCGACGCTGCCGGCCGCCGTCGCGGCCGTCGCCCTCGCCGGCGCCTTCGCATCGGCGCAGCCCGAGATCACCTGGTACACGATCGACGGCGGGGGCGGGACTTCGTCCGGCGGGGGCTTCACGCTCATGGGGACCGTCGGCCAGTGCGACGCCGGGGGGCCGCTCGCCGCGGGCGACCTGGTCCTCGTCGGCGGCTTCTGGGGCGGGGCCCCCGGCGGCTGCCCGGCGGACTGGGACGGCAACGGGTCGGTCAACTCCTCGGACATCAGCGCGTTCCTGACGACGTGGCTGATGTCCATCGGCGACGGCGGCCTGGCCGGGGACTTCAGCGGCGACGGCGTGGTGAACTCATCAGACATCGCGGCGTTCCTGACGGCGTGGCTGGCGGCTATCGGCGGGGAGTGCTGATCGCGCCCATGTCGTTGGAGCTGGCGATGGGCCCGGCTGCTCTCGACACGACGCGGGGGCGTGCGGCCGGCGTGTGGGACACGTTCGCCGGGCGCGAGGTCTGGGCCGAGGGCGAACTCTTGAACTCCAAGGGCGCTGCATGACGGGGGGGAGTCGTCCGGTGCGATGGCGCGTACCCCGGACGGCTCGGCGTTGGAGGTCGGCATCGGGCGCCGTCGCTTCCGATGCCCGGCGGGTCGTAACCGGCACGCTCGCCGCGCCATGGTCGGGGCGTGGGAAGTGTGTTCGGACCCGCTGGGCATCCGTCACGGTCGGTCCGTCGGTCGGTCGGGGGCGATAGACCTCCAGCGAGGGGCCGGTCTGGTTTCCGGCAGGCCGGCTCCCTTTGCCGCTTCGGGGCCTATCGGTCGATGTCGGTGTGCTTCCGGTTCGTGACGTCCGTCAGGGCGCCGATGTAGCCCAGCAGTCTCTGTTGCGCATCCAGGTGCGGCCTCGCCTGCATGTAGACCCGCACGGTGCCGCCGTCGGGCCGGACGAGGCGGTGTTCGGACTCGATCGGGGCGCTCGTCTGGGCCGCGGCGCGGAGCGAGGCCATGACCCGGTCGCGGTCCTCCGGGTGCAGCACGCGGCTGCAGACCTCCGACGGGAGCTCCAGGTCGTGCAGCCCGGTGATCTCTCGCCAGCGGGCGTTGACGTACGTGCAGAGCAGCTCGGGGTTCGTGACGAAGACGCCCACCGGCGAGAGGTCCGCGAGGATCCGGTAGCGGCTCTCGCTCTCCAGGCGAGCGTCCTCGGTGCGGCGGCGTTCCAGCTCGCCCGCCGCCCTGGCGGCGAAGGCCCGCAGGATGGCGATGTGCTCCATGGCGTCGGGCATCGGCCGATCGTCCATCGTGGCCAGCACGCCCATCCGCCGCCCCTCGGAGTCCACCAGCGGCACGCCGAGGTAGCTGTCCACGGGCAGCCGTCCGAGCACGTGGTCCGGCCCGAAGAGCGCCCGAATCCCCGAGGGGTAGAACGACGGCTTGCCCTCGAGCACCATCTCGCAGAGCGACCCGGCCAGGTCGAACTCCAGGTCGTGCCCGAGTCGGTCTCCGTTCCAGAACGCGACGGTTCGGGCTCGCTGCTCCTGCCCGGGGATCTGCTCCACCACGGCCACGTACTTCACCCCGAACACCGCGGCCAGGTGCCGAACGAGGAGCTGGAAAAAGCTCGACCCGGTCGCCGCGGCGACCCCCTCAAGTACCGCCTGCATCCTGGCCTCGATCCGTTTGCGGATCTCGATCTCGCGGCGCAGCAGCTCGACGACGTTCTGGAGCTCGGCCGTACGCTCCCGGACGACCGCTTCCAGAGATTGAGTCGCAGCCACAAGCTGCTGCGTCGAGCGGTGCCGCTCGCTGACGTCCGTCACTGCGATCGTGAAGCCGATCTTCTGACCGCAGTCGTCGGTCAGCGGGGCCGCGTGGACCGCCGCGGTGATGGTGGACCCGTCGGCCCGGCGCATCTGGGCTTCCACGCTCTGGCTGCCCCCGTTGAGGGCTTGTTCGACGATGGCTCCCGTCGCCGCGGGGTCGCCGACAAAGATCGTGTGCACCGGATGGCCCAGCAGCCGTTCCTCGGTCCCGAAGAGCCTCCCGAACGCCTCGTTGGCAAAGCGGACGGCCCCGTCGGTGGAGACGATCGCCAGCGGCACGCCGGTGCTCTGGGCCGCGGCCGCCAGGAGCCAGAGCCGCTCCCCAGGGTTGTCCGGCCCGGCGCACCACAGCTGACTCCGTACGGAGCAGAGCCCGGCACGGATGGCGAAACGGGCGAGCTCGACCCGGTTGGAGATCCCGAGCTTCTTGCCCAGGGTGCGGCGGTGGGAGCGGATGGTTTCCTGGCGTCGTCCGAGACGGCGGGCGATCTCGGCGGTGGAGAGCCCTTCGCCGATGAGCGTCAGGACCTGGAGTTCGCGTTCGGAGAGAGCGGCCAGGGCGGGAATGGATACAGATGGACCGGGCGTCATGGCGTGCGGCGGGTCCTTGGGAGGGGCTGTATGCGACGAGCGGGGCTCGAACCGAACAAGAGGGTACGCGGAGCGAGCGGTGCCGCGGTCAGGGGCGTGGCTGCCATAGCCGTTGGCCTCATGATCTTAACGAGTTTAAATATCAGGATGTTCGGCGGCGTCGGCGCGGAGGCGTCGAGCGCACTGATTGTCGGCTTCGGGGAGCGTGAGATTCTGAATTCCGGTGCGGGTTCCCGCTGGCCGGGCCGGTGGAGTCCTTGCCCGCAAGGCATGCGGACGGTCTCCTTCGGTGCGGGTCGGGCGCATCGCGGTCGATGGGCTCGCTGATCTACCCCGAAAGTGTGACCTCGATCTGATGTGCCCGCCGCGGTCACCCGTTCGCGGCCGCGCCGTTCGCTCCGCGGTCGTCATCAGGGTGCAGGCGTCGCGGGTCAATCCCCCGGCCGGCCAAATCCGCTCAACGCTTCGCGCGATCTGCCGCCGGTCGGCATGTGACCGCTTCGGCGGTGGGTGCGGCGGTCCGATGGATGCGGCGTTCCGGGCGGCGGGTGCGGGCAGCATCGGCGGGTCCACCTCCGCCGGCTGGGCGACGCGCCCGCGGGCGTCCGCGGCATTGGGGATATCACGATGCGGAATGTGCTGAAATCCATGGGCCTGAGCGCGAAGATCATCGCGACCGTTGTGGCGGTTGTCGCCGTGGTCGCGGTGACCAACCTGATGCTGCTGCTCTCGAACTACGAGCGGGACATGCGCGAGGCCCTCGTGCACGAGGCGATCGCCTTCACCGCCGTCGCGGACGCCGCCAAGAACCACGCGTCCAGGCTGCACGCGAGCGGCGCCTTCGACAAGGAGGGCATGCTCGAGGACCTGGCGCAGACCCTGGGCGCCAAGCGTCCCTACTCCGAGGCCAAGATCTTCGGCACGATCCCGGTCGTCGCCGGGTGGACGGCCGCGAGGGACGCGGCGAAGAAGGAAGGGATCGATTTCCGGGTGCCCGCGTTCCACGCCCGGAACCCGGCGAACGAGCCCTCGGCCGACCCCGAGGCCGGCGCATTCCGCACCGCCATGCTCGAGGCGCTGACCGCGCAGGTCAAGGGCGGCGACCACAAGGCGATGTCGCGGGTGGACAAGGAGCACAACCGGCTGCACGTCATGCGGCCGATCGTCCTTGACGCCAGCTGCCTGATGTGCCACGGCGACCCCGGCCATCCTCTCGGGGACCCCGACGGGGACGGCATCGACATCGTCGGCTTCAGGATGGAGGGATGGCGCGCCGGCGACATGCACGGGGCGTACGAGGTGATCTACCCGCTGGAGCCGCTCAACGAGCAGGTCGCGGCGATGACGCAGAAGGCGACGCTGATCACCATGGCGCTGGTCGCGGTGTGCGTGGGCGTGTTCATCTACATGCTCCGGGGCATGCTGGGCGGGCCGATCGGGCTGCTGCTGGCCAAGCTCAAGCTCATGAGCGAGGGGGACCTCGCCCAGCGGGTCGAGATCACCCGGTCCGACGAGATCGGCAAGCTCGCCGAGTCGTTCAACGGCTTCGCGGAAACGCTCAGCGCCGTGATCGGCGAGGTCAACGAGACCGCGTGCAACGTGGCGGCCGCCGCCACCGAGGTCGCGGCCAGCAGCAACCAGATGGCCGACGGGCTGGAGGAGCAGGAGAAGCAGGTCAACCAGGTCTCCAGCGCCGTGGAGCAGATGAGCGCCTCGATCACCGAGGTCGCCCGCAAGAGCTCGGAGGCGGTGCAGCAGGCGACCGGCGCGGGCGACGAGGCCCGCCAGGGCGGGTGCGTGGTGGACCAGACGGTCAGCGAGATGGAGTCCATCGCCGGCCAGGTCGAGCAGTCGTCCGCGTCCGTGACGGCCCTGGGCGCCAAGAGCGACGAGATCGGCCGCATCATCGAGGTCATCACCGACATCGCCGACCAGACGAACCTCCTCGCCCTCAACGCGGCGATCGAGGCGGCGCGGGCCGGCGAGCACGGGCGCGGCTTCGCCGTCGTCGCCGACGAGGTCCGCAAGCTCGCCGAGCGGACGCAGCAGGCGACCCAGACCGTCGCCTCGTCGATCAACGAGATCCAGTCGGAGACGAAGGTGGCCGTCGAGCGCATGGCGATGGGGCGCGAGCGGGTCAACGTCGGCGTGGACCTCGCCAAGCAGGCGGGCCTTGCGCTCTCCGGGATCGTCGCCGCGTCGCAGAGCGTCGCCAAGGAGATCCAGGCGGTGGCCGCGGCCACCGAGGAGCAGGCCGCGGCGTCCGAGCAGATCAGCCGCAGCATCGAGACCATCAACACCGTCACGAAGGAGACCGCCGCCGGCGCCAAGCAGTCCGCCGACGCCGCGGCCCAGCTCTCGGCCGAGGCCGAGCGGCTGAAAGATCTCATCTCACGGTTCAAGGTGCGCACGAAGTAGTCCGGCCGCGGTCCCCGCCCGCCTCCGACCGGCGGCGGGGCCGCGGCACGCGAAGGAGAGCGGCCGTGCACGGAAGCGCCGCCATCTGCTGGGGTCTCGTGGGCGTCGGGGCGCTCGCGGCGGGGATCGGGCTGATGTGGGCAAGCCCCGACGGCCTATCTCTGGCCCGCCCCGCCGCCGGGTTGCTGGGGGCCGTCGTCCTGCTCGCCGCCTCGGTCGGCGCGGTCGGCGTTGGAGGAACGGGAGGGGACGGAGGGTTGGGGAGCGGCAAGGAGGGGCCGGCCGGGCATGGGGCCGGGCCGGTGTTGGAGCGGGACGAGATGGTGCGGAATCACCTGGGCATCCTGACGGCGCTCAACAGCAGCGTGATCGTCGCCATCACCGACGCCCGCGGCCGCATCCTCCACGCCAACGACAAGTTCTGCGAGATCTCCGGGTACACCAGGGCCGAGCTGCTCGGCCAGGACCATCGCCTGCTCAACTCCGGCCACCATCCCCGCTCCTTCTGGAGCGACATGTACCGGACCGTCGCCTCGGGGCGCATCTGGCGGGACGAGGTCCTGAACCGCGCCAAGGACGGCCGGCCCTACTGGGTGGACACGACGATCACCGGCATCCGCGGGCGGGACGGCCGTATCGAGCGCATGGTCGCCATCCGGATCGACATCACCGACCGCAAGCAGGCCGAGATGGAGGCCCGGAGCCAGGCCGAGGCGCTGATGAGCACGACCGAGCAGCTGAGGGCCACGGTCGAATCGCTCGCGGCGACGACCGAGGAGGCCAACGCCGCGCGGCGCGCCGCCGAGGCCGCCGCGGCGGCGAGGTCGCAGTTCCTGGCGATGATGAGCCACGAGATCCGGACCCCGATGACCGCGATCCTCGGGTACGCCGAGATCCTGTGCGAGGCCGGGCAGCCCGAGGAGCTCCGCGCCGAGGCGGCGCAGATCATCCGCCGCAACGGCCAGCATCTTCTCAGCGTCATCAACGACATCCTCGACCTGAACCGGATCGAGGCGGGCCGGCTCCCCGTGGCGCCCGCATCCTGCTCGCCCGGGCAGATCGCCCAGGAGATCGTCCAGCTCCTGAGGGACCGGGCCGAGGCCAAGGGGCTCGCCCTCCGGCTGGAGACCGATGCGTCCGTCCCGGAGCGGATCACGACCGACCCGACCCGGCTCCGCCAGATCCTCCTCAACCTCGTCGGCAACGCCGTCAAGTTCACGGATGCGGGGAGCGTGCGCGTCTCCCTCGGGCTTGTCCCGGATGAGATTCCCGGCCGCGGCAAGCTCCGGATCGCGGTCATCGACACCGGCCCCGGGATCGCCCCCGACCGCGTCGAGGCTGTCTTCGCCCCCTTCACCCAGGCCGACGACTCGACCTCGCGCCGCCACGGCGGCACGGGGCTGGGCCTGACGATCTCGCAGCGCCTCGCCGAGCTTCTCGGCGGGAGGATCACGCTCGAGAGCGTGGTCGGCGTCGGCAGCACGTTCACACTGGAGATTCCCGCCGCGGACGAGGCCGCGTGCGTCGGCACGCCCCCGGCCCCGATCCCCGGCCCGGCCAGGCCGGCGTCGATCCTCGCCGGGCGCATCCTGCTTGTCGAGGACTCCCCCGACAGCCAGCGTCTCCTGAAACACCACCTCTCCCGCGCCGGAGCGATCGTGACCGTGGCGGAGGATGGCCGGAGGGCCATCGACACCGCGATGGCCGCCGTGAGCGGTGGGAGCCCCTTCGACCTGATCATCATGGACATGCAGATGCCCGAGATCGACGGCTACGAGGCGACCCGCCGCCTCCGCGGCATGGGCTACACCGGACCGATCGTCGCGCTCACCGCTCACAGCATGGACGGCGAGCGGGAGAAGTGCCTCGCGGCTGGCTGCAACGACTACGCCAGCAAACCCCTTGATCGCGCTGTGCTCATCGACCTTTGCCGGCGCTGGATGGACCCCCGCACCGGAGCCGTCGCGGCCTAGCCGCGCCCCGAGACCACCATGGCCAGCAACGTTGCACCAACGCCCGGTCCACGAAGACCGCCACCCCCGCGGGTCGCCCCCGTGCGCCTCGATGTGATGCCGATCGACGGGTCTTCGGGGTCGCCGGCGGCGCCGCGGTGCAGAAAGGACGCCATGCCCGTTCGCGTGCTCATCGTTGACGACTCGGCCTTCATGCGTCGGGCGATCTCCCGGGTCCTCGGGGCCGACGCGGACATCCGTGTCGTCGGCCAGGCGGCCAACGGCGAGGAGGGCGTCGCGAAGGTCAAGGAGCTCCGCCCCGACGTCGTCGTGCTCGACCTGGAGATGCCCGTGCTCGACGGCATGGCGACGCTGCGCCGGCTCCGGGCCGAGTGCGGCGACTCCATGCCCGCGGTGATCGTCTTCTCCGGCCAGACCGCCGACGGGAGCCACAAGGCGCTGCAGGCGATGCGGCTGGGCGCGGCGGACGTGATCGGGAAGGTCGCGGGGGCCGCCGGCGGCCCGCCGGAGGACCTGGTCCAGCGGATCAAGGCGGTGGGGGCCTCGCGGGGCGGCCGCGTCCAATCGCCCCGCATCGCCGCCGCGGGCCCCGCGCCCGGCGCTGCGCCCGTGCCGCCGGCGGCGCTCCGGCTCGACGCGGCATCGGTGGATGTCGTCGTCATCGGGTCCTCGACGGGTGGGCCGCCCGCCCTCGAGGAGATCCTGACCGCCCTCCCCCCCGATCTCTCCGTTGCGGTTGTCGTCGCCCAGCACATGCCGCCGCTGTTCACCAGGAGCCTCGCCGAGCGGCTCGACGCGCTGTGCGCTGTCGGGGTCGTCCACGGCGCATCCGGCATGCCCCTCCTCCCGGGCAGCGTGTACATCGCCCCCGGCGGCCGGCATACGCGCATCATCCGCCTGGCCTCCGGCCGGTACGGACTCGAGGTGTCGGACCGGCCGGAAGAGGCCCTCTACAAGCCCTCCGTCAACGAACTCTTCGCGTCGGGGGCGCGGGCCGCCGGGAGCAAGTGCCTCGCCGTGGTCCTCACGGGCATGGGGGACGACGGGCGCGAGGGGGCGCGGGCGATCCGCGACAAGGGGGGAAAGGTCATCGCCCAGGATGCGGCGAGCTGCGTCGTCTACGGCATGCCGCGGGCAGTCGTTGACGCGGGCCTGGCCAGCGCGGTCGGGCCGCCACGACAGATCGCCGCGGCGATCGCGTCGCTGGGCGCCAGCGCGGGGGGCCTGACCTGCCCGACAGGGCCGGGGCGAGAAGCGCCGCACCCGCTGCGGGCCGCTCCCGCGACCGCACCCACCGCCCAGCCACCATCCTCCGACCGGCGCCTGCGCCGAGCCTGACCCCACCGCCACAGACCCCCGGAGAGAGCACGACATGCCGCCGACCGTCCCAACCCACGCCGATCACCCCGCCGCGTCCGCCGAGTCGAGCGCAGCGCTCGAGTCGCAGCTCCAACTGGTCACGTTCGAGGTTGGCAAGGAGGAGTTCGCGGTGGACATCCTCGGCGTGAAGGAGATTAACCGCATGATGCGGCTGACCGCCGTCCCGCAGAGCCCGCCGGAGGTCGAGGGCGTGGTCAACCTTCGCGGCCGGATCATCCCCGTGCTCGACGTGCGCAGGCGCTTCGGGCTCCCCGCCGCGGAGCGGAGCGAGCACAGCCGGATCGTGGTCGTCGAGGTCCACGGGCGCGTGATCGGATTCATCGTTGACCGCGTCCACGAGGTGCTGCGGATCAGCAGCCGCATCGTCGAACCCCCGCCGGCGATGGCGTGCTCCGAACGGGCCGACTTCATCGCGGGGGTGGGCAAGCTCGAGGACCGGCTGCTGATCCTGCTGGACCTCGGCCGCGTTTTCACCACGGACATGATCGAAGCGGCCAACGCGGCGCGTCCCCCCGTCCCCGCCGCCGCGGCCTGAACCCCCAGGATCGGCGAAGCCCGCCGCAAGCACGTTCTCCAAGGAAGGCGCCATGTCCCTGCAGTCTGCTCCAGCACCCATGACCCAGAAGCAGTTCGAGACGCTCCGCGCCATCATCTACGAGCGAGCCGGCATCTACTTCCCGGACAACAAGAAATACGTGCTCGAGTCGCGCCTCGGGCAGCGCCTGAGCGAGCTGGAGATCGAGGACTTCGGCCAGTACGCCGCGTTCCTGACGATGGGCCCGTACCAGGCGGACGAGTTCCAGGAGATGTTCAACCGGATCACCATCAACGAGACCTCCTTCTTCCGCAACGAGCCGCAGCTCGCCTACTTCGAGTCCGTCATCCTCCCGGCGCTGCTCGAGGCCAGGCGGGCGCAGAAGCGGCTCCGCCTCTGGTCCGCGGCGTGCTCCACCGGCGAGGAGCCGTACACCCTGGGCATCCTCGTCCACCGCACCCTCGGCGTTCGGCTCGCCGACTGGCGGATCGAGATCCTCGGCACCGACATCTCCGAGAAGGCCCTGGCCACGGCGGCCACCGGCAGGTACTCCTCCTACTCGATGCGGACCACCCCGGAGCTGGTCAAGCAGCGGTACTTCCGGCGCGAGGACCAGTTCTACATCATCGACCCCGCCGTCAGGTCCATGGTCACCTTCGGCGTGCACAACCTCAAGGACCGCCTCGCGGCGAAGCGCCACGGCACCTTCGACGTGATCTTCTGCCGCAACGTCATGATCTATTTCGATGACGCGGTCAAGACGCAGGTCCTCCGCACCTTCGGCGACATGCTCGCGCCGGACGGCCGGCTGCTCATCGGCCACTCCGAGTCGATCCGCGGCCTCGATGTGCCGTTCGCCGCGCTCCCGGTGCCGCAGGCGTTCTGCTACGAGCTGTCAAAGCCGAGCGCGACGCTGCTTGCGGCGCCGCTTCCTCCGCGCAGGCCGGCCGCGGCGCCGGCGCCGTCCAGCGCCCCGCGGGCCGCTTCGGAGGTCCGCCGGTGAGCGCCGACCAGATGAGCCCCGACATCCTGGCCGACTTTCTCACGGAGTCCGGCGAGCTGCTCGAGCAGCTCGAGGGCGACCTGGTCCGCCTCGAGCGATCCCCGCAGGACCCGGAGCTGCTCAACCGCGTCTTCCGGTCCCTGCACACCATCAAGGGGAGCGCCTCGTTCCTGGCGCTCACCAACCTGGTCAGCGTTGCCCACGCCGCGGAGACGGCGCTCAACGCCGCCCGCGGCGGCGCTGCGGTGATCGACCAGCAGGCGATGAACCTCCTGCTCGCGACGGTGGACCTGCTCAAGGAGCACCTCCGCCAGGTCCGCGCCGGCGAGCCGCTCTCCAGCCCGGATCCGGCTCTGCTTGAAGGGCTCGGGGCGATCGGGGATCCGAGCCGCGTCGGCGGGGGCGCCGACCTGCATCAAGGTCCTGCGGCCGACCAGCGTGCCGCCGAGCCGGAGACTCCCCCGGGTCGGCTCCTGGAACTCAGCCCCGAGCGGGCGGACATGTTCGGCTTCATGCTCGACGACCTCGACGAGACGCTCGATCGCATCGACGGCTGCCTCGCGCGGCTGCGGGCCGACCGGACCAGGGCCGATGCGGCGGAGGAGCTCGCGGAGCTTGTCGAGGGGCTGTCGCGCGCCAGCGAGTTCTTCGGGTTTGAGCAGATGTCGCGCCTGGCCGCGCTTCTCGGCGCCATCGGCGCCGCGGCGCCGCGGCTGGACGATCCGGTCCTGGGCCAGGTGATGGCGCGCGGGGGAGCAGGTCTGCTTCTGCTCCGCGCCCAGGCGGATGCGCTGCGCGACCGCCGCCTCGCCGAGTGGCCGCTCGACACCCTCATTGCCCGCACCGAGGCCGTCCTCCGGGGGGAGGATCCGCCGGCGGACGCCGTAGTCCCGCCGGACGCCGATCCGCGTGAGACCCTCCGCCGCGAGGTGCCCGAGGCGGCCCCGACGACCGCTGAAGGCGGGGCAGCCGCGGCCGAGGATGTCGAAGCGCCGAGTCCGGCGGCTTCGGCGCCGGCCGGCGTTGCCGGCGCCGGCGGCTCCGAGGCGCCCGCCGAGCACGCCGCCGGCGCGATCGCACCCAAGCGGGCCGTCGAGCAGACGATCCGCGTCGAGGTCGAGCGGCTCGAGGCCCTGATGAACCTCGTGGGGGAACTGGTCCTCCAGAAGAACCGGATCGGCGCGGTGGCCCGGCGGGTCGCCGCCGGGGCCGAGGCGCCCGCCGACCTCGCCGAGGCCTTCGCCGTCTCCTCGGGGGCCCTCGACCGCGTGACCAGCGACATCCAGCTCGCCGTCATGCGCACCCGCATGCAGCCGCTCGACAAGCTCTTCGGCCGCTACCCGCGACTCATCCGCGATCTCGCCCAGCGTCTGGGCAAGAAGCTCGACCTCGTCATCCACGGCGGCGACACCGAGGTGGACAAGTCGGTCATCGAGGAGCTCGGCGATCCCCTGGTCCATCTCCTCCGCAACGCCGCCGACCACGGCATCGACTCCGTCGAGGACCGCGTCCGCGCGGGCAAGCCGCCCACCGGCGTCATCACCCTCTCCGCGGCGCACGAGGGGAGCCACGTGCTGGTGCAGGTCGCCGACGACGGCAAGGGGCTGGACCGCGACCGCATCGCCAGGCGGGCGATCGAGCGGGGGCTGGCGGACCCCGCTGAGGTCGAGGCCATGTCCGACCGCGAGGTCTTCCGCTTCATCTTCGACGCCGGGTTCTCGACCGCCGACGCCGTCAGCGACGTCTCCGGGCGCGGCGTCGGCATGGACGTCGTCCGCGCCAACGTCGAGCGCATCAAGGGGACCATCGACCTGCTCAGCGAGCCCGGCCGGGGCACGACCGTCCGCATCAAGATCCCCCTGACCGTCGCCATCATGCAGGCGATGATGGTCCGCATCGGCGAGGAGATCTACGCCGTCCCCCTCGAGAGCATCATCGAGATCGTCAAGCCGGAGCCGGCGCAGCTGGCGAGCATCAACACCCAGCCGGTGCTCCGCCTGCGGGACTCGGTCCTGCCGCTGGTCGATGGCGCCGAGGCCTTCGGCGCGGCCGGCGCCGGCGATGGCCGGTTCGTCGTTGTCCTCGCCGCCGCCGACCGGCGCGTCGGCCTGGTCGTTTCGGGGCTGATCGGCCAGCAGGAGATCGTCGTCAAGCGTCTCGACGAGGTCTCCGATGGAGACGGCCTCGTCAGCGGCGCCACCGTCCGTGAAGACGGTGGCGTCAGCCTCATCGTCGATGTCGCGCGTCTGGTTCGCACCGCCGAGCAGGCCAGGAGCCGCTGCGCGGCGTAGCCCCGCTCACTTCCTCACGCCCCGTCGCCAGCCGATCGGGCCCAGCACCCAGGAGTCATTCATGGATCCAGTGTTCATCAAGGCCTTTGTCGGCAGCATCCAGAACGTCTTCGCCACGATGCTCCAGCTGCCGGTGACGATCGACCCTCCCCGTGTGAAGGACAGCCCCGCGGGCACCCACGACATCTCCGGCATCATCGGCATCAGCGGCGACGTCGTCGGCTCGGTCGTCCTCAGCTTCCCGCGCGAGACTGCCTGCCGGGTTGTGGCCCTCTTCACCGGATCGGAGATCGATCCCGGGCATCCGGACTTCGCCGACGCGATCGGCGAGCTGGTCAACATGATCAGCGGCGGCGCCAAGGCGAACTTCGGCGGCGCACGCACCTCGATCTCCTGCCCCAGCGTCATCAGCGGCCCCGGCCACGTCGTCGCCACCGCAAAGGACACGCCCTGCATCGCCTTCCCCTGCCGGACCGACTGCGGCGAGCTGCTCGTCGAGGTCGCGATCAAGCGGCTCCAGACCGCCGCCCAGCCCTCCGTCCCCGCCGCCATCCCCGCCTGACCCGGCCCGCGTTCCCGGGCCGCACACCCCTGCAATTCAGGAGACTCCCGTGAAGATCCTTCTCGTCGACGACTCCAAGACGATGCGCAACATCCAGAAGTCCATCCTCGCCCAGCTCGGCTTTACCGAGGTGGAGGAGGCCTGCGACGGCCAGGACGCCCTCAGCAAGGCTGGCGCCTTCAGCCCCGACCTCCTCCTGGTGGACTGGAACATGCCGGTCATGGACGGCGCCACCTTCGTCCGCGCGTTCCGCAAGCTCGGCAAGACGACCCCCATCATCATGGTCACCACCGAGTCCGAGAAGTCCCGCGTCATCGAGGCGATCAAGGCGGGCGTCAACAACTACGTCGTCAAGCCCTTCGCCCCCGAGACCCTCGCCGAGCGCATCCAGCAGACCATCGCCAAGGCCGGCGAGGGCAGCGCGGCGGCGGTCGCGGCGTGAGTTGACGCATGTCGGTCCACGCCCCGTCGGAGCTTGTCCGGGTCCGCCTCTCACCCGATCGCCTCCGGGCGCTCCTGGTGCTCGAGCCGGGCATCGACGCAGCGACGCCCATCGAGGCCATCGCCGATTCCATGCTCGCCGGAGCCGGCGTGCCCTCCGCACGCCGGCGGCCGGGGGCCATCCGGGAGGCCGTCGAGACGTACCGGCGCGATCCGGCACGCCGCCTCGAGGCAGTCGTCGCCGAGGCGAGGCCCCCGTTGCACGGCGAGGATGGACGGCTCGAGCTCTGCCCCGAGGTCCGGGGGCTCCTCGCCGCCGCCGCGGCCAATCCCGCCGTGCTGCCGCTGGTCACGAAGGGGCAGCGCCTCGGCCGGCTCCATGTCCCCGGGCCGGCCGAGGACGGCGAGGATGTCCTGGGCCGCATCCTGGCGGCCCGCCCGGGCCGCCCGGCGCCCGTGGCGACCGACGCCACGGTGCGGGTCGTCTCGGGCGAGGTCTTCGCGGCCGTGGATGGGCTGCTGGAGCACGCCGCGGGGGCGCTCCGTGTCCGGAACGAGCTTGTGATCGACGGCGGTGTTGACCGCGCGACCGGCGACGTTGACTTCCCCGGCGATATCACGATCCGGCTGGGCGTGTGCGACTGCTCCACGGTGCGAGCCCGTGGCAAGCTCGTCGTCCATGGCCCCGTGGACGCCGCGACGCTGATCGCCGGGGCCGATGCGGAACTCGACGGCGGCATGGCGGCGCGGCAGATGGGCGCGGTGGAGATCGGCGGAACGCTCAGGGCCAAGCACCTCGCCGGCGTGCAGGGCGAGGTCGCCGGCGACCTCGAGGTGCGCAGCGAGATTGTCTCGTGCCGGCTCATCGTCACCGGTCGCTGCCTCTCCGGGGTGTGCGCCCTCATCGGCGGCGAGCTGACCGTGGCGAGCGACTGCGTCCTCTCGCGGCTCGGCAGCGAGTCGTGGACGCCCACGCGGCTGGTCCTCGGCCGCCATGGCCGGCTGCACCCGCTCCTGGAGCGGGGGAACGAGCTCCGCCCGCTCCTGGCCGCCCGCATCGAGGCCATCCGGCAGCAGCTGGCGCAGGCCAAGGCCGGCGGGCGGAACCTCTCGCACGATCGGGCCGAGCTGATCACCGAGCTCGGCTTCGAGCTGGCCGCCAAGCAGGGCAAGCTCGCCGAGGTCGACGCCGTGATCGCGTCTCTCGTCGGCCGGATTCAGAGGAGCACTCGCGTCTGCCTGAGGGTGCGCCACCGCATCTTCCCGGGAACGCGCCTGGTGATTCTCGGCGACGAGCTCCAGGTTGTCCGCGAGATCCGCGGCCCGGTCCAGCTTGACCTAGACGAGCGGGCCAGGCCGCGGCTCATCGAGACAACCACGAACACGGAGCTGCCCATCTCGCGGTTTCTTCGTTCCGCGGATCGTGCCGGCACGCCCTGCTCATCCTCAAGCCTCCGTCCGGTCAGCGTGCCATCGGAGGCGTAGGCGAGCCGGGAACGCAGTCGGCAGGCCGGGTCCCCGGCGTGCGGCGGCTTCGGGCTGCTGCGGCGCTCGGGCTGCGGCCGGCGTCGGCGTTCCTCCGGGCGCCCGGCGGTGGGCCGTGGAGCGAAGACGCCAGCGGGGCCGGGGCGGGCTTCGGATCGGCCGGCCGGGTGCGGCAACGGGCCTGGGGGTAGCCCCAGTTCTCGGGGTGGAGCTGTGGCCGCCATGGCGGCGTAGTCCCTGCGGGATTGGGAGAAGCGGCAGGCGTGCCACACGGGTGTGTGACACTCAACTGTGGCAATTCGAAATTGTGTGAATTGGGCTTGCACCGACCGCGGGCGGTCGGTAGCGTGGGTGGTGTTGCCCGGGCACATCGTGTGGGGGCGGTGGGGCATCGAGAGAAGCCCTTTACCGAGCAAAGGAGTGTTGTCATGATCAACGTGATCCTTGCCTGTGCGGGAATGGCTCTGGCCGGTCCGGCGTCGAGCGGTCCGGGCCACGTGGGGGCCGGCGTGGCCGCCGCTCCGGCGGCGGCGGTCGCCGCGGCCACGATGGGAGCCGCCGGGGAGTCGGACCTGGCGCCGAGCTTCGCCCGGGCGTGCGTGCAGGCGCTGAGCAAGAACATCTGCGACTCGGAGCTCGCCAGCGTCGCGCCTCAGATCGACGGGTGCCACGGGGACTGCCGCACGCTGTTCGTCCCCGATGCGACCTGGCGGCTCCCCATGCGGAGCAATCGGCAGAACTGTCTGCCGTGCTCGGGGCCGGGGCAGTGCGACGAGGTCCCCGAGAAGGACGGGTCGCTCGAGGCCTACATCCGGTACACGCTGCGGCTCAACGGCCCGTGCCCGAGCCGCGGGTGCTTCGAGGGGCGCTGGGTGCACCGCACCGAGGACGGGCTCGTGTACTCCGGCCGCGTGACGGGGACGATGGGCGCCGGGACGCACCGGTTCAACCAGTGGTGCTGCGAGTCCAGCGCCGACCGGACGTGCGAGCGGTGCCTGGATGTGGAGTTCATCCCGAGCGCGGATCAGACGACCGGGACCTGGCGGATCGGCGTGGAGGCGACCTTCGAGGGGTGGCTCGAGGGCTCGGGCGAGCCGATCCCCGACAAGATGCACTTCTCGCTCTCGGGCGACTTCTACGCCCCGGGTGATACGAGCGGCCCGTACATCTTCGACGGGTACTCCTGGCGGTTCTCCGGGACCGCCGACGGCGTGCACAACGACTACTGCAACTGACCGATGCGCCGTACGCCGGCTCCGGGCCGAAGGGCCCGGGGCCGGGTTCCCCCTTCGCTCCACCCCTCCAGTCCGCGAGATCGACCATCGTGATCGCGGAAAGGACCTTTATTCGGTGGCGTACCGACGAGGTGCGAAGTGTGATGTCGAACCGGTCTAGAGCTCGTAGAACCGAAGGCATCCGTTGGTCGCCGCCGACGCCTCGGCCATGGCGGTCACGCTCGCGTTCACGGTGCCGTGGTTGTTGTTGCCGTGGATGCGCTCGAAGTACACGTTCCACCATGGAACCTGGGGGTAGTCGAGCACGAGGTTCAGGAGCTTCGGCGTGCACCCGGCGGGATGCAGGTGAGTCGACTGAGTTCCGCAGGGGCTGAAGCGGATGAAGATGTCGACAACAGTCGGCGGCGCCCCGTGGCTGGCGACGTAGGCGTTGTAGATGCGTGGAAACTCGAGGCAGAGATGCTCCTCGGCGTGCGCGGTCAACGGGGCCTGGTTGCCGGTGGACCAGAAGGCCTCGCTGGCGTCCATGTCTCCGTCGAGGACGAGCAGGCACCAGACCTTGTTCTGCTGATGAAAGTGGTTGAGCGTGCCCAAGTACGTGCGGAACGAGTGGAGCGTGGCTGCAAGGGTCGTCATGCACATCTCCTGATGGGGCGGTGAGTCCCGGGGAAGTCTATCTGCAGCACCGTCGCCCCACAAGAAGCGGGGCAAGCCGCTGAGAGCACTGCCACACCGGTGTGTCATTCAGTCGGCGGCAGGACGCCAAGGCGGCGACGCGTCCATGGCCAAGGCCCAGCTGTCGAGGTGTAGGGTGCGGGCTCCCGGCACACCAGGGGCGGGTGGGGCGACGGCACGGGGTTGGGGGAGGGCATGCCGGCGGCGGGGGGAGGGGTCGCCGGCCGCTCCGGGGAGCGCGAGTATGTGCCGCGGCCCAAGGGGAGCACGTGGGCTAAGCCTCGTGGAGGCTTGCACTTGCGGCATACGACGGTCGGTGGTGAACGGTTCTCGGAGGCGGGCGTCCTCGACGTGCTGCCGCCCCAGCGCCCGCAACTGTTCGCCTCGCCGCGGCCGGTCTCGGCCGGCGGGAGGGGCCGGCTCATTGAGCACGACGCCAGGATGATTAGGCGGCGAACGACACTCGCCGATGTGTGTAGTCGCACGCCAATGTGTGCACAGATAAATGGGCTGTGGATGCCATGTGCAGTTGGCAGGCATGGGGGGAGGCGTTAGTCTCATGGCTGCGCATGGCCACGCGTGGGGTGGGCGGATGCTCATGAGGAGTGACCATGAAACGATGCTCGTCTCGTTGGAAACTCGCGCCAAGAGGGGTTGGAGCGGGGGCGGCCGTGCTCGTGCTCGCCGGCGGAGCCGCCGGCCAGTGCGGGCAGTCATCCCCCTTTGAGGTGGACTCGAACTACGCGCCCACCCCCGCGGGTGGGTTCATCACCCGTGACAACGTCGAGCCGGGGAGCGTGTCCGGCGTGCGGCGGCTCCTGTATGACTTCGCCGTGCCGGCCTCCGGGTACCCGACGGGGCTGGCGCCGCTGCTGGCCGATCCGACCGTCGTGCGGATCGGGTCGTGGTACTACATCACCGGCACCAGCAACGGCCTCGTGGATGCGCAGAACCACGACGTGGTGCCGACCGGCAGCCCGTGGCAGTCGGACTTCGCCATCTACAGGACGCGGAACTTCAAGACCTTCGAGTTCCATTCCTGGGCGTTCCAGAGCACCCCCGCGGCGAACAGCCGGGTGCTGGACCTGGGCGCCGGGGGGCGATTCTCGAACCTGCAGTCGCCGCAGCTGTTCACCGACCCGCACTTCCCCGACAGCGTCTTCATCGCCTTCAGCGCCGTGCAGGAGGCATGGGTTCCCCAGCCCGGCCTGGACTGGTCGGACCCCGCGAGCTGGCAGACGGTCTCGAACCTCGTCAACACGATGGCGCCGAACCCGGACGTGGACCAGAACTGGGTTGATCCGAACGATCCCACGTACGACTGGACGGACTACGTCAAGGACCCGGCGCGCCTGGGAGGCCCCGGCGAGATCTGGCACGGGGAGGCGACCCGGTTCGCGTCGTGCTACATCGCGGCGTGCGACAAGAGCGACTTCGAGGCGGGGACGGGGCGTTTCGGCCCCATCGCCTGGTTCGGCTACAACGAGAACAACGCCATCGGCGGGCCATGGCGGTACGATGGTGGGACGCTGGTCGGCCACTGGGTGCCGGCGAGCGGGACGGCCTCGCTGGGCCACCCCGCGTACGGCCTCCTGGAGACATGCTCGAACGCCTGCACCGCGGGCTCGCCGTTCCTGCGGCACGCCTCGACGTCGGCGACGAAGATGGTGGACGGTCCGTTCATCTTCCTCGATCCGCAGAACGACAACCAGAGGTGGGGCTTCTACACCTGGGTGGACGGCGGCTGCGGATACCCGACGTGGCAGGGGGTGCACACCGCGGGCCACAAGATGCTCAACGACAGCTACTTCATGTACGACAGCACCGCCATGACGTTCCCGCTCGCCTTCCGGTGGAACTCCAACAACCCCATCACCGCCAGGCTCCCGGCGTGCGACGCGAGCTTCTGCGGGCCGGAGTGGGACTGCGGGCTCCGGTGCACCGCGTCCACGGAGTCGGTGGACAACGGCCTCCTGGATCAGACGGGCCGGCGGACCTGCAACGGCTGGGGATTCGCCGAGGGGCCGGCCGTGTTCTACTACCCGGTGACGGGCAAGTACTACGCCATCTACAGCCGCAACGCCTGGACCTCGCCGGGGTACCAGCTCATGTACCGGATGGCGGACACGGTGGAGGGCCTGGGCATCGGGACCTTCAACAACTCGTCGGCCACGGAGTACGTGCTGCTGCGCTCGGAGCGGCCGACCAGCGTTCAGACCGGCTGCCCCGAGCCATGCAGCACGGGGGACGAGGAGTCCGCCGATGACTTCGTGCCGGGACGCAACTTCGGGCACGCCGACGTGTTCCACGTGGACTGGCCCGGCGAGGAGCACCCGCACCCGTACATCGTGGTGCACTTCAAGTGCGACGAGAGCCTGCAGCGTCGGGTCTTCTTCAAGGAGCTTCGGTTCGATCTCTCCACCGGCCGGATCATGCAGCTGTACGACGACCACCCCTACGACGGCAACGGCGTGTTCGATGACCCGTCGGGGACCGTCGGCTGCGACTACCGCTACGACATCAGCAAGTACGTCGTGCCGCTGTGTCGGGCGGACGCCGACGACAACGGCTCGGTGGACAGCGCCGACATCTCCGGGTTCCTCTCGCGCTGGAACGCATCCATCAGCGAGGGGAACCTTGACGGCGACTTCGACGGGAGCGGTGTGGTGAACTCCGGCGACATCTCCGCCTTCATGGGGGCGTGGAGCACCGCGGTCGTCACGGGGTGGTGCTGGTAGCCCCCGCATCCGGGGATCCAGTCGAACGCTTCGATGGCCATGTGAGGCCGTAGCGGCCGGACGACGGCCCCCGCATCGCGCGGGGGCCGTTGCCGTTCCAAGGCCGGGTCGGCAGGGCCCGTGGTCAAACGCATCCCCCGGGACGGACGCCAACTCGTGGACGATCGCACGGCGGTGTGTGATTGATACCAAGTTGGCGGAACTGGTGGCGGCGGCCTCACAGCGGGCCACTGGCTCCGACTATCCTGGGGCCTCCGGCCGTTCCGCCCGCCGCGGCGAACCCTGCTCTCCCTCCGCACGCCGGCCCGAACCTGACAGGTTCGGGCGGGCGGTCGTTCGTCGGAAGCTGGAAAAAGGGCTGAAGCGCGGATTCCCACCCCGCCCTCCGTGCGGAGAGAGTTGTGGTCCAGCCGGCGAACTGGATCGCCATCCGAGGGCGTTGGCTCCCTGGGCCGCCCTTCCACCTCGACTCACGGCGCATCGATGTCACGAAGCAGCAGGGGGGAGGGCCGTGCTCCCCCGGGCAGCGGGCAACCCCCGGCAGGCGACCACCGCCGGGGCTCGCACGGATCTCGTCGTTCGCCGCCGGCGGCACAGCCGGGGAGGCCGGGACCGCGGGGCGGGTGGCGCGCCTCCCCGACGGTGGGTGGGGAGCGTGGGGGGGCGGCACATGCATGTGTGATGGGGCTGGGGGCAGCCATGGAAAGTGCACAAGGACGCACAGTCGTGTGGCAGTGGTGGGCAAAATACAGGGATGGGGCTTCCAATCATCGCGGCCAGCCGGCATACTCGGTGCGCCGCGCGGCGTGCCCGGCCGCCCGCGCGGGTCGTGAGGCCGACGATGGACGACGCACGCGCATGTGCCCCTGTCGGGCCCGGCGATGCCTCGGCGAGCCCGTCGCAGCGGGCGAGAGCGCCGCCGGCATGGGGTGCAGCACCGTCCTGTCGGAGTGGAGGGGGGGGGAGGCGGCGGTGACGGCCGCCGACTTTCAGTGAACCGTTTTCTGCAGAGCCCGGTCGGCGCTGCCGCTCGGGATGCAAGGAGTACACCGATGTCGATCCGTAAGACGCTGTTCGCGATCGGGATGGCGATGGCCCTTGGCGTGGGTGCTGCGCCGGCGACCGCCCAGACATGCCTGGGGGATCTCAACGGGGACGGCCGGGTCAACTTCACCGACCTGAGCCTGCAGCTGGGGAACTGGGGCCCGTGCGCATCCCTCCCGTGCCTGGGCGACCTTAACGGCGATGGGATAGTGGACGAGATGGACCAGGACATCCTCCTGGGGCTGTGGGGCCCGTGCCCGTGCCCGACCTCGTGCCGCTGCGTCGGGGACATCAATCTTGATGGGGTTGTCAACGTCAACGACCTGCTCATCCTCATCAACGACTACGGGACCTGCGTCTCGCGGCTGTGCCCATCCGACCTGGACTGCGACGGCGATGTGGACGACGACGACCTGAACATCCTCATCGCCGGCTGGGGCAGGTGCCCGTGCCCGGGGGACATCAACGGCGACGGCACCAGGAACGCGACCGACCTGAACCTGATCCTGAGCGCCTGGGGAGCGTGCCCCGGCTGCCCCGAGGACCTCAACTGCAACGGTGAGGTCGAGGAGGGCGACATCGACGTCCTGTTCGGGTACTGGGGCCCGTGCCCGTGACGGCCACCGGCCGCGAGCGATGAATCACCGGGGCCGCTCCTGCCCAGGGGCGGCCCCGGGTTCTTCAGGCGGGGGATGATTGGAGGTGGAGAGAGGTTGAGAGAGGGCGAGAGCGAAGATGCGAGGAGCTCGGGGAGAGCAACAAGTACGGATGGGGCCGAACTCGCATTGGAAGCCATCGTCTCTCGTTTGGTGACAAAGTCACCGAGTCATCCTCCCGTCCAGGACCCCCGATCCAGACGCCGCGGGTGCTTGGGCCGGTCTGCCAACTCACCCTTCTAAGGGCGTTGAGAGCCAGCGCTGCCCGGCCGGCCGGTCGGCGCCCGGGCGTACACATGGACGACGATCGCGGTCGTTGACACAGGGGCGCCAGCCGCCGTGCTCCGGCCCGGGTCCTTCGCCGAGGGCCGCCACCTGGCCCAAGTTGTTCCACAATCTGGACTTGAGCCGGCAGTCCGAGCCGGTGGAGGCGCCCTCGCTGGGCCCGTTGTGCGCGTGGCTGGCGGCGATGCTCAGCTCGCTGGGGCAGAACCTCACGGCGGTGGCGATCTTGGCGGCGAACATCACCAGCGTGCTGCCCATCCCCTTCGCGGGCAACCTCGGGGACCTGGCGCTGTACGCGCTGGGCGAGCGGTCCGAGGCGTCCCTGGCCGCGGCGATGGCGATCGGGATCATCCCGGGCGGGAAGCTGGCCTCGAAGTTCGCCAGCAGCGGGATCGGTCGGTTCATCGGCCGGGTTGGCTCCGCGGCCTGGGGCGCGGCCAAGCACTACGCCGGCAAGGCGGGCACCTGGCTGGCGCGGCGCATCTACCGCGACGGCGGCCCGGGGTTCTCGCTCCTGGACAATGCGGCGGACGCTCTTAGGCGCAAACCGGCGAATGTGGCTTGCGGCTGCTTCGCAGCGGGGACGCTGGTGTGGACCGCATCAGGGCTGGTGCCGATCGAGCAGGTCCGCGTGGGCGACTTCGTTCTGGCCAAGGACGAGGCGACCGGCGAGCTCGAGTACCGCATGGTGACGGCGGAGATCGTGACCGAGCGGGCGGCGCTGCTGGAGCTCTCACTGGTCCACGAGTCCGGTGTGGCCGAGCTCCTTCGGACGACCGACGAGCATCCCTTCTGGGTCGAGGGCAGTGGCTGGGTCCGCGCCGACTCACTCGTGCCCGGGGACGTGCTCAGGACGACCGGGAGCACGGCGACCATTTCCGCCGTGGGCCTGCCGAGTGGGCGGACGACGGTGTACAATCTCTCGGTCGAGGGGTACCACACGTACTTCGTCGGTCCCGACGGGGTGTGGGTGCATAACTGCGGCGAGATCAGCCGAGCAAGCAAGAACTTCGATCACTCGTATGACCGCCACGCGGACGAGTGGGCTAAGCGTTGGGGCGTGAAAATGGACCATGACGAGTGGCTCCGCATCCTGCAAGAGGCGAACAGGAGCAGCGTTGAGAGTTTTATGACCCTGAGGGGAACGAGGACATTGGCCAAGTACGCTCGCATCGACGGGAACAAGCCCATTATTCTGCATTGGTTTGCCGAAGGCCCCAACGCGGGCGAGTTCGCAACGGCGGTCATTCCCAACGAGGCACAGGTCCGACACTTCTTTGACTCGCGGAAGTAAACACTTCGAGACTTGCGCAATGCCCTACTACCCTCAAGGCCCACTGGCGATCGGCTCATTCGTCTTCGACGACGACGATGCCGATCGGCTTTCTCGCGTCCTGCACGCTCTCCCCTATCCCCGTTCGAGGGCCCATGCACGCATCAACTGGTTTCAAGAGGATCCGGGGGTTCTTGCCGCCCTGCGTGAGGTCTTTCCAGCTGTTTCCATCCAGCAGTATGAGAATGCCACGTTTTCCGAACGGATCGTGATCGTGTATGAGGGCAAGATCAGTTCGGATCTGCCAAGTACCATGATTTCTGTGACTGCCCTCGGCCGCTTCTCCAAGCATCCTGTAGTAGCGGTGGACTGGGGATCGGAGCGGCCAGGCCGAGATATCGAATGCGATGATGTGTTTTCGCATTATCTGCGGCTGGCCGAGAAGTCGCGGTGTCGCTGCTCGGTCTTGGCGATTGAGCAGTCTATGCAGCAGAGGGGTAATGAGGTGTTGTTTCCGGTAGGAAACGCCTGTGCAGTCACGTGTCGCGGCATGCATGCGCGATACACGGACCCGAACTATGAGTCGGTCGTCGAGATGATCCGGCGTTCGGTCGGGACAATTGGAGGGCTCCCTTGCAGGATTGATTGAAAGCGTGTCTTGCGTCCTTTGCAAGGACTCTGTCCAGGCATTCGGGCCCGGGGTTCGGGGGCGAACCGTGTCACGCGGCCTTTCGATCGTCGTGCCTGCAGACTCCGCCGTGCCGCTGGTGGCAGCGGACGTCGGGTCGCGAGGAGGCGGCCGAGAGCGAGATACCGCCGGAGCTACACAAGCGAGCTACGTCCTTATCCCGTTCCGTAGCTCGCCCGCGGCAGCGATGATCAGGCCGGCGGCCCGGAAAAAAGTCATAAAGTGTCAGTTCCCGGCTCCCGCCGGCCGCGGCGCCGGTGCGCTCCCACGCACCCCTGTGCGCTCCTAGACACTCCGGTGCACCTGTACGCAATGTCAGCCCCCCGCAAGGGGTTACGACATGAATCCGGCTGGTCCCGCGCTCCCCTGCCCGTACACTTCCATGTGCACGGACGCGGCGCGCCGGCCGGCACAGGTTTAAGGGGCGCGCGGGGAACGCCAGCCATGAAGATCGAGCTGCGGGCGACGGAGAAGGTCAGGCCGTACGAGCGCAACCCCAGGCTCAACGACGCCGCCGTCGAGGCGGTGGCCAGGAGCCTGCGGGAGTTCGGCTTCCGCCAGCCCATCGTGGTGGACACACAGGGGGTGATCATCGTCGGGCACACCCGCTGGAAGGCGGCGCAGAGCCTGGGGCTCAAGAAGGTCCCGGTGCACGTAGCGGACCTCGACCCGGTCAAGGCCCGGGCGTACCGCATCGCCGACAACCAGACCGCCACGATCGCGGAGTGGGACATGGACCTGCTGCCGGGGGAGCTGCGGGACCTGGAGAACGCGGACTTCGACCTCTCCATCCTGGGCTGGTCCCCCGAGGATCTGGACGCGATGCTCGCCGGCGCGGACGGCTCCGGCGGCGGGAACGCCGACGCCGACGACGTCCCCGATCCCCCGAAGGTGGCGCTCACCCGCCCGGGCGACCTCTGGGTCCTCGGGAAGCACCGCCTGCTCTGCGGGGACTCCACCAAGCCCGCGGACGTCGACCGGCTCCTGGGCGGCGAGAAGGCGGCGCTCTGCTCTACAGATCCTCCTTACCTCGTGGACTACACCGGCGAGCGCCCCGACGACTCGGGCAAGGACTGGTCGGGCACCTACCGCGAGGTGGAGATCACCGACGCGGAGTCGTTCTTCACCGGCGTGTTCACCAACGTGCTGCGGGTCATCGCCCCCAAGGCCGCGATCTACTGCTGGCACGCCCACAAGCGGCAGCGGCTGATCGCGGAGGTCTGGGAGCGCCTGGGCATCCTCGACCACCAGCAGATCGTCTGGGTCAAGCCCACGCCGGTGTTCGGGCGGGTCTTCTGGCACTTCCGCCACGAGCCGTGCATGATGGGCTGGCGGCAGGGCTCGATGCCCGAGCACGACTCCGACCACGAGTTCAATAGCGTCTGGGAGATCGACTGGGAGGGCAAGAGCCGGATCGTCGGCAACGAGCACCCCACCCAGAAGCCGGTGGAGATCTTCGCCCGGCCGATGCGCAAGCACACCAGGCCCAACGACCTGTGCTACGAGCCCTTCAGCGGCTCGGGCAGCCAGCTCATCGCCGCGGAGAGCCTCTCTCGGCGCTGCTACGCGATGGAGCTCGAGCCGGTGTTCGTGGACGTGGCGGTCCGCCGGTGGGAGAAGTACACCGGCAAGACGGCCCGCCGCTACGGCCCCGACGGGGTCGAGCTGCCCGGGCTGGCGGCGCTGCCCGAGGACGACGTGGGCGAGGACGCCGACCTCACGACTGAGAACACCCCCGCCGAGGCGGCAGGGGTGGGGGAGGGGTGATGCCCTGTGCGGGTCTACAGGTCGCTCGCGGGCAAGGGGCCGTCGCGCTCGGAGTCCCACGCCAGGCGCTCGTCTCTGGCCGCCATCAGGTCGCGCTCGCCCAGGAGGTCGGCCGTCCGGTACGCGGTGGCCTTGGCGACGGCGCGGGCGAGGCCGGCCCACTCTTCGACGGTCAGCATGTCGTCGGCCCGGGCCGAGAGCAGGGTCTCCGCCGCGGCGAGCACGGCCCTGAGTTGGTCGTGGGTCGCTGTCGTCATCGCTTAGCCCTCCTTCCCGGCGCTGGTGGCGGCCTGCGCGTGCTCGGTCGCCACAAAGGTGCCGCGCTCGGTCTTCTTGAACCGCGCCTGCTTCCCCTTGGCGGCGATCTCCCGGATGATCGCCGCATAGAGGGTCGCCTCGGGGGTCTTGCCGCCTGGGCTGGTCCACAGCCCCTTGGACTCCATCAGGGCGATCATCTCCTTGGCCTTCATCGGCGCCCCCGCCTCGGCGAGCACCATGGCGGCGGCGTCGAGGG
>JBIQJK010000200.1:0-4875 GCA_044507535.1 Planctomycetaceae bacterium | reverse complement strand
GGCGGGGGGGGAGGGGGGGCGGCTCCTGCGGCGAGGGCGGCCGCGGCCAGGAGGGTGAGCGTGCGCGCCGTGGCTCGGAGGAGGGTCATGCGGGGAGTGTAGGGGAAGGGTTCCAGTTGGATTGCCGTGGCGTGAGGGGGGCCGGGGTCTTCACGGGGACTGGGGTGCGCGGCGAGGGGGCGCGGGTGGGGGCGTAGCATCAACGCATGGCGACGACGCAGACCAAGCCCAAGCCGGACGTCCGGCCTGAGGACCAGACGGGCCACCCGAGGCAGTGGAACGTGGTGCTGCTCGACGACGAGCAGCACACGTACGACTACGTGATCCGGATGATGCAGTCGCTGTTCGGCCACAGCGTCGAGAAGGCGTTCATGATCGCCAAGAAGGTCGATACGGAGGGGCGGGCGGTGTGCCTGACGACGCACAAGGAGCACGCGGAGCTCAAGCGGGACCAGATCCTGGCCTTCGGGCGCGACCCGCTGATGGCGACGTGCAAGGGGTCGATGACGGCGATCATCGAGCCGGCGGAGTTCGGGGGGGATGAGGGGGAGGACGGCGGCGGGAGCAAGGGCGGGGAGGCGTGAGCGGCCGGCCGCTGGTGATCCAGACCGAGCACCTGGACGAGGTGTGCGCCGCGTGGCTGGCGGAGCGGTGCGAGCTGGTGCGGTGCTCGTCGGACGATGAGCCGCGGTTCGGCGAGCTGCTGGCGCGGGCCGAGGGGCTGGTGATCCGGACGTACACGAAGGTGGACGGGGCGATGCTGGCGCGGGCGCCGCGGCTGCGGGTGGTGGGGCGGGCGGGGGTGGGGGTGGACAACATCGACGTCGCGGCGTGCGCGGCGCGCGGGGTGGCGGTGGCGAGCACGCCGGCGGCGAACACGCGGGCGGTGGTGGAGTACGTGACGGCGCTGATGTTCGACGCGATCCGGCCTCGGGTGTCTTTGGGGGATGCGGTGGAGGCCGGGCGGTGGAAGGAGATCCGGGCGGGGATGATCGCGCCGCGCCAGGCGGCGGGCTCGACGCTGGGGATCCTGGGGCTGGGGAAGATCGGGTCGCAGGTGGCGCGGGTGGGCGCAGCGCTGGACATGCGGGTGCTGTACCACGACCTTGTGGATATTCCGCCGGAGGGGCGGTTCGGGGCGGAGCCGGTCTCGTTCGACGAACTGCTGTCGAGCGCGGACGTGCTGACGGTGCACGTGGACGGGCGGGAGGGGAACCGGGGGCTGCTCGGGACGGAAGCGTTTGCGCGGATGAAGAGCGAGGTGGCGCTGATCAACACCAGCCGCGGGTTCGTGGTGGACGCGGAGGCGTGCGCGGCGTTCATGCGCGCCAACCCCGGGGCGCGGGCGATGCTGGACGTTCACGAGCCGGAGCCGTTCGGCGCGGATTATCCGCTGCTGGGGCTGGCGAACGTGCGGCTGTCGCCGCACATCGCGGCGGCGACGGCGCCGGCGCACCGGAACATGAGCTGGGTGGTGCGGGATGTGTGGCGGGTGTTGAGCGGGGGTGGGGGGGATGTGGAGGTGAAGAGGTGAGCGGGTGTGGAGGTGAGGGGGTTGGGTTTTAGGCACTCGGCACTCGGCACTCGGCACTCGGCACTCGGCGCTAGGCGCTAGGCACTGGGCACTGGGGCGCGAAGGGGTAGAGGGGGTGGTGTTGGGTCAGCGGTGGCGCGGGGTGTCGTCCTCGTCGGCGTCGTCCTCGCGCTTGGTGGTGATGAGCCAGAAGGCCATGACGGCGGCGATGGCGAGAATGGTGGGGCCGATGGCCTTGACGGCGGGGTCGAGGGCGGTGGCGGCGGTGAGGATGGTGACGACGCCGCCGGCGGGGAGGAGGACGACGAAGATGAGCGTCCAGGCCCAGCGGCGCTCGGACTGGGGGATGATCTGGCCGCGGGCGTCGGGGAAGGGGATGGGGGCGGGGGGCTCGGGGGCGTCGGGGTGCGGGGCTGCGCGTTCGGCCTCGGACCAGTCGATGTCGTCGTGGCCGGACTGGATCTCGGCGAGGGCGGCCTTGGCGCGGCCGAGGTCCTTGCGGAGGACCATGACGTTGGAGACGCCGGGGGCCTCGGCGCGGAATCCGGTGGTCAGGGCGCCGTAGATGCGGGCCGGGATGCCGCGGGCCTCGAGGGCGCGGGCGATGGTCGCGGCCTTGAACTCGGTGGTGGCGGAGGTGAGGGTGACGGGCTCGTCGGGGTCGGGGGGCATTCCTGTGAAGGGTAGGGACCGGCGCCGCGGGGCGGGGCTCAGTCCCAGATCGCCTTGAACTCGCTCGGCTTCTCGCCGCCCTTGGTGAAGATGCCGAGGAAGACGTTGGCGCCGGACTCGTCGTCGGGCTCGTCGTAGAAGAGGGTGTCCACGATGGTCTTGCCGTCGCGATCGGTGTAGGTGGGCCACTTGGCGGTGGAGGGGTCGACGCGGGGGCCGTAGGTCCGCTCGAAGGCGACGTGGGCGTCGTTGTAGGCGATGTTCCCCTCCCAGGAGTCCGGGCCGCCGTGGATGCGGTAGGTGTTGCTGTCGTCCCTGGCGGGGGTGGCGGTGACCATGCCGCGGGAGTTGGCGGTGACGGAGGCGATCTCCGGGCCGCGGTTGCCGAGTGCGACCTCGAGCGTGTTGAACGTGTTGGACCACATCGCGCGGCGGGGGCCGGAGGGGAGGAGGTGGGCGTAGGAGATGTGGCCGGTGTTGCCGTCGGTGAAGTCGGCGGAGAGGGCGGGGTCCCAGAGGGCCTTGGCGGGGGTGACGGCGGACTTGGGGTCGGCGAACTCGTACTTGTTGAAGACCCGGATGTTGGGGTTGGTCTCGGCGGGGCTGACGAGGAGCTCGGTCGAGACCGTGCCCTGGAAGACGAGGATGGAGATGATGTTGGCGGTGGTGTCCTTGGCCCCGCCGGGCTCGGCGACGGTGTGGTTGGCGCGGTCGAGGAGGGAGGGGAGGGGGTAGTTGTCCTGGTTGTTCATGGCGAAGACGACCATGGCCTGGATGAGGTTGCGGATCTGGGTCGCGTCCTTCAGCTGGCGGGCCGTGTCGCGGGGATTTCGCTTGGGGCGCTTCTCGGGCGACTGCGGGGGCCGGGCGGCGGACGCCGCGGCGTTCGGGGAGGGCTGGAGGAGGACGAAGGAAGTAGCGGTGGCGACGATGCCGACGGCGAGGACCGCGGCGAGCTCCACGGCGGTGAAGCCGCGGCGGCGGGTGGCGGTGGTGCGATTGAAAGGCATGATGAGGTCTCCGGGGGCGGTGATGGCGTGCACCGCCGGCGCCGGGGCAGCTTAACGGATTCCGGCGGGGAACTCCATGCTGCGGCGGGCATCTCCACGCCCTTGTGGTCGGTGGGCGCGAGGCGTCGCCGGCGGGCGCGGGGAGGCGGGGCGGCGCTTCGGGGCCGCGGCGGGGGGCTGGGGGTGTGTGGACCGAACCGGCGGGGGAGCCGATAAGTACGGTTGGGTGAGACGGGGGGCCCAAGGATGGGCAGCGGGCACACGGAAGGCGGTGGCGCAGCGTGGACGAGACACGGAACGGGAGCGACGGTGCGGATCCTCGCGGCACGCTGCACGAGCGGCCGCGTGATGCAGGGGGAGCAGGGGGGAGCGGGGGGATGGGCGCGCTGGTGAACGGGGCGGCGCCGACGGGGGGGCGGCGGTGGGGCAAGAGCACGGCGAGCGTGGAGGAGGGGAAGTTCCTGGAGGGGCCGCGGAAGCGCTCGTGGGAGTTCCTGCGGGTGATGCGGATCGCGGGGGAGTTCATCCGCGGGTTCCGCGCGCTGCACTTCGTGGGCCCGTGCGTGACGGTCTTCGGGTCGGCGCGGTTCAAGGAGGACCACCCGTATTACATTCTGACGCGGGAGGTCTCGGCGCGGGTGAGCGAGCTGGGGTTCACGATCCTGACGGGCGGCGGGCCGGGGGTGATGGAGGCGGCCAACCGCGGGGCGAGGGACGTGGGGGGCAAGAGCGTGGGGTGCAACATCCACCTGCCGCGGGAGCAGGAGCCGAACCCGTACCTGGACCGCTTCGTCGAGTTCAACTACTTCTTCGTGCGGAAGGTGATGCTCGTCAAGTACTCGTACGCGTTCATCGTGATGCCCGGGGGATTCGGGACGATGGACGAGATGTTCGAGGCGCTGACGCTGGTGCAGACGGGGAAGATCAAGGACTTCCCGATCGTGCTGATGGGGAAGGAGTACTGGGCGCCGCTGGTGGAGTTCATGCGCGAGACGATGGCGGCGGAGGGGACGATCGACCGGGGCGACCTGGACCTGATCCTGGTGACGGACTCGCCGGAGGAGGCGCTGGACTGGATCACGGATGTGGCGCAGCGGAACTTCGGGTTCATCTGGAAGGCGAGGCCGAAGAAGCGGTGGTGGCTGGGGGAGAAGGGCGCCGACGGGTCCGCGCGGGCGTGAAAAAAAATCCGCCGGGGGGCTTTCGCCACCCCGGCGAGAGAGAGCTGGTCCGTGGGGTGCGCACGGGGCCCGCTCGCACGGCGCCGCGTGGTGTCAGCACAACGGGGACGGCGATAGGACACCGGGCGCCGCGACGGTGAACCCGGCGCGGCCGACGGATCGCGACCGCGGCGGCGACCCGGCCTGGGCCGGGATGCCGTGCGGGCACCGCTTAGAACTATGGGATTCCGGGTGCTATCTCTCCTCCCGAAACCCACGGAACAGATTCATAATAACGCGGGAACGCGCCTGTGCAAGGGTGTGCTCGCGCTTGCAAGCAAGTTTGTGGCGGGGGCGCGCGGGGGACTGAGGGGAAATGCGGGCGACAGGAGTCGAACCTGCACGGCCTTGCGGCCACGGGATCCTAAGTCCCGTGCGTCTGCCAGTTCCGCCACGCGCGCGCGGGTGGGGGATCGATCACGCGGGTGATAGTAGCGGC
>JBIQJK010000031.1:31403-33571 GCA_044507535.1 Planctomycetaceae bacterium | reverse complement strand
GGGGATGTGGAGGTGTAGAGGTGAGCAGGGGTGGAGGTGAGGGAGGGGAACCCGCCCCCAACCCCCGCCCTCAGGGCGGGGGCTTCGAGGGCGGAGGATGGGGTGAGAAAGAGGGAGAACAACGGCGCGGAGGAGGGCGTTGTGGTTGCGCGTGGGGTGGGGCGTGCCGCCGTTGTCGGTGCGGTCGTCGCCGCGGGAGTAGAGGAGGTAGGGGCGGGCGTGGGGGTCCGCGGCGGAGTCGAGGGGGACCTCAACCACAATCTAGTGGCCGGCACCCTCGCGGCGATCTTCTTTGGGAATCGGGCGTGCGGCCTCGCGGCGGAGGTCGCGGCGGGACTGGGCGTGGAGCTTGAGCGTGTGCGCGGCGTCGAGGAGGGCGACGGTGATGATGATCGTCAGCAGGCCGACGACGGCGAGCCAGGCGAGGGCGAAGGCGTTGGGATTGGCGGGGGTGACGATGGAGATCGCGTAGGCCAGGAGCGTGGTGGTGAGCATCATCAGCACGCCGTTGGCGGTGCGGATGCGGCGGCGGACGGGGGGGATGTCCGGGTCGCGCTGGAGGGCGAGGGTGTGGGCGGCGATGACCAGCAGGACCGCCGCGGCGATCGGGAGGCCGACGGCGGGGTGCAGGAGGGGGATGGGGGACGTGATGGGCATGGATGAGGGGCGGTCCCGGGCGGCGTCCCTCTCCCGCCCCCCCGGTCCCCTCCTCGCCCCCCCCACTACCGGTGTGGAGGGTGCGCGGTCGCGGGGCTGGCGGCGTGCTGCGTCGCGTAGGGGGCGGCGAAGGCCTCGAGGCGCGCGGGGAGGATGGACATCGGGAGGCCCATGATGGTAGTCGGGTCGCCGCGGTACTCGATGGGCCAGCCGTCGGCGAGCCGCTCGGCGAGGTTGTACGCGCCGGCCTTGCCCTTCCAGCCGCCGGAGTCGACGTACTCGCGGATGCGGTCGTCGCCGATGCGGCCGACGGCGACGGTCGCGCTGTCGGTGAAGATGTCGCGCCGGTTGGTGGCGGGGTCGAGGAGGCAGACGCCGGTGACGACCTCGTGCTCGCCGTTTTCGAGTATGCGGATGATGGCCTCCGCGTCGGCGGCGTCCTTGGGCTGGCCGATGAAGCGGCCATTCTTGACGACGACGGTGTCGGCGGCGATGACGACGGCTTCGCCGGGGGCGGGGGGGCGGGGAGAGGAGACGGCGGGGTCCCGCGTGGCGGAGGAGGCCTTGAGGTAGGCCAGGGCCGCGGCCCATCCGGCGGCGTCCACGTGGCCCGGCCAGAGGAGGGCGTCGTCGAGGCCCGGGTGGATGGGCTCGGCGCTCAGGCCGTGCTCGGCGAGGAGCCGGCGGCGGCGGGGGGAGGTGCTGGCGAGGATGAGGCGGGGCATGGACAGAGGCTCAACGGCCGCGGCGGGGGGAGTGTTCCATCGCTGCGGGTGGAGGGGACGGGTCGGGCGGGTCCCGGGCGTCGCGGGCCGGATCGAGGAGTTGTCGGTCCGATCGGTGATGGGGCAACAGGGAGTCATAGGAGGGTCCTTCGGATTGAACCGGTTGGGGTTGCGTGAAGTTGCTCGGGGGGAGGGGATGGGGTGGTCAGTTCAGAGGTGATGGAGAGGACGGGGAGCACGGTCGGCGGCGAAGGGAAAAAGAGAGGCGGGGAAGGGGCCGAGGGGCCGCCAACCGTGGCACCCGGCGCGGTCAAGGGGCTTATGGTGTGGGCATGAAGGCGCACCTGGTTCAGTTCGACATCGCTTGGGAGGACCGGCACGAGAACTTCCGACGGGTTCGGGGGCTGCTGGAGCGGGCGGGGGTGGAGCGGGGGGACCTGGTGGTGCTGCCGGAGATGTTCGACACGGGGTTCAGCTTCAACCTGGAGCGGACGGCGGACCGGGACGGGGCCACGCTCGGGTTCGTGCGGGAGATCGCGCGGGAGCTGGGGGCGACGGTGCACGGGGGGCGGAGCGTGGTGGGGCCGGACGGGCGGGGTCTGAACCGGGCGACGATCGCTGGACCGGACGGGGAGCTGCTGGTGGAGTACGACAAGATCCACCCGTTCTCGTACGGGAAGGAGAGCGAGTTCTTCACCGGGGGCAGCCGCGTCGTGACGTACACGTGGACGCGCGAGGCGGGGGATTCCGTCGCTGGGGACGACGGGGGGGAGGGGGGGGTGACGG
>JBIQJK010000031.1:0-31393 GCA_044507535.1 Planctomycetaceae bacterium | reverse complement strand
CCGCGGGTTCGTGCGGCCCTGGGGGCGGGGGGGGGCGGGGGACGCGGGGGCGGGGGCGGGGGGGGGGGGGGGGGGGGGGACGGTGTGCCCGGCGGTGTGCTACGACCTGCGGTTCCCGGAGCTGTTCCGCGCGGGGCTGCTGGAGGGGGCGGAGGCGTACGCGCTGGGGGCGAACTGGCCGGCGTCGCGGGCGGGGCACTGGAGGGCGCTGCTGATCGCGCGGGCGATCGAGAACCAGGCGTTCGTCTTCGGGGTCAACCGGTGCGGGAACGACCCGCACCTGAGCTACGCGGGGGGGAGCATCGCGGTTGGGCCGAAGGGGGACGTGCTCGGGGAGCTGGGGGCGGAGGAGCGGGTGCTGAGCGTCGAGGTGGACATGGGGGCTCTGCGGGAGTGGAGGCGGGTGTTCCCGGCGTGGAGGGATGTGCGGCTGGTTTCAAGGTAGGCCGGAGCGATCGCAACCGGCACAAGAAGTCGAAAGAGCCGCGGGACGGTCAGGAAGAAGAGAAGACTCGCCACAGAGACACAGAGGGGGCACAGAGGGGAGAGGGAAAGCGGGGTTGAACAGGGGTTGGGGATGGACGGCGCCTGGAGCGGGACAGAGCGCCTGGCCATCCAATCAATAGTCTTTGCCTTCCCCCGCTCTTCCCCGCTGACCCCGCGTTCTCCTTTGTCTTTGTCCTTTCTCTTCCTTCGCGTTCTTCGCGACCTTCGCGTTGAAATGCCTTTGCCCTCTCTGTGCTTCCTCCGTGCCTCTGCGGTGAGCCTTCCTGTCCGGGGCAACACGGGAACGAAAAACCCCGAGCTTGCGCCCGGGGCTCTCTTTTGTGTGATCGCTGTGCTCGGAGATCAGCGGGCGCTGGCGACGCGGTCGACCTCTTCGAGGGTCGTCACGCCGCGGGCGACGAGCTGCCAGCCGCTCTGGACCAGGGTGGTGAAGAGGCCGGACTCGATGACCTTGCGCATGGCGGTGATGGTCGCCTCGCCGAGGATGACGTCGCGGAGCTCGTCCGTGAAGTCGAGCAGCTCGAAGATGGCGCGGCGGCCGCGGTAGCCGGTGCGGAGGCACTGGGCGCAGCCGGTGGCGACGTACACCTTCTTCTGCCCCTCCAGGAAGCGTCCCATGCGGGTGGCCTGGGAGGGGGTGACGGGGACCTCGCGCTTGCAGTTGTCGCACAGCAGCCGCACCAGGCGCTGGGCGAGGATGACCTCCAGCGAGTTGGCGATCAGGTACGGCTCGACCTTCAGGTCCAGCAGGCGGAAGACGCTGGCGATGGTGTCCTTGGCGTGGACGGTGGAGAAGACCAGGTGGCCGGTCATGGCCGCCTGCATGGCGGTGCGGGCGGTCTCCTCGTCGCGGATCTCGCCGACGAGGATGACGTCGGGGTCCTGGCGGAGGACGGAGCGCAGCAGGGCGCCGAAGGTGTTGCCCTTGCGGTCGTCGGCGGGGATCTGGGTGACGCCCTCGAGGTGGTACTCGATCGGGTCCTCGATGGTGACGACGTTCTTCGTGGTCCGGTCGATCTCGCGGAGGGCGTTGTAGAGGGTGGTGGTCTTGCCGGAGCCGGTGGGGCCGCAGACCATGAACATGCCGGCGTCCTGCTGGCAGATGCGCCGAGCCCGCTCGTACATGTAAGGGGGCAGGTCCACCTCGCCGAGGCTCTTGGGGGAGTCGCGGGCGTCGAGGATGCGGACGACGAGCTTCTGGCCGTGCATGGACGGGGTGAAGCTGATGCGGTAGTCGATCCGCCGGCCCTGGAAGCGGGCGGACATGTTGCCGTCCAGGACGGTCTCGCGGCTGGTGGGCTGGAACTGGCAGGCGGTCTTGACGACGCCCATGGCCGTCTCGCCGACGGAGTTGGGCAGGTCGGTGATGTCCACCATCTGGCCGTCCACGCGCATGCGGACGTGGAAGTTGTCCCCCTTGGGCTCGCAGTGGATGTCGGTGGCGCGGCTCTTGGAGGCGGCGATGAGCAGGAGGCGGAGGGCGACCGGGCCGGGGGCCTCGGAGGCCAGGGCCATGGTCGGCTTGCCGCGGGAGTCCACGAGGCTGATGGGGTCGTCGAGCCCTCCCTTGGGGGGGAGGAGCTCGATGAGCTCGCGGAGGTCCACGGCCCAGGTGGGCTGGGAGGAGCCGGCCCGGGCGCGGGCGTCGGCCTGGCGCTCCTTGAGCGTCGCCTCGGCCTCGACGATGAACTCGTGGGACCCGATGCGGAGGATGTCGCCGGGGTTGAGCTCGGCGTCGGTGACCTTCACCCCGTTGACCTTCGTGCCGTTGCGGGACCCCAGGTCGCGGACCTTCAGGCCGACGCCGTTGACCTCGACGACGCAGTGGAAGCGGCTGAGCAGCTCGTCCTGAAGCGGGACGACGTTGTCGGGGTGGCGGCCGATGGTGACGCCCTGGCCCTCGACGGGGATGCTCGGCAGACCCTCCTTCCCCCCGAGCGGCGTGAGCTGATACTGAGGCATCTCGACTCCTGGCCCCCCGGGCCCCTCTTCATGAGACGTGTTCGCGGCCGCCCCGCGGCGGGTTCGACGCCCGACGGGCGGGTGGGATGGCCGACTCCATCCTACCAATATGCGGACGCTTGAGAAGCCGGGGTGTGACGGGGGCCGGTCCGTTTTGGGGAAAATGGCGGAGGGCGCCGCGGGCGGAGAGGGAGGGCAGTCGTGGGAAAGAATCCGGACGCTTCCCGGCCTCCTGGCGGGCGGGTGACGGCCCCGAGCGTCCGGGCATGACCGCTCGTGCGGGCGCCGGCATGCCACCCAGGGTCCTTACCTGGGGCGTACACTGCGGGCCATGATCGACCTGAAGCAACTGCGTGAAGCCCCGGGGCGCTTCCGTGAGGGGGCCGCGCTCAAGAACGTGAGTGTGGACATCGACCGGATCCTGGAGCTGGACTCGCGCCGGCGGGGGCTGATGACCGAGCAGGAGGGGCTGCGCGCCGAGCAGAAGCGGATCGAGAAGGAAATGGGGCCGCAGATCGGGCGGCTGAGCGGCCAGCTCAAGAAGGCGGAGGGCCAGGAGCGGGAGCGGCTCCAGCGGGAGTTGGATGAGCTCAAGTCGCGCCCGGCGGCTTTGAAGGAGAAGATCCAGGCGCTGGATGCGGAGCTGGCGCGGATCACGCCGGAGCTGGAGGAGCTGCTGCTGCAGGTGCCCCTGCCGCCGGACCCGGATGTGCCGCGGGGGAAGGGGAGCGAGGACAACGTCGAGATCAGCCGGTGGAACCCCCCCGGGTTTGATACGAGCAGGAGCTTCGAGGAGAACCGGGGGTTCAAGCCCAAGACGCACATCCAGCTCGTGAAGGACCTGGGGCTGGCGGACTTCGAGCGGGGAGTGAAGCTGGCGGGGTCGCGGTCGTACGTGCTGACGGGGGACGGGATGCTGCTGCACAACGCGGCGCTGCGGTACGCCTTCGACTTCATGACGATGAAGCACGGGTTCAAGGCGATGAGCGTGCCGGTGCTGGTGAAGGAGGAGGCGATGGTGGGGACGGGGTTCTTCCCCGCGGGGCGCGAGCAGGCGTACCACATCGAGGAGTCGAAGCGGCGGGCGGCGGACGAGGAGGGGGAGGGCGCGGCCGGGCAGGACCTGTTCCTGACGGGGACGGGCGAGGTCGGCCTCATGGGCCTGCACATGGGGGAGATCCTGGATGAGGCGCAGCTGCCGCTGAAGTACACGACGGTGAGCACGTGCTTCCGGCGCGAAGCGGGGGCGGCGGGGAAGGACACGGCGGGGCTGTACCGGATCCACCAGTTCGACAAGGTCGAGCAGGTGGTGATCTGCCGCGCGGACGAGGCGGAGAGCCGGGCGTGGCACAAGAAGATGATCGGGTACGTCGAGGAGCTGCTCCAGAGCCTGGGGCTGCCGTACCGGCTGCTGCAGTGCTGCACGGGCGACCTGGGGGTCAAGAACGCGGACATGGTGGACATCGAGAGCTGGATGCCCGGGCGCGGCGAGACCGGCCCCGACGGCGTGCCGACCGGGGCGTACGGGGAGACGCACTCGGCGAGCCGGCTGTACGACTACCAGTGCCGGCGGCTGAACATGCGCTACCGGGCCGGCGGGGAGAAGGGGCAGGGGGCGACGACGTTCTGCCACTCGCTGAACAACACGGTGCTGGCGTCGCCTCGGATTCTCATCCCGATCCTGGAGATGTACCAGAATGCGGATGGGAGCGTGACGGTGCCGGAGGTTCTGCGGGCGTACATGGGGAAGGACCGGATCGGCTGAGGTCTTTGATGCAGCGGCGCCGGCGCATCGCGGTTCTGCTTGGAACGTGTGCGGCGCTCGCGGCGATCGGTTTCGTGGCGCTGGAGGCGCTGCTGAGCGGGTGGTTCAATCCGTGGCAGGCCGTCACCGTCGCGTTCGCGGACGGGGCAACCGTCCGCTTGGAGCGGCAGCACGCGCACCTGTACCTCGCCGAATACCGGCTGCGCTACCACGTCAAGCAGCCGGGGCGCGAGCCGATCCGTTTCGCGCAGCACGATCCCGGCGGCGGGTTCCCGCTCATGATCCGGCTGCATGCCGTTGGTTCGCGGCGGCACATCGTCCTTGGCGGATCGATCATCGATCTTGAGACCGGCGGCCTTCCGTTCCACGAGGAGGGAAATTTCGACTGGAGTCCGATCGACGACCCGCGGCTGCCGCCGCTGGTGGAGGCGTTCACGATCGACAAGCGGATGGCCGTGTCGCGGATGGTCCCGCCCGAGGCGGGCCGCTGACTGCCGGAGGCACGCGCATGGCAATCGAACTCGTGCGAGGCGACATCACGACGCTCGACGTGGACGCCATCGTGAACGCCGCGAACTCGAGGTTGCTCGGGGGCGGGGGCGTGGACGGGGCGATCCACCGCGCGGCAGGGCCGCGGCTGATGGAGGCGTGCCGGGCGATCCCGGAGGTGCGGCCGGGCGTGCGCTGCCCGACGGGGGAGGCGAGGATTACGTCGGGGTTCGACCTGCCGGCGCGGTACGTGATCCACACCGTGGGCCCGGTCTGGGACGGCGGCGGCGAGGGAGAGGAGGAGATGTTGCGGCGCTGCTACGTGGCGTGCCTCGAGTTGGCGGCGGCCCACGGTGTGGAGTCGATCGCCTTCCCGTGCATCAGCACCGGGGTATACGGATTTCCGGTGCGGCGAGCGGCGGAGGTCGCCGTCGGCGTGCTCGGCGGTGCGCGCGAGAGCGGGCCGCGACGGATCATCGCCTGCTGCTTCGACGGCGACAACGAGCGCGCGTACCGCGAGGCGCTGGGCGCGTAGCTACCGCGACTCCTCCGGGCCGACGGAGACGACAAAGTCGGCGCGTCCCTTGTCATCCTCGGCGAGGGTGTCGGACCATTCGCCCACGTTGGTGATCGTGAGGATGCGTGCGCCGGGGCGGAGGGACTCGAGCGCCTGGACCGTGCCGCCGCGGTGCTCGACGTGGAACGCGCCGACGATGAGCAGGACGGGACGGTGGCCGTTGGATAATCCGCGGGCGACGGAGTCGGCCATGGTCCAGTCCCAGGTGGATTGAGCGCGGAACATCGCCTCGGCCCGCTCCATGGCCGCGGCGTCGGGGGCGTCGCCGTGGCCGCCCCCGGTCATCAGGGCCATGAACTCCTCGCGATAGCGGCCTTCGGGGAGGTGTGGCGGGACGACGAACGTGCGCTGCTGCTCGGAGGTCAGGGAGCGGAGACGATCGAAGCCGTCGGTGCGCGCGAGGCGGACGTAGCGGCGCGGTGCGTTGGCGGCGACCACGGGTCGGCCCGCGGCCTTTGAGCTCTCGACGATGGCGCGATGGCCGGGTGGGTAGTTGCCGCGGCTGCGCCGGGCGGCGCGGAGGAAGGTCGGGTGGTCGGTGACGCCGGTGAGATAGTCGTCCAGTGCGTACTGCTGGTCGCGCTCGAAGAACTCCAGGGCGGCGACGGCGGCGGGGGCGGCGGCGAGGAGGTCCGTCCAGAGGGCCTCCTGGAACGCCTGCCCGGCCTTGTGGCCGTGGAGCTCGCCGAGGAGGACGGCGTCGGCGGCCGCGGCGGCCTCGACAAGCTCGGACCAGGAGGCGGGCTCGCCCGTGTCGCCGCGGAAGATGGGCAGGGCGCGGGGGTCACCGGGCCAGCGGGCGATGGCCAGGGGCGGGAGCCACGGGGGATCGGCCGCGGCAGGGCCGGTCGCGAGGCCGCTGGTGCGGCTCTGAGCGGCGCAACCGGCGAGGGCGGCGAGGGGCAGGAGCAGCGCGAGGGCAGTGGCGATGCGGAGGTGGGCCATGGGGCGTGTAGGGTCGGGCGGGGCGGGGAGGGTGTCAAGCTGGGCAGGCCGCGGCGGAATCGTGGAGGGAGCGGGTGCATCCGCGGAAATCCGCGGTATGCTGGGCCGGCGGGGATGGCCGCGGGCTGAGTCAATGGAGGTTCGCGTGGCGAGCATGTGTGCGCGAGGAGCGGCGGCGGTGATGGTGACGGCGGCGGTGTGCGCCTCGGCGCACGGGCAGCCGCGGCGGAACATCATGATCACGGGGTTCTGGCCGCCGACCAACGAGATGATCCGGCCGTTCTCGACGAACCCGAGTTTGAACCCCTCCGGATGGGCCGGGGAGAACTGGGAGGGGCGCGGGTACGACGTCCACTCGTTCTTCCCGACGTTCCCCAGCGGCGGCGTGGGACAGCCGGGGGTCGGGGAGATGCGGGTGGACTACCAGTCGGTGTCGGAGGATTTCTGGCGGATCGCCAACGAGCTGCAGCCGGTCGCGATCATCACGTTCAGCTGGACCGGCGGGCGGACGGAGTACGGGCAGAAGGACTGGGAGCTGGAGGCTCGGCACCGCAACCGCACGAGCTGGTCGAACGACTACGTCGCCCCCTTCCAGCCGACGCCCAGCCCGCCGGACCCGACGATGGAGCCCAACGGGATCCGGTACTCGTCGCTGCCGATGGAGGAGATCCGGGACGCGGTGAACGCGGCGGGCGTGGGGCCGCAGTCGTACATCGACGATTTCAGCACGACCTTCGGCGGGAGCTTCGTGTCGGAGTTCACGGGGTACCACGGGACGTGGTACCAGAGCCTGCACGCGGACCCGAGCGACCCGTTCTGGTGCGTCGGAGCGGGGCACATCCACGTGGGGCAGAACGTGACGGTGGCGGAGGGGATCGTGGCGACGCAGATCACGCTGCGGACGCTGACGATGTGGCTGGATGCGCAGGTGCCGGGCCCGGGGGCCGGCGCGGTCGGGGCGCTCGGGCTGATCATGATGGCGCGGCGCCGGCGCGATCGTCCTCTGTGGTGAGTCTTGTCTCTGCCTTTGCTTTTTCCTCACGGCCACTCAAAGCTCAGGCCGTGCTCACGGAGGGTGTGGGCCATCTGGCTGGCGGTGTCCCCGGCGTGGTCCACCTGGACGGCCCGCCAGCCGAGACCCCGGGCCGCGGCGATGTTCTCCTCGAGGTCGTCGAAGAAGAGGATCTCCCGCTCGCGGCCGCGGTATCCCGTCAACTCGGCGAAGCGGTCGTAGATCTCGGGGCTGGGCTTGCTCAGGCCCAGGAGGTGGCTGGCGTGGAGGTGGTCCACCAGCCGCGGCGTCGGGTATTCGACCTCATCCAGATGCGGGGGCGGGGCGAGTCGCTCCCAGTGGGCGCGGTTGGTGTTGGAGAGCACGCCGGTGGCGACTCCCGCGGCCTTCAGCGAGCGGACCAGGGCGTTGACACCCGGGTACTCGTCGAGCGTCCACGCATCGTGGACCAGGCGGATCTCCTCCGGCGTGTACAGCCCCTCGGTGGACTCGGCGACGCGGCGGAAGTACTCCTCGCAGTCGATGCGGCCTTCCTGGTAGTCACGGGTGAGGTCTCGCCGGCGGGAGATCATCCCCCGCGTGCCCATGTGCTCCTCGCCGCGAACGGGGACGCCGGCGACGCGGCACCCCTCGGCCCAGGAACGGCAGATGCGGACGATCACGCCGCCGAGGTCAAAGACGACAAGGGAGACTTGCGGATCGGGCATGGCTGGAACTCTCTCAGAACTTCACCACGGAGCCACGGAGGGCACGGAGGGCACGGAGCGGCTGGGAAGATCCTTTCGCCTTCGTTGCATGCTTGAGATCAGCACGATTGAGGTTGAAGAGGGTGAGGCAGGGGGCGTGGGGGCGTTGCGGCATCAGGGGCGGTCGAGCAATGTTCCCGCTTTGAAGCCCTGGTTTGCGTCTTCTCCGTGCCCGCTCCGTGCCCTCCGTGACTCCGTGCCAAAGCGCTTCACTCCTCATCACCGCCATCAAGCGGCGGGCCCCCGATAAGCTCGGGCTTCATGATCTCGCGCATGACGACCGTCGCGAACGCGCCGCGCGGGAGCTCGAAGACGCAGCGGATGTAGTGGCCGTGCTCGTCCACGCCCCCCTCCACCTCGGGGAAACTCAGGGGAACTCGCATGGGGCGGCGGGCGCCCTGGGCGGCGACGCGGTCGCCGGTGCGCTCCCCGTATGCGGCCAAGTGCTCGGGAGTCACGCCGGTGGCCGCGAGGGCGGCGAGCTCGCGCTCGCCGACGGCGCCCGAGGCGCGGGTCATGTCGGCGCCCCACATGGGGCCGGAGGGGCTGATCTCCAGCGCGGCCAGCCGCGGCGGCAGCGCGCCGGAGGCGACCTCGTCGGCGGTGACCGGGAAGACGGCGCCGCTGTCGTGCTTCCAGGCAAGGTCCCCCTCCTCGAGGATTGCGAGGGCGCCGGCGGTCAGGCGGTCGTCGAGCAGGGCGTTGAAGACGGCGGACTGGAAGGCGGTGATGTAGTAGCGGCGCTGGATCTCGTCCATCGCGTCGATGGCCCGCTTGGGCCCATCCCCCTTGGCGAGCGCGGCCAGGGCGCGCCGCTCGGTGCGCTCGGTGCGAGGGAAGGCCTCCCGGGCGGCGTCGTACTTGCGCTCGGCGTAGAGGCGGCGGGCCTCGGCCTGCCAGTCGGGAGCGGCCTCGCAGGGGCCCAGGAGCAGGTCGAGGGCGGCGCGGTGCTCGCCCAGGAGCAGGGCGCGGCCGATCTCGTGATTGCGGGCGAGGTAGCCGAAGCGCTGCTCGCCGGCGCGGTTGGGGACGCCGGTCCGTTCAAGGGTGCGCAGGACGCGGTGGGCGTGGACGACCTTCGTGGCGTCCACGCCGCGGATGCGGATGACGAACCGATTGCCGGCGAGGTGGCCGCGGCGGAGCTTGTTGTCGTGGCGGTCCATCCAGAGGATGGCCATGCGCTCGTGCTCGAAGGCGGGGAAGTCGGCCTCGGACTTGCCGGGGAGGTGGACGGAGAGAAGCTGGCGTGTGACGGCTCGCTTGTCCTTCAGCCCGGCGTAGCCGACGGCGCCGGGGTGGACGCGGAAGTGGCGGGCGACGGCGGCGATGGCCTGGGTGGTGGCGAGGTTGCGCTTCTCGATGAAGAGGTAGAGGTGCTCGCCGCGGCCGGAGGGCTCGTAGAGGGGGAGCTCCTCGACGAAGAAGTCCTCCGGGCGCTCCCGGAGCACGCCGCCGACGGGAGGCACGTCCGCGGTGAGGTAGACCGACGGCTCGACGCGCGGGTCCATCAAGTCTCGTCGCTCTGGGCGGAGTCGAGGACGTGCTCCTCGACGAAGATGGGGACGTTGTTGGCGATGCCCAGGGCGATGGCGTCGCTGGGGCGGGAGTCGACCTGGATGATCTTGCCGTCCCTGGTCCGCAGGGTGAGCAGCGCGTAGAAGGTGTGCTCGGAGAGGTCGTTGATGGTGATGGACTCGAGGGTGGCCCCCAGGGCGGTGATGATGTTCATCAGCAGGTCGTGCGTCTGGGGACGCTTGATCTGGATGCCCTTGAGGCGGCGCTCGATGGCCTGGGCCTCGGGGAGGCCGATGACGATGGGGAAGCTCCGGCCGCCCTCGACCTGGGAGTAAGTCTGGGTCTTGCTGGTCGATCCCGTCCCACCCTCGGCCGCGCCGGCCTTCTCGCCGTCGATCGGCTCCTCGGCGGGCGCAACCTCACGGAGCTCGATGACCTGGTAGTCGTTGAGCTCGCGGATCAGGATGCGGTACAGTTCCATCCGCACGGCCATGTGAGCAGCCTCCGCAACGCGTCATGCTTCGCCCGCACCGGGCCCGGGTCAATGGGGCCGGGGGGAGGGGGTGTCATTGGGTGCGCGGCCCCCGGGGGGGGCGCCCCCGCCCGCCGCCCCCCCCGAGCCCGCCGCCCCGCTTGCCGCGGCCGCCCCTGCCGCCCCGATCCGGACGTGGGACTCCCTTGTCCGGCTCCCCCGGAGCCCCAGCCCGCCCCTGACCTTCGGCCTCCTCGCCCGGGTACTCGCTGGTGGGGACCGCGCGGCCGAGGCGGGTGGTCAGGGCCGTGGGCGCTCCGATGGGCGAAACGACCACATCGCCGAGGAACTCCTGGGCGCCGAGCGTGAGGAACCCCTCCTTCAGGCCCGCGAAGGTCACGGTCAGGTCGGCACGTACGGCCGGGTCCTCCCCCTCGCCCAGCGGATCGCCGGAGTCGGCGTCGAGGCCGGAGGGGAGGTCGGCGGCGACGACGGCCGCGCCGTCGCGCCCCAGGTCGTTGATGGCGGCGATGAGGTCGGCGTAGAGCCCGATGATCTTGCCCGCCACGCCGGTGCCGAGCAGGGCGTCGATGACGACGCCGACGCCGTCGATGTCGGCCGCGGCGGCGTCGATGGCGTCGCGCACGGAGTCGGGGCCGGCGACGTGGATGGGCAGACCCATGGCGGTGACGATGCGGAGGTTGACCGCCGCGTCGCCGGTGTAGGTGGCGGGTGGGGCGGCGAGAACGATGGCGACGCGCCGGCCCTCGTTGTGGAGGTGCCGGGCGGCGGCGAAGCCATCGCCGCCGTTGTTGCCGCGCCCGGCGACGACGAGAACCCCCTCGCCCCCCGCTGCCCCCCCACTGCTTCCGCCGGCGCCGGCCTCGCCCGGTCCGGCCGGGTCGCCGAGGAACTCCGATGCGCCCCCGGCCAGGCCGATGGCGGCGTTCTCCATGAGGACGATGGAGGGGATGCCGAACTCCTCGACGGCGAGGCGATCGAGCTCCCGGACGGCGTCCCGTGAGAAAATGTACGCGAGGTCCTGCGAGGGTGGCCCTCCGTGGGGGGCGCCGCGCCGACCCGGCCGCCCTGCGTTCGTACTATCGTCACCGCGGCGCATCGCCCTAGTGTACGGGCGTCGCCGACGGGCGGGGCGCGGGTGCGACGTTGGAATGCCGCTCATGCCCCTGTGGACGACCCTCGCTCTAGCCGCGCTCATCGCGTGTTCGGTCGTCGTGTCGGCGTACTGGGGCGTGATCCTGGCTCATATTGCGCTCACCGCGCGCCAGATCCCCACGGCGAGGGCGGGGCTCCGCTCGGGCACGGCCGGCACGCCCCGGGTTCTGGTGGTGGTCCCGGCGCACAACGAGGAGGTGGTGATCGGGGGCCTGGCCGAGTCGCTGGCGGCGCAGGACTACCCGCGGGACCGGCTGCGGCTGCTGTTCGCGCTGGACCGGTGCACGGACCGGACCAGGGAGATCATCGAGCGCACGTTCGCCGGGGACGGCCGGGCGGAGGTGGTCGAGATCGCCTCGTGCCCGGAGGGGTGGAGCGGGAAGGTCAACGCGATGTGCACGGCGCTGGGGCGCTCGGCGGCGACGCCGTGGGCGGACCTGCTGCTGTTCGCGGACGCGGACACGATCTTCGACCCGGCGTGCGTGCGTGCGACGGCGGGGCTGATGGAGGAGCGCGGGCTGGACCTGCTGAGCCTGCTGAGCACGCAGCGGACCAAGACGTGGTTCGAGTGGGCGGTGCAGCCGGCGGTGTGCCTGGAGCTGATCCGGCAGTACCCCATCCGCAAGGCCAACTCGCAGCGCAAGCGGCGGCCCTTCGCCAACGGGCAGTTCATGCTCTTCCGGCGGGAGGCGTACGAGCGGATCGGCGGGCACGAGAGCGTAAAGGAGCAGATCTTCGAGGACGTCCACATCGCGCGGGTGGCGGACCGGCAGGGGCTGGACATCGGCGTGGTGCTGGCCGACGGGCTGCTGCACTGCCGGATGTACCGCGACTGGGCGTCGTTCCGCCGGGGGTGGAAGCGGATCTTCTCGGAGGCGGCGAACCTGAAGCTGTCGCGCCTGCGCCGGGCGTCGATGCGGCTGCGGCTCTTCGGGGCGGTGCTGCCGATCGCGGCGGCCGCGGGGGCGGTCTGGGGGTGGGCGCTGTGGCGCGGGGGAGAGAGTGAGAGAGCGGCGCTGGCGGCGGCGGCGATGATCGCGGGGATCACGGCGCTGTCGGTGTACGTCGCATCGGTCGTCGGCGTGCTGCGGGCGGCGCGGACGCCGCTGACGGCGGGGGTGTTCTTCCCCGTCGGGGCGTGGATGGCGGCGGGGATCCTGTGGGACGCCGCGGCGGACCTGGCGGCGAGGCGGCCGACGATCTGGGCGGGGCGTGCGTACGAGAGGGCGGTGCGGTGAGGCGGATCCGGCGGACCAGCCCGGAGGTGCGGCTGGACATGACGCCGCTGCTGGACGTGATCTTCCTGCTGCTGACGTTCTTCGTCTTCTCACTGGTGCTGATGGTGCGGGCGGAGGTGCTGGGGGTGTCGCTGCCGGGGCTCGGGGCGGCGGAGGAGGCTCGCGGGGGAGCCGCGATCACGCTCACGCTGGACGCGCAGGGAAGGTGCTACGTGGATGGGGAGGAGGCGGGGATCGACGAGATCGTGACGCAAGTGAAGCAGCGGCGAGAGGCCAACCCAGGGGCCGCGCTGCTGATCGCGGCGGACACGGAGGGGCGCAGCGGCGTGCTGCTGGAGGTGGTGGACCGCCTGAGCGCCGCGGGGATCCGCGACTTCGCCCTGGTGGGCCGACCCGGTGGGGCGGAACAAAAAACCGCCCCCAACGAGGGGGGCGGCGGCGAAGAGCCTGGATCGGCCGGCGAAGGGGGCGGCGTCGCGCCGCCGTGAGCCCCTCGCGGCGAGCGGGTTACTTCGTCTCAACGACGGCCTGGCGGTACTGCTCGAGGCGGCCGTTGACGAGGTCCTTCAGACGCCCGTCGGTGACGAGCTCGGCGGCCCGCGTCTGGAGGGCGAGAGCCTCGTCGGTGTTGCCCTGCGCGAAGTGGACGCGGGCGAGGGTGTCCAGCGCGGCGGGATCGTTCCCCTTGCTGAGGTCGAAGGCGCGCTGCGCGGCGCGGAAGGCGATGGAGAGGTCGCGCTGCTCAAGCCCGGGGGCCTCGAGGATCGTCCAGGCGATCTCGGTGAGGACGCCGGCGTTGTTGTTGTAGTAGGTGTCGATCAGCTCGTTGGCCCAGGCGTAGCCCGCCTCGGTGTCCTTGAGCTGGACGAGCAGGCCCTGCATCTTCTGGAGGGCCGCGCTGGAGTAGCGGTTCGGGTTCAGGGTGACCAGCCCGCCGAGGACCTCCAGGGCGAGGCGCTGCTCGCCCTCGCTCCAGAGGAGCTGTGCGCGGTGCATCATCTCGACGCCGGCACGCTCGCGGTCGGCCGCGCCGGGGAGATCGAAGGTGTTGGAGAGGACCTGCGAGAGGACCTCGTCCATCTCGCCGGCGGGATAGGTGGGGTGGCCGACCCAGGCGATGAAGCCCTCGCGGTCCACGATAAATGCGGAGGGGATGCCGGTCTGGCCCGCGGCCTTGCGCCAGGCGGCGTCGGTCTTGCCGTTGTCGTCCCAGGCGACGGTGTAGCCCATCTTGTCGCCCATCTCGCTGACGAAGGGGACGACGTCCTCCAGGCCGTTGCGCTCGCTGCTGGAGACGCCGACGACCGTCAGGCCGCGGTCCTTGAAGCGGGCCTGGACGTGGGTGAGGTGGTCCATGGACTCGCGGCAGGGGAGGCACCAGGTGGCCCAGAACTCGACGAGGTAGACCTTGCCCTTCTCCAGCCCGGTGATGGGCTCGCCCTTGACCCAGGAGTCGATGAACAGGGCGGGGGCCTTGTCGCCGACCATGAGCTGGGGCATGTAGTCCGGGCGCACGAAGGGCTGGGCCTGCTGGCCGGACTGGGGGGCCGTCTGGGAGGCCACCGGCGGCTGGCCCGCCTTGGAGGGGCTCGCGTTGCTCTGATCCTGCGCGACAGCGCAACCCGCAACCGCGAGCACCGCGCTGACTGTCAGCCACCGATTCGTCATGAGATTCTCCTTGGGAACCCGCCCGGTGTATCGGGCAATCGTTTCATCGCGTGGGGCCCGTCGCCTCCCGCGCCCCCCCTCCTTCTCCCATCCATCATGGGGCCCGCCCCGCTTCCGCGGGGCCTGGGGACCCTGGCTATCGGCACTTGGAGGACCCGACCTGACCCGCAGACGAGGTTCCGGAGGGGTGACTACGGTTGGGTATGGGCCGGTCCGCAGGTTCCGGACGACTCTGGCTCGCGTTGGGGCTCAGCCCGCTGCTGCACATCGCGGCGGCGGTGGTGGTCATCGCGGGGAGCTCCGGAGTGTCGCCCTCGGAATCCCCTGAAACAGGGGAGGCTCTGGCGCCAGATCCGCCGGTCGTTCCCGAGCCGGAAAAGTCGAGGGTCAAACTGGGGATCGAGCGGTCGAACGCGGCCACGATCACGTGGATCGGCTTCGAGACTCCCACGCCGCATTCCGCTCGGGAGGCGGACACGGAACAACCCTCGCTGACTCGGGATGCGCCGTCGCCGCCGCCCCAGATCGCCCAGGTTCACGCAGAAAGCGCGCAGGAGACCGAACAGACCAAGGCCAAATCCGAGGCCGAGGGAGAACAGATCGCTGCCGCGGTGGTGGTGGCGGAGCCGGCGCCTGAGCCCGTGGCGGACCCGCTCGCGCTGGCGGAGGCAATCCTGGAGCGGGCGGCGCCGGTGGTCGAAGCGGTGTTGAAGGGGCTGGTGGCCGTGAGGCCGGAGGCGGCGCCAGTAGAGGTAGAGGTCGAGCGTGAGGCGGAGCGGGCGGAGGCGGCGGCCGGCGCGGCGGCGCCCTCGCCCGCAGCGGCGGCACCGATGCCGATGGATCCGGCGGCGGAGCGGAGCCCGCGAGAGTCGACCCCGGTCGCGCTGGAGAAGCCGGTCGTGGTGCAACCAGGGCGGCCGGCCGCGGCGGAGGGGCTGGAGATCGAGACGCGGCGCCTGAGGATGAGCCTCTACTCGCAGGTGATCGCGCCGCCGGGGCGCGTCCGGGTGCTCGCGACGTTCAACCGGCAGGGGCGGGTGACGGAGGTGGAGTTTGTCAAGCCAACCGGGTTCACGATGATCGATGAGCCGATCCTGAACTGCGTCTTCAGCTGGCGGGCGAAGGGGAAGGCGCTGGAGGCGCTGGGCCCGGCGGACCCGGGTGCGGGGCTGGTGGTGCCCTTCGAGATCGTGCTCCGGTGAGAAAGGCGGAACGAGTGAAGGCTGAGAGTCGAGTCGGCAGCGGCGGCATCCGGCGGGGGCTGGGCGCGGCGGCGGCCGCGACGCTGGCAGTGCACGCGGGGGCGCAACCGGCGATCCGGCCGGTGGGCCCGCCGATGCAGGACCCATCGTCGTTCCGGCGCGTCGATCCGATGGTGGGCGACACCGACCCGCTTCGGATGAGCCTGCGCGAGTTGAGCGTGGACCTGCGGCTGAGCGACGATTTTTCGAACGTGTACCAGCTCCCCGGCGGGCAGTTCGCGCGGCGGAGCGGGGGGATCACGGCGGTCTTCCCGCGGTCGTCGTACGCGCCGATGAACGGCGGCGCGGTGGCGGAGATCCCGGCTGGGACGGTCTTCTATCTCGACGGCGTCCCCGCGCCCCAGCCGTGGGAGCTGATCGGGCAGGGGATGGGGACGACCGGGGTGAGGACGACGACGGGGATCGGCGCGACGCGGCGGCTGGAGACGGGGATGAACACGAGCGTGCGCTGGGCGGAGCTGGCGGCCGCGGCGACGGAGGCGGAGGCGGAGGCCGGATCCGCCCGATCGGCTGGGACGGAGACGACGACGGACGAGGGGCTGTTCGTGGGGGTCCGGTCGCTGCTGAGGCGGGCGGCGGGGGAGGGGTGAGCCCGCCGGCGGATGATCGGCCAGGGAGAAACGACAAGAGCCCCGGGCGTGGAACCCGGGGCTCTTGATGTGGTCAGGGGCGCGGCGCCGCGTGGACGGGCGGGAGCTACTCGCCGCCGACGCGACCGGCGGAGTTGCCGCCGTCGCCGGCGATGGCGGAGCGCATGGAGGTGTCGGCCTGGAGGTTGCGGAGGCGGTAGTAGTCCATGATGCCGAGGTTGCCGCTGCGGAAGGCCTCGGCGATGGCCTTGGGGACCTCGGCCTCGGCGAGGACGACCAGGGCCTTGTTCTCCTCGATCTTGGCGCGGTTCTCCTGCTCGAGGGCGAGGGCCAGGGCGCGTCGCTTCTCGGCCTCGGCCTGGAAGCGTTTCTTGTCGGCCTCGGCCTGGTCCTGCTGGAGCTTGGCGCCGATGTTGTCGCCGACGTCGATGTCGGCGATATCGATGGAGAGGATCTCGAATGCGGTGCCGGCGTCGAGGCCCGAGTCCATGACCTTCTTGGAGATCTCGTCGGGGTTCTCGAGGACCTGCTTGTGGGTGAGGGCCGAGCCGATGGTGGAGACGATGCCCTGGCCGACGCGGGCGATGATCGTCTCCTCGGTGGCGCCGCCGACGAGGCGCTTGAGGTTGGTCCGCACGGTCACGCGGGCCTTGGCCCGGAGCTGGATGCCGTCCTGGGCGACGGCGTCGATGGTGGCGCGGGGGCTGGTCTGGCTGGGGCAGTCGATGACCTTGGGGTTCACGGAGGTCTGCACGGCGTCGAGGATGTCGCGCCCGGCGAGGTCGATGGCGGTGGCGGTGTCCCAGTCCAGCGGGATCCGCGCGCCCTTGGCGGCGATGAGGGCCGAGATGACCCGGGGGACCGCGCCGCCGGCGAGGTAGTGGGTTTCCAGCCGGGCCGTCGTGACCTCGTGGAGTCCGGCCTTCACGGCGCGGATGCGGCTGAGGACGATGGTCCGCAGGTCCACCTTGCGGAGCCGCATGCCGACGAGCTCGATCATCCCGACCTTGGCGTTGCTGAACAGGGCCTGGATGTAGAGCGTGATGAACTGGCCGATGATGACGAAGAAGACCAGCGCGATGACGATCGCGACAACAAGGATGGCGATGGTAACTGGCGGCATAATGGGCACCCGTCCGCCGGCCCCCCCGCGGGCCTACGCGGGCTCCGAGCCCGCGCGGGGTCGTCATCCGGCGCACGGGGAGTATAGCCGGAGGGCGCGGCGGCCCCGGGCGGCGCGGGAATGTGGACAGGCGGATCGATCGGGCGATCAGGCGATCGGGCGGACCCGCACGCGGTTGGCCTCCACGGCGGTGATGCGCACCTTCGCCCCGGCCTTGATGAACGAGTGCTCGGAGACGGCGTCGATGCGCTCGTCGCCGACGCGGATCTCGCCGACCGGGCGCAGCTCCGTGACCACGACGCCCTCGGCGCCGACGAGGTGCTCCGGGACGTGGAGGGCGCCGTCGGAGAGCACGGGCTGCTCCTGCCCCGCCTCGCCGAAGAGGAGCTTCTTGCCCACCGGCGTGCTCGGGAGTATCTGGAGGGCGAAGAAGGCCGTCAGCGGCCCGAGGATCAGCAGGGTCAGGACGCCCGAGAGCCCCCAGCCGACGCTGACGCGGAAGAGGACGACGACGCCGGTGATGGCGACCGCCGCGGCTACGAGGGAGATCACGCCCCCGGAGGGGACGAAGACCTCGATGACGATCAGGATCAGGGCGAGGCCCAGCAGGCCCAGGCCCAGGAGGAGCATCTCGTTCATGCGACGGGGTCCCCTGCGCCCGGCTGGGTCCCCGGCTCGGCGTCGGGGCGGAGGCCATCGCCGTCACGATCGGGGGGACCCGCTCGCTCGACGGTGGTGCGGAAGGCGCTGATGGAGATGATGCGGACGGTCGCGCCGGCGGGGACGAAGCCGCCCTCGGCGACGACGTCGATGATCTCGTCGCCGATCTGCACGCGCCCGGCGGGGCGGAGCGGGGTCAGGGCCGTCCCCTCGGCGCCGACGCTGACGCCGAGCGCGGGGGTCGGGTCCATCGCCTCGAGCAGGCCGCCGGAGGACTCGTCGTCGGTCGGCTCGTCCTGGAGGACCATCCGGCCGACGATGGGGAGCGAGCCGAGGTGGCGCACGATGACGTAGCCGAGGATGCCGGCGGTCACGGTGGAGAAGACGAGGGTGGCCACGCCGTACATCAGGTCCTGCTGGCCCTGCGGGGAGTCGGGGAAGAGGCCGTCGCTGCCGGTGAAGGTGCCCAGCAGGCCGCCGAAGAGCAGGACGATGCCCAGGACGCCGAAGACCCCGAAGCCGGGGAGAATGAAGATCTCCGCGGCGATGCAGGCGATGCCGGCGAGGATCGCGGCGATCTCCCACCACGAGGCCATGTTGTTGAGGAAGGGGGGGGCGATCAGGACGACCAGGGCCAGGGCGGCGATGGTGCCGGGGAGGATGAGCCCCGGGTGAGTCATCTCGATGAACAGGGCGATGAGGAAGACGACGATCAGCACGCCGCGGACCGGCGTGCTGGTGAGGAAGACGACCATGCGCTCGGACCAGGTCTCGTTGAGCCGGGCCAGGTTCTGGGCGCCGAAGAAGGTGGCGAGCTCCTCGTCGGTGTTGATCTCCTCCGCGGCGAGGCGGTAGCGGAGCAGCAGGTCGGTGGAGAGGGTCAGGATGCCCTCGCCGCTGGCGACGTTCTCGACCCAGACCCACTGGTCGGCGGTCTGGGGAGTGATCTGGGGACGCTGGCTGGGCCGGTCAAGCTGGGCCCGGACCTCGGAGACGACCTCCTGCGGGAGGTTCGGGATCGCGGGCTCGAAGGTGTCGTCGCCCGGAGCGGGCAGCATCGAGGGAGGGGCGGAGGCGGCGCGGCGGGCACCGCCGACTTGCCCCTCGTCGCGGGCCGGGGCCGCCCCGCCGGTCTCCTGGCTGTGGGGGGTGCCGCCGGAGGCGGCCGGGATGGTCGGGGCGACGGTGGGCGGGTCCTCGCCGAAGAGGCGGCGGTACTCGTCCTTGGAGATGAAGAGCTGCTCGCCGGTGTGGGTGTTGCGGATGAGGACGAGGTCCACGCCGCGGCTGATGAAGGCCTGGACGAGACGCTCGTCGTAGCCGCGGAGGCGGGCGGAGTTGACGACCTCCAGGAGCAGGGGCCCGAGGAACTTCTGCCGCTCGGTCTCGCCGAGGCGTTCGTGGAGGAAGCCGAAGCTCATGGCGACGATGGCGGCGTCGCCCATGGCGGCCTGGTCGGAGACGACGATCTCGCGGCAGGCCAGCGCGATGACCGCGCCCCCGGAGTAGGCCGTGGGGTTCACCCAGGCGACGGTGTTGGGGATCTTGGACCGCTTGATCATCGCGGAGATCTCGCGGACGGCGCCGAGGTCCCCGCCGGGGGTGTTGAGCTCGAAGACGAGGGCGTCGGCCCCGGCGGCCTCGGCCTCCTCGATCCGCCGGGCGACGCTGCGGGCCATCAGCGGGTCGATCACCCGGTCGATGGTGATGATGACGACGTTCTTGGCCTTACGGGCGGCGGGGATGGCCGGGGCCGGCCCGGGCGCGGCGGGCTGGGCGCCCGACGCCTGGAAGAGGCCCGCGGCCGAGACGGTGGGGAGCGAGGGGAGGATGAAGAGCACCAGCGCCGCGAGGGCCGCGGCAAATCGGACCAGGGACCGCGTCGGGCTGATGGTGCTGGCTCCTCTCCGGACCGTCACTACACGCCTCCTGGGCTCGATTATAGATAGGGCCTTGGGACCGGCCGCATCATCCTTTCTCTGTAGGCCCGCTCACCGGGTCCGCCCGGCGGCGGGCCCCCAGGTACATCTTCGTCCATCGGCGGGGGGACGATCCGCCGCCCAAGCCGATTGCTCCACGGAACAGTACGATCCGCCACCCGCCGGACCCACCCGAGCACGCCTTCAGCCCGCCTGAAATCAGGGGGCGGGACCATCTCAGGAGCGGGCGAGAGACGCCGCGACGGGCCGGCCCATCCAATGAAAGTTGCCACTCATGAACCTTCTCATGCTCGCCCTCGCCGGCGCGGCCGGGACCCTCGCACGATTCGGGCTCCATGGAGCCGCCCATCAACTCGCAGGGACGGAACTTCCGGTAGGGACGCTGGCGGTCAACGCGCTCGGGTCGTTCCTGTTCGGGGTGATCTGGTCGCTGGCGGGGGAGCGGGCGGTGATCTCGCCGGAGACGAGGCAGGTGCTCCTCGTCGGGTTCATGGGAGCGTTCACGACGTTCTCGTCGTTCTCGTTCGAGACGGGGCAGCTGATCCGCGACGGGGCATGGCTCGCGGCGGCGGGGAACATCGCCGCGCAGAACGTGCTGGGGATCGGGCTGTTTCTTGTGGGAGTATGGGTGGGGAGATTGGTGTGACGCGGAACTCGCGAACACCGCACACCCAGGGGCGGGACGGAGAGGATCGGGGAAGAGGGAAGGCAGGGGCCGGAGGCCCGTGTCACGCTATTCCTCCTGCTCGATCGTCCAGGTCATGCAGTCGTCGCCGCCGGTGCAGTCGATGTGAACGGCGAAGAAGCCGGGCCGGGCCTCCCCGCCGGGGCCGCTGCGGGTGCGGGCCTCGGCTCGCCTCACCAGCGGCCAGATGATGCGGCGGTCGGTCTGGGGGAGGGGGAGGGCATCGATCTCGTCGGGGTCGAACCACTCGAGCTTCCCCTCGCGCATCTCGCGGGGCTCGACCTCAACGGGGCCGAGGACGCGGTAGTAGAAGAGGAGCCAGTGGCCGCGCCCCTCGAAGGCGGTCTCCGCGATCAGGCCCATGAGGTGCAGGCGCTCGATCGGGACGTCGATCCCTGCCTCCTCGAGGATCTCCCGCCGGGCGCACTGGGCGGGGGATTCGCCGGTGGTCATGTCGAGCTTGCCGCCAATTGGGGAGCAGAGGCCCTGGTTGGGGGCCTTGAGACGCCGAAGGAGCAGGATCCGGCCTCGGCTGTCGCGGAGGTCGCAGAGGCAGGCGATCTTGTAAGGCAGGGGCGGGGGGGGCGGCGGGGTCATCCGGGTTCCTGTGCTGGCTTGGCCCCAACACTAGCCGCCCCGGTGCACGAACACGCCCCTCCCGTGTGCCCTTCAGGGGTAGCCAGCCGGTCCGCTCACGCCGCGCGAGCCAAGCGGCCGATACGCTCTGCACGATGCCCCTCGGCCACCCCGATCCGTCTCCGGTCGTCCCCGCCACGTCGGCCGCGGCCGCCCTGCCTCCGGTTCCGCCCGAGCCGCTGCCGATGGCCGCGCCGGCGCGGCGCGCCGCCGGGGGAATGGTCGCGGGCGAGGGGCTGAACCTGACGGGCAAGCACGTCTACCTGATCGGGATCGGCGGGTGCGGGATGAGCGGCCTGGCCCGGATGATGCGGGCGCGGGGGGCGGCGGTCTCCGGGTCCGACATGTACGAGTCGCCCTTCACCGAGGGACTCGCGGCGGACGGGATCGAGGTTGGGTTCGACCAGTCGCGGGCGTGGCTGCCCGAGGCGTGCGACCTGGTGGTGGCGTCGGCGGCGATCAAACCGGACCACCCGCAGCTGCTGGAGGCGGACCGCCGCGGCGTGCCGCACCTGACGTACGCGGAGGCGCTGGGGCGGTGCATGGTGGGGACGACGGGGATCGCGGTGGCGGGGACGCACGGGAAATCGACGACCACGGCGATGCTGGGGGTCGCGCTGGCGGAGGCGGGGCTGGACCCGACGGTGATCGTCGGGGCGAGCTGCGCGCAGCTGGCCGCGAGCGGGGGCTCCGGTGGGAGGGCGGGGGCGGGCTTCCGGCTGGGGGCGGCGCGGATCCCGACGGGGGACCTGGCGGGGGAGCCGGGGCTGCTGATCGCGGAGGCGTGCGAGTTCAACCGGTCGTTCCACAACTTCCGGCCGCGGGTGGCGGTGGTCACGGCGGTGGAGGCGGACCACCTGGACATCTACGGGTCGCTGGACGCGGTGGTGGAGTCGTTCCACCAGTTCGCGAAGCTCGTCCCGTCGGCGGAGGAGGGGGGCGTGCTGCTGATCGCGGACAAGGGGGCGCACCGGCGGGAGGTGACGGCGGGCCTGGCGTGCGACGTGCAGACGATCGGGTTCTCGCCGGGGGCGGACTGGTCGGTGCGGTACGACCCGGCGACGCGGGAGACGGCGCTGGTGCGCAAGGGGCACGGGCTGGTCGCGGCGTGGGTGACGCGGCTGCCGGGGGAGCACAACGCGATGAACGCGGCGACGGCGTGCGCGCTGGCGTGCCTGGTGGGGGCGGACCCGGCGCGGGTGGGGGCGAGCCTGGGCGAGTTCCGCGGGCTCAAGCGGCGCACGGAGTACCTGGGGGAGTGCGGCGGGGTCAAGGTGTACGACGACTACGGGCACCACCCGACCGAGATCGACACGACGCTGCGGGCGCTGCGCGACTTCGAGAAGCCGGAGACCGGCGGCGGGAGGCTGATCTGCGTCTTCCAGCCGCACCAGCACTCGCGGACGCGGCACCTGCTGGAGGAGTTCGCCACGGCCTTCAGCGCGGCGGACATCGTGATCGTGCCGCACATCTATTTCGTGCGGGACTCGATCGCGGAGAAGCACAAGGTCTCCGCCGCGGACCTGGTGGACCGGCTGCGGGCCAAGGGGCAGCAGGCGATGCACCTGTACCCGTTCGAGGCGATCATCGAGCAGTTGCAGGTGGTGTGCCGGCCGGGGGACCTGCTGGTGGTGATGGGGGCGGGGCCGGTGGATACGGTGGCGAGGGGGTTTTTGGAAGCGCAAAGCGGAAACGCAAAGCGCACATGAAGAGCTGAGCGATCGAGCCGTGTCGTCCTGAGTTGCGTTCTCCGCTTTGCGCTTTGCGATGTCCCCCATGCCCACGAACCTCTCCGAACTGATCATCGAGCCCAACGCCGCGATCCCGACGTGGTTCGGCGTCGGCGGCGGCGCGGACCGGCTGGCCCGCGTCGAGACGGTGGACGACCTGCGGCGTTGCCTGGAGATCGACCGCTCGCTGCGGGTGCTGGGGGACGGGGCGAACCTGCTGGTGGGCGACGAGGGCGTCGGCGAGCTGGTGGTGACGATGGACAAGGGGGAGCTGGGGCGGGTGGAGATCGACGACGAGACGGGGCGGGTCAACGCGGGGGCCGGGGCGAACCTGCCCAAGCTCATCACCGAAACGGTCCGGCGCGGGCTGGGGGGGCTGGAGGGGCTCGGCGGGATCCCCGCGTCGATGGGCGGGGCGGTGGTCATGAACGCCGGGGGGACGTTCGCGCAGCTGTGCGACGTGGTGGCGAGGGTGCACGCGCTGGACCGCGACGGCGTGCCGGTGACCTTCAGCCGCAACGCCGTGGACTTCGGCTACCGGCGGTCGGGGCTCGGCGGGGCGGGAGGGGTGATCGTGACGGGGGTAGAACTGAAGCTGCGCCGGGACGACCCCGCGAAGCTGCGGGCACGCCTGCGCGAGGTGATGGCCTTCAAGAAGACGTCACAGCCCCTTGCGGAGAACTCCGCGGGGTGCGTCTTCAAGAACCCCACGCTGAAGCACGCGATCCCGCACATCGGTCCGGCGGGGGCGCGGGTCTCGGCGGGGATGCTGATCGACAAGGCCGGGTGCAAGGGGATGAGCGTCGGCGGGGCGACGGTCAGCGAGCGGCACGGGAACTTCTTCACGGCCCGACGCGGCTGCACCGCGGCGGACATCATCGCGCTGATCGACGCCGTGCGGGACAAGGTCCTCCAGACCTTCGGCGTCACGCTGGAGACCGAGGTCGTCATCTGGCGGAGGGAGATGTGAGCGGGAAGCGGGCGTCGGTGCTGGTGCTCGGCGGCGGGCCGGATGCGGAGCGCGAGGTGTCCCTCGCCAGCGCGACGGCCGTGGGCGATGCGCTCGAGTCCACCGGGCGGTTCGAGGTGCACCGACGGACGATCGACCGGCTGACGGGCGCGGAGCTGGCCGCCCTGCCGGGGGAGGTCGTCTTCCCGGTCCTGCACGGCGGGTGGGGCGAGGGGGGGCCGCTGCAGGACCTGCTGGAGGCGGATGGCCGGCCCTTCGTCGGCAGCGGCGCGGCGGCCTCGCGGTGGGCGATGGACAAGGTCGCGACGAAGTTCACAGCGCTGCGCGAGGGGATCCCGACGACGGTCACCTTCGCGCTGGACCCGCGCGACCCGGTCTGCCCGATCGCGTTCCCCGTGGTCGTCAAGCCCGTGCACGAAGGGTCCACGATCGGGCTGTACGTCTGCCGCGACGACCGGCAGTGGGCCGCGGCCCGCGTGGAGATCGCGGCGGAGTTCTCGCGGGGCGTCCGCCGGGCGTACATGGTCGAACCGTTCATCCGGGGGCGGGAGCTGACCGTCGGCCTGCTCGACGGGGCCGCGCTGCCCGTCATCGAGATCAAGCCCGCCGACGGCCTGTACGACTACGAGGCGAAGTACCACCGCGACGACACGCGCTACATTCTCGACCCCGACCTGCCGGCGGGGGTGGGGGAGACAATCAAGCGGCACGCCGCGAACCTGGCCCGAGCGCTGGGCGTGCGGCACCTGGCGAGGGCGGATTTCATTCTCGACGCTGCGGGAACAGCCTGGCTGCTGGAGATCAACACCCTGCCGGGGTTCACGGGCCACTCGCTGGTCCCGATGGCCGCGGCCCACGCGGGGATCCCATTGCCCGAGCTGTGCACCAGGCTGGTTGACATGGCGGTGCGCGACGCGGCCGCCGCGGCCGGCTGAGCCCGCCGGCTTTCCGCATTTCTCACCCCCCACTGCTTCTTTATTTCCGACCACATGGCACGCAAATCGAAGAACAGCAAGAAGGCGGACCGGCGCGCGTGGCTCCCCGAGCCGGCCAAGGTCGCGCGGGTGATGGCGACGACCACGACGGTGGTCCTCTTCCTGGCGATGGCGATCGGGCTGGTCGCCGGACGGGGCGCGCTGCGGGCGCGAGCGGCGGAGGTCGTGCGCGAGCCGGTGAGCGTGAAGTTCGACTGGCCGCCCCTGGCCGCGGGCGCCAACGGCGAGAGCAAGGGCGGCACGTGGCTCGACTCCAAGACGCAGCACCAGCTCACCGCGCTGGCGCTCAGCCGCCTGACGGCGGACCCGTTCGACGCCAAGTCCCTCGCGCAGGCTCGCGAAGCGATCGCGCGGACCGGGTGGTTCGCCGAGGGGCCGGTGCTGCGGCGGGAGAGCGCGGGGGTGGTGCGTGTGGAGGGAAAGTGGCGCGTGCCCTTCGCGGCCGTCCGCGACGGGACCACCGACCACCTCGTGACCTACCGCGGCGAGCTGCTGGACATGCCCTACGGCGCGGGGACCTCCGGGTTCCCGGTGATCGTCGGGGCGTCGCAGGGGCGGCCGAGCCAGCTGGGGGAAGTCTGGGCCGGGCCCGACGTCCACGCGGGGCTGCGGCTGCTGGCGACCCTGCAATCGCGCCCGTGGTCGAAGCAGGTCGCGGCGATCGACGTCTCGGACTACCTGCCGAAGAACCGGCGCGAGCTGACGATCGTGGCGAAGAAGACAGGCGGCCGGATCCGCTGGGGCGGGCCGGTGGACGCCTCGCTGCCGGGGGAGGCCACGACGGCGATGAAGCTGCGCCACCTCGACAACATCATCGCGCAGCACGGGTGGATTGACGCCGGGCAAACCCACCTCGACATCCGGTACAGGGACGCCTACGTCGCCGATGGCGCGGTACAGTCCGGCCGGTGATGGACGAGCCGAACCAACCCGATCCCTCCCCCAGCCCCCCTGCCCCCCCCACTCCTCCCGCCGTGGAGCAGCAGTCGGGGGCCCCGGGCTCGCGGGAGCACGCCGCGGGCGACGAGCCGTTCGACCCGCTTGCGCCCCCGCCGGCGCCATCTCGGCGGCAGGTGGCCGGCGTGGGGACGGATGTTGATGCCGCGGGGGATGCGGATTCGCCGATCGCGCCGGACCACGACCCGCACCGCGAGGCCCTGTTGGCAGCGCTGTACGAGGATCAAGACCGTGAGGAGGGGCCCGAGGAGCCCGCGGAGCCGGAGGGCGCCGGAGCCGTAGCGACAGCCACGACACCCGCGAAGCCGGTCGATCCCTGGGCGCACCGGCGCGGCGAACCGCGGATCTTCGCGTTCTTCTGGTCGCTGTACGTGCTGGCGGCGGTGGCGGGAAGCATCCTGTGGCTGACGCGGCTGCCGGTGATCTCGGCGACGACCTACTCCCCGGCCGCGCGGACGCTGCTGGTGGTGATCGCCGCCGGGATTAGCGTGCTGTGGCCGATGACGCGGCTGAGCCAGGCGGCGCCCGAGCGGCGGCCCCTGCGGTCGGTGTTCGCGGACCTGTTCGTCGTGCTCGCGCCCGTGCAGATGGTGGTCTGGCCGATGGTGGTGCTCGCCGGGTGGCCGATCGACATCGTCGCGGCGGTGGCCGCGATGCTCGGGGCGTGGGCCGCGCTGGCGGGGGGGATCCTGGCGCTGACGTTCGCGGGCCGGCGGGCGCCGGGGCCCGTGGCCCGCGGTGCGGCCATGACCGTGTGCATCGCCGCCGCGCTCGGGGCGCCGGCGGTGCTGGCGATCGAGCCGCTCCGCGGGGCCGGGGCTCTCGCCTGGCTGCACGCGTGCTCCCCGTTTACGGGGGTCTTCGCGGTGACGGGCTCGGGGTGGACCGGGCCGACCACGGGGCTGCGGGACTGGCACTGGGCCGGGATCCTGCTGGTCCTCGCGGCGGCCCTGGCGTGCTGGGCGGCCGCGCTCGCCCGTGCAGGGGCTGGCTCCAGAGGGGCTGAGAGGCTACATTGACAGTTCGCGACCGCTGTGGCGGGGGTGTCCCCGCCGGGGGAGGAGGGGCTGGGGGCGGCCGCGGCCGCCGGCCGGCGGCAGACAGCCGCCGGGGCATTCCTCTTTGCCGAATGACGCAGGGACCGGACAGCGGAGTTTGATTGGTTCATTTGGGGTGGAAAGGAAAGGAACGCACGATGGAGCTGGTGACCCGCGAGGAGAAGGCTGCTCTCGAGAAGCGTCTGGCGGAGCTGATCGCCAACCGCTCGGTCATCTCCAACCGGATCGCGGAGGCCCGGGCGCTGGGCGACCTGAAGGAGAACGCCGAGTACCACGCGGCCCGTGAGGAGCAGGGGATGCAGGAGGCGGAGATCGAGCGGCTGACCAAGCGGCTCGCCAACGTCTCGATCATCGACGAAGCCGCCCACAAGGGGACGGGGGTGGTCTTCCTCGGCGCGACGGTGAAGATGCGCGAGGACGGCTCGGACGAGGAGGAGCTCTTCCGGCTCGTCGGCGAGGCGAGCGCGGAGATGCCGGGGGACTACGTGGAGGTCACGGTCAACAGCCCGATGGGGGAGGCGCTGCTCAAGGCCCGCGTCGGGGAGACGATCTCGGTGCGCGGGCCGAGGGGCGTGAAGAAGTTCGAGGTGCTGGAGATCGTGTGAGGATGGCGGCCGCCATGGCCTATAAGGCCAACGTGCTCGCGGCGTGCCCGCGCGGTATGCTGCCCGAATGACACGCCGTCGCATCGTCTATGACGCGGCGATCGTCGCCCTGAGCCTCGTGACTTCGGTCGGGGTCGCATGGGTGCTCTGGCTCAAGGAGGGCAAGACCCACTGGGGCTTTGCCCGGCGCGGGTTCGATGAGCGGTGGATCCTGCCGACGGGGAGTCGTGGCAGACTTGGAGCGCCCCACGGACGTCGATGACGCCCGCGTCGATCTACGGCGCTCATCGTACAATGAGCGGCGCGGGACGGCGGCCTCTTCGGTCTCAGCGTCCGTTCCGCCGGTCTCCCGTGGCATGGACTGTCGAGAGGCCGAGCGTTCTACGACGATCAGCGTACGCGTGATTTCGGGTTGTTGCGGCTGCACACGCCGCATCCGACCTCGCGGCCGTTTGAGGGAACGGTTCCGTTCTCGCCGCTGTGGCCGGGGCTCATCAAGAACCTCGCGGTATACACGGCTGCATGGTGGATCATCACCGGGGGACCGATCGTCGAGGCGCGTGCCATGATCCGACGGCGGCGAGCGAAAGCGGGTCACTGCCCCGGCTGCGGCTACGATCTTCGTGCGACCCCGCCGGGGGCGGCGTGCCCAGAGTGCGGCGCGACGGGATCGCCCGCTACCGCGCGTACCCGCCCCTCACCTTGCTGATCCGGTTGTTCACGTACAGGAACTCCAGCACCAGCTCCCCGCAGCAGGCCACATCCTCGACGTCCTGCGGGTTCATCGACAGCGCCTTCGCCAGCCCCCTCGCGGCGTCGATCAGCCCGGGGATGTGACCCATGGAGGCGACCGCCTCGCCCGCGGGCACATCGTCCCCGAGCTCGATCCGCACCCCACCCGTGAACGCCTCGGCAACCTCTTCGAGCCGGCCGACGTTCAGCCACCGCCCCGCGACGGCGCGGACCGCCTCCCCCAGCAGGGCCTCGAGCAGCCGGTCCTCGGTGCTGCGGCCGTCGGCCCCCTCCCCCTCGTCCCCGAGCATCAGCTCGATCTTCCCGCGACAGGCGGCCAGAACGGCAGGCAGGTCGCAGACTCGGACGACCACGCGCTCCGCCCCGGTCTTCAGCGCCCGCAGCTCGGCCGCGGAGACGACGTTCTCCGCCGCGGCGATCGACGCCCGCACCGAGACGCCGGAGGACTGGTTCACGTGCGGGCTGCGCCGGGCCTGACGGATCATCTCCTCGATGATCTCGTGCATGACCTCGGGGAGGACGACCTCGGGAGCCTTCGGCTCCGACCACCCCTTGGCGAGATCGGATGAACCGGCACGCGGCCGGCCGGCCGCCGGCTCGGCCCCTTCCTCTTCGCCATCGTGCCGCCGCGACTGCGTCCCCCGCCGCAAGAACGCATTCTCCCGCGTGATCCGCATCGCCTCGCGGTTGTCCGTCGGGTAGTGGGTGCGGACGACGCTGCCGATGCGGTCCTTCAGCGGGGTGACGATGCGGCCGCGATTGGTGTAGTCCTCGGGGTTGGCCGAGAACATGATGCAGACGTCCAGGTCGAGGCGGACGGCGTAGCCGCGGATCTGCACATCGCGCTCTTCGAGCACGTTGAACAGCCCGACCTGGATGCGCGGGGCGAGGTCCGGCAGCTCGTTGATGGCGAAGATGCCGCGGCTGGCGCGGGGGATGAGACCGAAGTGCATCGTCCGCTCATCGGCCAGACCCTTCCCCCCCGCCGCCCCCACCCCTGCCGCGTACTTCACAAGGTCGATCTCGCCGATCAGGTCGGCGATGGTCACGTCCGGCGTCGCGAGCTTCTCAAGGTAGCGGTCGGAGCGGTGGATCCACGCGACGGGCGTGCGGTCGCCGAGCCGTGCGACCGCCTCACGGCCGGCCCGGGTCACGGGGCGGAGCGGGTCGTCGCGCAGCTCGACCGGGTGGTCGCCGCCGGCCCCGGGGGCGATGACGGGAATCCATTCGTCGAGCAGGTCCACCATCGAGCGGAGCATGCGGGTCTTGGCCTGGCCGCGAAGGCCCAGGAGCAGGACGTCGTGCATGCTCAGGATCGCCGCGGCGACCTGCGGGACGACCGTCTCCTCGTAGCCGATCATCGCCGGGAAGAGGGGCTCGCCCGCGGCGGTGCGGCGGATGACGTTCTCACGGAGCTCCTGCTTGACGGTGCGGGGGCGGTACCCCGCGGCCCGGAGCTCACCCAGAGTCCCGATGGCCGGCGGCGCCGGCTCGTCGTGCTTGCTCACATGCGTTCTCCACCGGGCAGCGCCGGTCAGCGGGGCGCCGGACCCGGCCCCGGCCCGAGTGTCCCCAACCACACGCCGCCACCACCCACACTAGGGGCGATAACAGTTCATTCTTCTCGAAGAGGAAGTGCTGGTGCCGGACCCCTTGATCTGGTAGATTCGCCATGGTCCGGCCAGATACCATCACCGCCCCCCTATTGGCCCCGCTCGGCGGCCCCGGGGCGGGCTGACACTCGCCCTGATTCTTGGAGCTCGGCCATGGGTCTGGACATCGCCATCGACGAGTTGTACGCGACCGGTTGGTCGAGCCTGGATACCCGCGGCTGCCTCTCGCACACCGATGGCCGGTCGTTCCCGACCACCGAGCGGATCTCGCAGGAGTTCGCCGCGGCGGGATTCACGCTGACGGTCAAGCACGAGCCGAAGTACGCCTGCTACCGGGCGTCGTGGCGATCGGCAGGCCAGGGGGAGGACGCCGGCGCGGTCGTCGGCCGGAGCGAGGCGGAGGCTGCGGTCTACGCCCTGGCCCACCTGCGGCGGCACCTGGTGGGCGCCGCGGTCTAAGCCCCCCGGAAGGGCCGCCCCCGGCCCAACCGCCCCCGGTTCGGGCCCGATTCAGGCCACCGGGCGAGTGCCGGGCGAAGACCCGTCGCCGGCACGCCCGCCCCCCTTGAGCCCCGGGCGGAGCGTGCCTAGATTTACACCCAAACCGGCTGGCCCCATCGTCTAGTCTGGTCCAGGACGCCAGGTTCTCATCCTGGAAACTGGGGTTCGAATCCCCATGGGGTCACTTTCGGAAGCGGCACCGTCTCGCACGGTGCCGCATCTCTTTGCACCGGGCCCACTTACGCGATCGCCCGAGTCGGTGATTGCGAGCCGGTGCGACGCCATTCGGCTGCATGCTGCGTCGGATTTTGCGTCGTCTGCGTCGCGCCGACGCCCGCGCTGGCCCCCGCAGGCTCCGCCCCTGACCCCCCCACCACCGCCCGCTCGAAGTGCGCATCGTGCACCTGCAGGTAGTGCCCCTGCGCCACCGCCGGGGTGTTGCCCAGCCACGCGCACACCACGTGCAGCGGGTGCTCCTCGACCAGCTCGGTCTGCCGGCTGGCGCGCATGTTGTGGAACAGCTTCGGCCAGGGGCTCACCCCCGCCCGCGCGATGATCCTGAGCAGCCCGGTGCGCAGGTTCGTCGAGCTGCTCAGGACCCTCGAGAGGACGTGCTCGCTCCCGGGCTCGGCCCGCTCGAAGGCCTCGAGCAGGTGCGGCCGCAGCTCGGGGAACAGCGGCACCTGGCGGAACTCCCTGCCCTCCATCCCCTCGGTCTTGCAGGAGCGGACGGTGATCCGGTTCGTGTCCCAGTTGATGTCCTCCCAGCGCAGCGCCCGGTGCTCGCTCGGGCAGCGCAGACCGCCGTACCTCGAGAGCGCCACGATGAGACGCCACTCGCCGTCGGGGCAGGCGTCGAGGACCTTCTGGACCGTGTCGTGGCCCACGTAGCACATGCGTGCCTTGTTGGTCTGCACGCCCGCCTTCACGTCTTGGAAGGGGTTCTCGGCGAGCATCTTCCACCTCACCCCCTGCTTGAAGACCTGCCGGGCGGTCTTGACCCGCTTGCTGACCGTCGCCTCCGCCAGCCCCTGCTCCTTCAGCGCCTGCCGCCAGCGGTCCGCCTCCAGGGGGGTGATCGCCGAGAGCCTGGTGGCCTCCCCGAAGTGCTCCTCCAGCGACCGCCGCGTCTGCCGGTACGTCGTCGCCGTGCTGGGCTTGACCTCCACGCCGCGGAAGTACTCGTCCAGCAGCATGCCCAGCGTGGGGGCCGACGGCCGCCGCGGCGGCACCAGCCCCTTGG